>JBKJVQ010000200.1:0-13046 GCA_046717125.1 Methyloligellaceae bacterium
TTTCCTCGGCGCGCAAATTCGTGGGGCATACGTTATGCGGCTTGTGTGTTATGGCGATCGCGGGCTGGAAAAGCCCGGCCTTATCGATAGCGAAGGCGTCCTGCGCGACCTATCTGGCGAGGTCGACGATATTGCGGGCGATGTCCTGTCCGCGACCGGCTTGCGCAAGCTTGGCAAGCTCAAAGCGGCCGGGCTGCCGCGCGTAAAGGGCAAGCCCAGGCTCGGCGCGCCGGTTGGCGGCACGTCCAACTTCATCGGTGTCGGCCTGAACTATGCCGATCATGCGGCGGAGACCAAGTCGGAGGTGCCGGACGAGCCCGTGCTCTTCAACAAGGCGGTGTCATGCATATCCGGTCCTAACGACGACATCGTGCTGCCCCCCGGATCCGAAAGGACGGACTGGGAGGTCGAGCTTGCGGTCGTCATCGGCAGGGAAGCGACGCGCATCGCGCGGCGCCAGGCCATGGCGCATATCGTCGGCTACTGCATCTGCAACGACGTCTCGGAGCGCAGATACCAGAGGGGCAGCGGACAGTGGGTGAAGGGGAAGTCATCGCCATCCTTCGGCCCGCTCGGACCGTGGCTCGTCACGCGCGAGGATGTCCCGGACCCGCAGGCGCTCGACCTCGCCCTCGATGTGAACCGCAAGCGCATGCAGTCCGGCTCGACGTCGCGCATGATTTTTCCGGTCGATTTTCTCGTGACCTATGTCAGCCGCTTCATGACCCTTCTGCCCGGCGACATCATCACGACCGGTACCCCGCCCGGCGTCGGGATGGGCCGCAATCCTCGTGTTTTCCTGAAGGAAGGCGACACGGTCCGGGCGCGTATCTCGGGGCTTGGCGAGCAGCGGCAAAGCGTCGTTATGGCGGTGAAGTAGCGGGTGTCCTTCACCATCCCGCGCCGCGTTCGCGCAGCGCATCGCGAGACCCGGGACCCAGCGATAGACTCTTTGGCTTTGCTTTAGATGGCCTAAATCCCCCAACAGAAGCTGTGCGGCTTCCGGGATGGTGCCGAGAAAATTTTGGCGCCTATCGCCACCAGCCATGAAAATGGTGCACGGGCCCCCGTCCCTGCCCGATCTTCAGCGCGTCGGCGGTCGCGATCGCGCCGGTAATGTAGCTCTTTGCCCTGGTCACAGCCTCGGGAAGCGACGCGCCGTGCGCCAGATGGGCTGTTATGGCGGACGCGAGCGTGCAGCCCGTGCCATGCGTGTTGCGCGTCTGAAGACGCGGCGCCGCGAATCGCGCGGAGCCCTCGCCATCGACGAGAATATCGACCGACTGCGCGCCTCCGCCGTGACCGCCTTTGAGCAGCACTGCCTTGGCGCCCAACGCCAGTAAGGCGCGCGCTTGTTCCTCCATTTCGTTTTCGTCGCGCGCCTCGATCGTGCCGAGCAGCCGCGCCGCCTCCGGAATATTGGGCGTGATAAGTGTGGCGCACGGAATCAGATCACGCAGTGCGGCCTCTCCGCCAATTTCGAGCAGCGCGTCGCCTGACGCTGCGACCATGACTGGATCCAGCACTACCGGGGTGTTCCCGGCATGGGCGTCGAGCCCGGCCGCTACGGCCTCCACTGCCTCAGCCGTGCCGAGCATGCCGATCTTGATCGCCTTCACAACGAGATCGGAGAACACCGCATCCATCTGAGCGCGGATGAAATCCGCAGGCACGGAATGCACGCCCGTTACCCCGCGTGTATTCTGCGCTGTAAGCGCGGTAATGACGCTCGCGCCGTACACGCCGAGTGCGGAGAAGGTTTTGAGGTCCGCCTGGATGCCTGCGCCGCCGGACGAATCCGATCCGGCAATGGTGAGCGCGATGGGTGTCATGCCGCCTCAACGCGGCCGGAACCATGCGCTGCGTGCCACTTCCGAAGCTGATCGATCGTCACCCGGTCACCGTCGAGTGCCGCACCCGATAGGTACTCCGCTGGCGCATCATCGTCTCCGAGAACGGTCACGCAGGCGAGCGCGTCGCTGAAATCTTTATCGTCGAGGTTGATTGACGGCGTAACCACGCAGGCAATTCCGGCGCTAACCGCCGCATTGAGCCCGTTCTCCGAGTCCTCGAAGGCAATACAGGCGCTGGCAGGAACGCCCAGTTTCTCGAGCGCGAGAAGATACACGTCAGGCGCGGGCTTTTTCGCGGTTACCATGTCGCCGGCGGCAACAGCGTCCACTTCATCCATCGCGCCTTCGCCGATCGTCGCTTCCAGCAGAGCCTTGATGGCCGGGACGGTCGTGGTGGTCGCGATGGCCACCTTCAGCCGTGCCGCGCGTGCCTCGTCGATCAGTCGCTTGATCCCCGGCCGCAACTGGGCGGCGCCGGATTTTACCAGCTCCGTGTAGTGTGCCGTCTTTCGCTGGTGAAGCGTCGAGAGCGGCCCCGAAGCAAGCCGACGCTTGTCGGCCTCGGGTCGGTGCGCTTCGACGTAGTGCACGATGCGCTCCTTGCCGCCGGTGACCTGGAGCAAGTCCCGATAAAGCGAGCGATCCCAATGCCAGTCGAGACCTTCCTCCGTGAAAGCCCTGTTGAAGGCTTGTCGGTGGGTCTCTTCGGTCTCTGACAGCGTCCCATCGACATCGAAGATTAGCGCCTTCAACTCCATGATCAGATGGCTTCCCTGAACTGCTGTTCTTGTGGGTCCCCCGCCCAAGCCGGGGGATGTAGCAAATTTGGATGTCCCCGCCTAAGCCACTTTCCTCACGGCGTTCTCGGCGCTGGCGCGGATGGTTGCGATGTTCTCCTTCAGCGCCCCGCCGTTGAACACGGCGGCGCCTGCGACCAATACGTCCGCGCCTGCTTCCGCGACCAGCGCCGCCGTCTCGGGTTTCACGCCGCCATCGACTTCGAGATGGATTGGCCGCTGGCCGATCATCTGGCGAATCCGCCGGATCTTTTCGATCTGCGACTCGATGAAGGACTGGCCGCCAAAGCCGGGATTGACGGTCATGACGAGGATCAGGTCGACCTTGTCGAGTACATATTCGATCGAGGACTCATGGGTCGAGGGCGTCAGCGTCACGCCGGCCTTCTTGCCAAGGCTGCGGATGAACTGGAGGGAGCGGTCGACGTGGGGCCCGGATTCCACGTGCACCGTGATGATGTCCGAACCCGCCTTCGCGAAGGCCTCGAGATAAGGATCGCACGGCTTGATCATAAGGTGAACGTCGAAGCACTTTTGCGAGTACGGGCGCAGCGCCTTCACGACATCCGGGCCGATCGTAATGTTCGGCACGAAATGTCCGTCCATCACATCGACATGAATCCAGTCGCAGCCGGCCTCGTCGATGCGTCGGACGTCTTCGCCGAGCTTCGCGAAATTGGCCGATAGGATCGACGGCGCGATCAGTATCTTGCGATCCATCGGGCTTCGGCCCTCCGTCTGCAACGCAAATTGTATGGCCGAGCGCGGCTCGGCCATACACGGGTTCATATCACGCCGGCCAAGCCCCGTTCATGCCCGACTAAAGGCTCGGGTGACGATGAGGGCTGGAGGCATGGCGCAGGCGCCTATTCTGCCGCCCTCGCCACGGCGATTTGCGGGTCGAGCGCGCCCTTGGCATAGCGCTTGGCCATCTCAGCCATCGGAATGACCTTGATCTTCGAGGCGTTGCCGGCCGTGCCGAAGGCCTCCAGCCGGTCCTTCACCACCTTGCGCATCGCGGCTATCGCAGGCTTCAAATATTTGCGCGGGTCGAATTCGGACTTATCCTCGGTCAACACGCGACGCACTTGGGCGGTCGCAGCAATGCGGAGGTCGGTATCGATGTTGATCTTGCGCACGCCGTGCTTGATGCCGCGCACGATCTCCTCGACCGGCACGCCGTAGGTCTCTCGCATCTCGCCGCCATATTTGTTGAACTCGGCCTGCAGATCCTCCGGCACGGACGACGAGCCGTGCATGACGAGATGCGTGTTCGGCAGCTTGCTATGGATCGCCTCGATCACGTCCATGGCCAGCACGTCGCCGGTCGGCTTCCGCGTGAACTTGTAGGCGCCGTGGCTCGTGCCGATGGCGACAGCGAGCGCATCCACCTTGGTCTCGGCCACGAACTCAGCCGCCTGGTCGGGATCGGTCAGCAACATGTGCTTGTCGAGCGTGCCCTCGAAGCCGTGACCATCCTCGGCCTCCCCGCCGCCGGTCTCGAGCGAACCGAGACAGCCGAGCTCTCCCTCGACCGATGCGCCGACCATGTGCGCCATGTCCGTCACCTTCTTCGTGACGGCGGTGTTGTACTCGTAGGAACCCGGCGTTTTGGCATCTTCCTCGAGCGATCCGTCCATCATCACCGATGTGAAGCCGTGCTGGAGGGCCGACAAGCAGGTCGCGGCGTTGTTGCCATGGTCCTGGTGCATGCAGAGCGGGATGTTCGGGTATAGCGCTTGCAGGCCTTCGATCAGCTTCGCGAGCATCAGATCTCCGGCATAAGAACGCGCGCCACGGCTCGCCTGGATGATGACCGGGGAGTTCGTCTCCTGGGCGGCCTCCATGATGGCGAGGCCCTGCTCCATATTGTTGATGTTGAAGGCCGGTACGCCGTAGCCGTGTTCAGCTGCGTGGTCGAGGAGTTGCCTCAGGGTAATCAGCGCCATCTCTTTTTCTCCATTAGATCACGCTGACCCCGGCTTGAGCCGGGTCAAAAACGTGATCATCTAAATTGTTGAGCATGATGTCGTTCGAGAACCGCTTCACTTTTCGGCATCAGGCTCAGTGCTTCATCAGCGCCACGATCCCGGGGAGATCGCGGCCCTCGAGCCATTCCAGAAATGCGCCGCCTGCCGTCGACACGTAGGTGAAGTCGGAGGTAGCGCCTGCCGCGTTCAGCGCGGCTACCGTGTCGCCACCGCCGGCGACCGAAATCAGCTTGCCCGCGTCAGAGAGCGCAGCCGCTTCTTTGGCGAGGGCGAACGTGCCCTCCTCAAATGGCGCAATCTCGAATGCGCCGAGCGGACCATTCCAGAGCAGCGTCCTGCTGTTCGCGAGCACGCGTTTCAGATCGGCGACGGTCTGCGGTCCCACGTCGAGGATCATCATGTCGTCCGGCACCTCGTCGAGCGCCACGACCTTGTTATTGGCACCTTCCTTGAAGGCGTCCGCGACGACCACATCGGTGGGGAGCGCGATTCGGCAGCCCGCCTTTTTCGCGGCCGCCACGATCTCGTGCACCGTATCCTTGAAGTCCCGCTCGCACAGCGACTTGCCGACCTCTACCCCTTGCGCGAACAAAAACGTGTTGGCCATGCCGCCGCCGATGATGAGCGTGTCGACTTTCGCTGCGAGGTTTGTCAGCACCGGGATCTTGGTCGAGACCTTCGCGCCCCCGACGATCGCCACCACCGGCCGCTTCGGCGTCTCCAGCGCCGCTACCAGCGCCTTGATCTCCGCCATCAGCGACGGCCCGGCATAGGCCGGCAGGATATGCGCGATGGCTTCCGTCGAGGAGTGCGCGCGATGCGAGCAGGAGAAGGCGTCGTTGACATAGATGTCGCCGAGCTTCGCGAGCTTCCTGGCGAAGCTCTCGTCGTTCTTCTCCTCGCCGGAATCGTAGCGGACGTTTTCCAGCAGCGCGACGTCGCCGTCCTTCATGGCTGCGACCGCCGATTCGGCTTCAGCACCCTCATAATCCGGGATGAACGAGACCGTGCCGCCGTTCATCAGCGATCCCATCTTGTCGGCGATCGGCTTGAGCGAAGTCTCCGCCGAGCGCTTCCCTTTCGGACGGCCGAAATGGGACATGACGATCACCTTGGCGCCGCGATCAGACAGCGCCTTGACCGTTGGCACGAAGCGCTCGATCCGGGTCGCGTCCGTGACCTTGCCGTCCGCCATCGGCACGTTGAGGTCGGCGCGGATCAACACGCGCTTGCCCCTGACGTCTATATCGTCCGTCGTCGGAAGTTTCGATGCATCGATGCTGCTCATGTTTCGCCTTAAGCCTTCCTGGTCTTCTTGACGGCCTTGCGAGCGGCGTCGGCCACGGCGTCCGCCGTGATTCCGAAATGCTCAAAGAGATGTTCCGCCGGGGCGGATGCGCCGAAGCCTTCCATGCCGACGAATATGCCGTCCGCACCGATCCACTGGTTCCAGCCGAAACCGACCGCGGCTTCGACCGCGACGCGCGGCGCGGTTCCCAGCACCCTGTCCTGGTAGGACTTGTCCTGACCGGCGAAGAGCTCCCAGCACGGCATGGAGACGACCGCCGCGTTGATCCCCTCGGCGTTGAGCTTCTCCGCGGCCTTGACCGCCAGTTCGAGCTCCGAGCCCGTGCCGATGGTGGTCACGTCCCGTTCGCCGTCGGCTTCGCGCAGCACGTACGCGCCCTTGGCCGTGAGGTTCTCGTCCGTGTGCTCGGTGCGGACCACCGCCATGCCCTGCCGCGACAGCGCCGCGACCGATGGCGTCTCCGGATTGTCGATCATGCACTCCCACATCTCGGCACATTCGACCGAGTCGCCCGGGCGGAACACGTTGAGGTTCGGCGTCGCGCGCAAGGCGGCGAGATGCTCGACCGGCTGGTGCGTCGGCCCGTCCTCGCCAAGTCCGATCGAGTCATGCGTCATGATGTAGATTACGCGCTCACGCATCAGTGCCGAAAGGCGGATCGAGGGCCGGCAATAATCGCTGAACACAAGGAATGTGCCGCCGTAGGGCACGAACCCACCATGCAGCGCGAGGCCGTTCATCGCAGCCGCCATGCCGTGCTCGCGTACGCCGTAGCGGATGTAGTTGCCCTGGTAACCATCCGACGCCTTCACGTCGGTATGGTCCTTGGTGATGGTTCCGTTCGAGCCGGTAAGGTCGGCCGAGCCGCCGATCAGACTAGGCACGAGCGGGATCAGCGCTTCCAGGGTCTTGGCTGAGGACTGGCGCGTCGCGAGCTTCTTGCCTTCTTTCGTGAAGCCCGCCTTCACCTCGCGCACCACCTTGGCGATGGTCTGCTTCATCTCGGCATCGATCGGATCGTCGAGACGGGCGATCTCGCCCTTGGATGGTTTCGAGGCGGCCTTGGTCCATTTCTCGAACGCCGCGCGTCCGCGTTTCCCCGCCCCGCGCCAGGACGAGAGAATGTCGTCGGGTACGTCGAACGCCGCATGGCTCCAGCCGATATTCTTGCGCGCCCCTTCGATCTCCTCTGCGCCAAGCGGCGAGCCATGCGTCGCGGCCGTGCCGGCCTTCTTCGGCGCGCCGTAGCCGATGACCGTGCGGCACGCGATCATCGACGGCTTGTCCTTGGCCTTCTGCGCCGACTCGATAGCGGCGGCGATCGCTTCAGCGTCATGGCCGTCGATGCGCTGCGTATGCCAGCCCGACGCCTCGAACCGCTTGATCTGGTCGTCCGACACGGACAGCGAGGTCGGTCCATCGATGGAGATCTCGTTGTCGTCGAAGAAGACGATCAGCTTGCCGAGCTTGAGATGGCCTGCGAGCGAGATCGCCTCATGGCTGATGCCTTCCATCAGGCAGCCGTCGCCCGCGATGACATAGGTGTAGTGGTCGACGATGCCGGCGCCGTAACGCGCCGCGAGCAGCCGTTCGCCCAGCGCCATGCCGACGGCATTGGCGAAGCCCTGCCCCAGCGGCCCCGTCGTCGTCTCGACGCCGAGCGTCATGAAATTCTCGGGGTGTCCAGGGGTAGCTGAGTCGAGCTGGCGGAAATTCTTGATCTGCTCGATATCCATGCTCTCGAACCCGGTCAGGTAGAGCAGCGCATAGAGCAGCATCGAGCCGTGCCCGGCCGACAGGATGAAGCGGTCGCGATCCGGCCATTTCGGATTGGCGGCGTCGAATTTCAGGTAGCGGGTAAACAGCACAGTCGCGACGTCCGCCATGCCCATCGGCATGCCGGGATGACCGGAATTCGCTTTCTCGACCGCATCCATCGCCAGCGTGCGGATGGCGTTGGCCATGTCGTTGTGGGCGGCGTCGTTGACTGCGATGTCGGCTTTGAAGGCGCCCTCGTCCCGCGCCAGGTTCAAAGCTTCACCCATGCTGTTCTCCGATACGATTCCGTTCAGCCTAGATGGCGTGAACGCCAAGTGCGGCCTTGACCATGTGATATGCGACGAGAAGCTGCGTCAGCGCGAGCGGGTGGCTCTTCTTGACGCCGTTATCCGCATCGATGCGACCGACCATGTCGCGCAAATGCCCTGCTTCCGGAATGAGGTTCCAGAGCAGGTCCTCGATCTTCACCGCGCGGTCGTCCGAGATGTTGCCGTTGATCTCCAGCATGTCGACCGGCTTGCCATCCTTGTCGCGTACGAGTTCGAGATGTAGTCCGCGATGGCCGGAACCGTCGAACAGCGGCGTGAAATCCGGGTGCGGCAGGGTCGGGCGCAGGATGTGGCGGACGTCGAGAGCGCCGTTGGCATTCTCGTTGTGGTCGTGCGGCTTCTGGAAGCGGATGACGATGTCGGCGAAAGTCCGTTGCGGATGGATGAAGGCCGGCGAGCCGCTCTTGCGCTTTTCGAGGATGGTGAGCACCTGCTCCTTCGTATAGCCGCGCTTCGTCGTGTCCCGGTGGAGCTTCCACTTCACCCGCAAATCTTCCTCCGGGTCGAGGTAGATTTTCACGTCGTAACAGTCGCGCATCGCGCGGGTCGTGTAGCCGAGCAGGCCTTCCGCGATGATGAAGTCTTTCGGCTTTACATATGCGGGGCGCTCAAGCGTTCCGTGGTCGTGATTGTAGTGCGGCTTGAGAATCGCTTCACCATTGTGCAGCGCGCGCAGATGCTGCTCCACGATGTCGATGTAGTTGCAGCGCGGGTCCAGCGCCGACAGCCCGCTTTGCGCCCGCTCCTTGCGGTCCTGCGAATGGTAATCGTCCGTACAGATGACCGTGCAGCGATCTTCGCCCAGGATATGCGCAATGCCGGCGGTCAAGGTGGTCTTGCCGCTCGCCGAATCCCCGCAGATACCGAGGATGATCGGTCGCTCGACTCGCTTCGGCACCCCGAACTCCCTTTCTGCCATCCTGTTCATTCCGCGTTCCTCCTCAGGCCGCGTCTCGCGGAGCCATGGCCTGCGCCAGTCGTTCGGCCGGCAGATAGCTCGTCATGATTTGTCGTTCGCCGGTCGCACCGGCTACCATCATGCTCTGCACCTTGAAATGTCCGTCCACGGATTCTACACCCTCGAGCATCAGACCTGTCGTGATGCCTGTGGCGACGAAGAACACATCGTCGGACTTCACGAGATCGTCGAGCGTCATCCATTTTTTCGTATCGATTCCAGCGTCAGCGACTGCCTTGGTCTCGGTCGCGAGCTGAGGATCGAAACGGGCGAGGAACTCGCCGCCCAGCGCCCGGATTGCGCAGGCGGACATGATGCCTTCCGGCACGCCGCCTGTTCCCATCAGCGCATCGATGCCGGAATTGGGGACGCCCGCAAGCAATGCGCCGGCTACGTCGCCGGCCGGATAGAGCGCAACCCGGCAGCCGGTGCGGTGAATCTCTTCCACGAGCCTGCGATGGCGCGGCTTTTCGAGAACGAAGACCGTGAGCTGGTCGACGTCCTTCCTGAGGAGTTTTGCCAGCGCATTCAGCTTGCGGTTCGTTGGCCAGGCGGGATCGATCTTGCCCTTGGCGGCGGGCGGCGCGACGAACTTCTCCATGTAGAAGGCAGGACCGGGATCCAGCATGGTACCCTGGGGCGAGGCGGCCAGCACCGCCAGGGCATTGGTCAGGCCCTTGGCGAGGTAGCTCGTGCCTTCGATGGGATCGACGGCCAGATCGGCCTTGAACGACGAGTCCGGTTGTCCAACGCGTTCGCCGCTACCGAAGACCGGGGCGTCCAGGCGTGCGCCCTCGCCGATCACCACCGTACCGTCGAGCTCGATGTCTGCCAGGGCCCTGCGCATGGCGGTCACCGCCGCGCTGTCGCCCTGTTCCTTGTCGCCGCGGCCGATCCACGCAAAGGCCGCGCATGCCGCGTGCTCCGTCACGCGCCTGAGCGCGTAAACGAGATCCGGTCTCGGCAAAGCCGATTCAGGCATGTAGCTTCCTCCTGGACGCGCCAATCAGGCCGTCGCCTTGTTCTGCACGCACCTTATAGAAGCGCGCCATAAGCCCGAGAACCCCCGCAACGTAGGTCAAAGCCCGTCCGAACGGGTGGGCAAATTCGCGGGCTCCAGCCACCTGTCAGAAAAAGAGCGTCAGCGCCGTGGTGCGGCTTCCGGCAATCAGGGCGACCTTTGCCGTCTCGGATCGAGCGCGTCGCGCAAACTGTCGCCGATGAGATTGACGCAAAGCAATATGGCGATCAGCACCATGGCCGGCAGGATCGTGACCCACCACGAGCCTGAAAACAGCAGGTCGAAGCCGGACCGGATCAGCGTTCCCATCGACGGCGTTGTCACCGGCATGCCGAGGCCCAGAAACGATAAGGCAGCTTCCGCCATGATCGCGTTGCCGACCTGCACCGCCCCCACCACGATCATGGGCGAGAGCGCATTCGGCAAAATGTGACGCCAAACGATCTGCCGGTTGGACAGTCCGAGCGCCCGAGCCGCGCGCACATGGTCACGCCGCGCTTCGGCCATCACGGCGGCGCGTGTCGTACGCGCAAGGAACGGCCATTCCGCGATCCCGATCACGGCGATCAGGAGCGGCGCGGCCCATGCGCCGAAACTCTGCGCGCCGAACGCTGTGCGAAACAGCGCCAGCACCACAATCGCAACGATCAGCGTCGAAAGCGCGAGCTGGATGTCGGCGATGCGCATGATGACGCCGTCGACCCGGCCGCCCGAGTACCCGGCGATTACGCCAAGCGCGATGCCGATCACCGCCTGGAACACCACGGCCGCGATCCCGATCGTCAGCGAAAGCTGCGCGCCGAAGAGCATGGCGCTGAGCATGTCGCGGCCCTGTCCGTCCGTGCCGAGCAGGAAGCGGGGATCGGCCCCTTGCATTAAAAATGGCGGCAGTTCGGAATCGAGAATATCCAGCGCACCCGGATCGAATGGATCCTGCGGCGCATAAAGCGGCGCTAGGAACGCAGCCGCCGCAATGATTGCGAGGACCAAGAGCGCGACGCCGGCGCCGGTATTGAAACGGAAGCGCCGCCAGAGGCCCGGTGCATCGGCGCGCGACCGTATGTCAATCACGATCCGGCCCCGGCGAGTTCGACCCGCGGATCGAGCGATAGCGCCAGCAGATCGGCGATCGTGTTCACGACGACGAACACCAGCGCAACCACGACGAGATAGGCGACGATCAGCGGCACGTCGGAACGCGTGACAGCTTCGAGGAACAGGAATCCCATCCCCGGCCACTGGAATACCGTTTCCGTCAGAAGCGTAAAGGCGAGCAGGGAGCCGATCTGCAGCGCGCCCACCGAGACGATCGGCAGCAGGGCGTTCCGCATCGCATGCGCGAACCATATCCGGCGCGGCGGCAATCCCTTCGCCCTCGCGGTGCGCACATAATCCTGTCGCAGCTCGTCGAGCATCGCGCCGCGCACGAGGCGAATGAAGAGCGCCACCATGATGGAGGACAGCGTCAGCGCCGGCAGAAGCAGATGCTTCCATCCGTCGAGCGTCAGTAGCCCGGTCTCCCAGATGCCGACCGCCACGGTGTCCCCCCGCCCGAAGGCGGGTAGCCAGCCGAGCCAGACCGAGAAGATGGCAATCAGGAAAATGCCCGTAAGGAACACAGGTACCGACAGGCCGACCACGCTGAACGCCATAAGCGCCTGCGCGATGAATCCGCGTGGAAAGAGGGCGCAATAGATGCCGGTCGGCAGCGATATGAGCAGCACGATCAGGCTTGCCGCCAGCACCAGCTCGAACGTCGCAGGGAATTTGGACGCGATGACATCGAGCGTCGGCCGTTTGAAAATATAGGACGTGCCGAGATCGCCCTGCGCCGCGTTCGAGAGGAAGCGCCCGTACTGGATATGGAGCGGCACATCGAGCCCAAGCTTCGTGCGCATCTCCTCGCGCTGCGCTTCGGGCACGGCCTCACCGAGGATTTCCCGCAAGGGATCGCCCAGAGCGTCCTTCACGAGAAACGCGATCGTCGCCACGGCCAGCATGACGATCAGCGCCTGTAACGCGCGCCGGAGAAGAAAGGTGGCGATCTGCATTAGTTAGAATAGCAACAGGTCTTGAACTGCGACCACTCCCTCACTCCATCACCAGATCGCCGAGATAGGGAAAATCCATCACATTCAACACGGGTGCGATGCGGACACCCTTGCGCGCGGCCCAGGAGAGATTGGGCCAATGGATCGGCAGCATGGCCGTCTCCACACGGAGTATCTTCTCAATTTGTTTCATGACGGCCGAGCGCGCGCTCTCGTCTGTCATCGATTGGGTCTGAAGCGTCAGCCGGTCGACCTCGGCGCTGGAATAGTTTCCTGAATTATATTGTCCGTATCCGCTGGCCGGATTCGGCGTCATGGCAAGGAACTCGTAGAAATTCGCTGAATCCTCGGTATCCGAATGCCACCCGATCATCATGATGTCGGCGGCGCGCTCGTCGAATTTCGGCCAGTACTGGGCCTTGGGCATCGTCGTCAGATCGACCTTGATCTTGATGCGCGCAAGCATGGACACGACCGCTTCGGCTATCCGGAAATCGCTGACATAGCGGTTGTTGGGCGCCATCATCGTCACGCGAAATCCGTCCGCGTATCCGGCTTCCTTCATCAGCTCGAGCGCACGCGCGGGATCGTAGCGGGGGCCGAGCGCCGGATCGTGGCCGTCATATCCCGGAGGGCTGAGCTGCCCCGCGGGCGTCCCCGCCCCGCGCAGAATCTTGTCCACGATCGCCTTGTTGTTGACGGCAAGCGCCATGGCCTCGCGGACGCGCGGATCGCCGAAGGCCTCGACCCGTTTCTGATTAAGTTGAAAGACGAGAATGCGCGTCCCGGTCATCGTGACGAGGTCGCAGCACCCGTCGGAATTGATGCGTTCGAAATCCGCCGGCGGCGCGGGCGCGATGAAATCGACGTCGCCCGCGAGCAGCGCCGCGACGCGCGGCGCCGCTTACTTGATGGGCGTGAACTGGATATCGGGTAAGTTGCCGGGGGGCGGGTTGTG
>JBKJVQ010000201.1:0-14321 GCA_046717125.1 Methyloligellaceae bacterium
TTGGAACGCCCCTGTGGCGATCAAGCCACAGAGTTGTGCACAAGCACCTGATCGGGCCGGTCATGACGCTGGGGTATAGGGATTACTACACGCATCGAGGGTCGCCCTACTTGCCGAAGCGAGTGCTCGTGCTAAGTGCTTCACGACGTGGACATTCGGCCTGCTTGCCGCAACGGATGCAGGAAGTCGTCGATGGAATGGCTTGGGCACCGATCGTCAGGGTTTACGTTCAGAATCGTCAGCCCACGTGGCTGAGTCGCGGTGTCCGCGGCTGGCCAGTGGCCGCATCCGATTGTCCGTAGGAACGGCTAGTCGACATCAAGAAACATGCCGCATGCGACGCAGAAACCTGTCGAAACATTGCGCGGACGCAGTCCTCAGCAAATCAAGCCTACGACGCCGACCCGTTCCGTTGCAGCGGTGCGACGCTCATCGCCGCAGAACAGCACGGAACCCGGCGCGCGAAACCTACCGGGTCCACAAAGTTAGCGTGCGATCCTATCGGCGATGCGATCAACATATGGATCGCCTCGAGTCCGAAAGCGTTCGAGGTCCTCCTCGATCCATTCAAGTCTGGAAACATGTAGGTTGGTCAGTGTACGTCGCGTATAACGGTAGGGAATGGAAACATTCTCGGACCGCAAATAATGAATCAACGCCCGGCTGCGATCCTTGACCTCCGGTCCGGGTCTCAGCGTTTTGGCACCGCGCAGCAACTGTTCATACTCGCCGAGATCTTTCGGCAGGATATGACCGACCGGAAAGTCGAGATCGCCGTACAGCGAGGCGACGATACAGGGGACGCCAAGAACACCGAGCTCCATGCTCGCGGAACCGTTCCAAACCAGCCCGAGATCCGTAAAGTTTGCTACTTCGTGTAGGTTGAACATGTCGTGCGGCAGGAAAATTATGTTTTCAGGCCGAGGAGCCGGCATCCAATCTTCCAACATTTCATTAGGATAAAGAGCGATCTCATTTCGCAGCTCGTGCGGATGCGGCTTGATCAGGAGCAGCAGGTTCGGATTGTCACGGGCAATCTTAATCGTGTGGTCGAACCAGTCCTTCATGCCGGCATGCGCCGCTCCCCCTTTGATAGGGACACCTTGGTCGAACAGGACCTTTCCGAACAGGCAAATAGCGGGCCCTCCGGCTTTCCTGTGATCGACAACTCGCTTCTTAAAGGCATATTTTTCGATGCTTTCACTGGTCTGTTTGACCCGGGTGATGCTGACGGCAGATTCTGCTATATCTGACAGGTCGCGCAATTCGGGCCAGTATCTCTTATACCAGTGCTCAAATTCTTCCCTGGGCGGGACGTGAGCTTGGCTGAGGCTCGGATGGCGCGTCATGTTCTGCACTACAAGAGTTGATGCTATCGGTGAATTGAAGTTGCTAAAATAGTTTTCATACGCAGTGCAGGCTTGAAAGAGCTCGAGGTCACCGTTTTCCGAGATTGAACTTACATAATGTCGAGCCGCAAACTCAATAGAACAATGCACAGTCTTAACGAAAACCTTGATAGGAATTCCAGTTTTTGACGCTACACCTTTAAGTTTATCAATACATTCAATCGACGCATCCATATCTGCGATTAATTTATTAGCGAAACTTAATATAGATAGATCCCGATAGTCGATAGTATAGCGACGAAAGTGACAGCAAATAACTTCTTCCAATCCTTGGAAAAAATTGATGCCTTTACAGACAGCGCGACCATTGACGAGATCGATTTCCCACGCGTTTGTCGTACCACGCCTATAAGCGTTCTCGAAAACACCCTCAAGTGCATTCAATTCTTCGTAATCGGTTGGATGAGCAGACAAAATGCCAGGCGCTAAAGAGATAAGCGCAAAGCCTTTTAGTTTCAGATTGTAGAACGATAAGAGGGGCATTGCGGTCAAAGCACGATAGTTGCGCAAAAAAAGGACGATTACACCCACTGGACGTCTGGGTTGTGTCGCGCTGTCGAGTAACCGATTGGTTTCGACCAGAAAATCTAGCGGCCACAAGTTGCTTGAGGCTAGAAGGAAATTACGAAGGCTGGCCGAATCGGCATCGCGAACGAACTGTTCTGCAGTAACCTTATGTCGCCTTATAAATGAAGCGCGTCGCTTACCCCAATCCTCCGCGGTAGACCAGGTTTCCCTGCTCAATTCACGCTGCGGGGAATTTTCGCTCGTGAAGATATTTCGGAATAGACCGTTGGCGAGGGAACGGCCCCTACCGCGCAGCTTCACTAACGCTTTTTGTCGCTCTGCAATCTGGCGAAAAATGATCTCACGTTCACAGTCACCTACTTTTTTGAATATTTTTGTGACATATTTCATATTTTTCCGAGTGTCTTTTTGATTTAACCAGCTATGGTCATTCGAAGTTGCCACAATATCAAAGTAAGAAATGCTTTGAGCGTGCAGCAAGGCAACCAGTTTAGCAAAACCTTCAGGATAAGGATAATGTCTATAATTAGGGACCAAATATTCAATCAGTGTGCTCATTATATAGTAGTTTTTGCATGAGCAATAGTGTCTCGCCAATATCTGGATATGGTGTTCAAAAGTCTTTTGTTGGCGAAGTTCTTTAATTATTTCCAGCGT
This sequence comes from Methyloligellaceae bacterium, assembly GCA_046717125.1. GTDB lineage: Bacteria > Pseudomonadota > Alphaproteobacteria > Rhizobiales > Methyloligellaceae > JBKJVQ01. Next base: position 2,595 of record JBKJVQ010000201.1, read on the forward strand.
TTTGAGGCAAGGATACCCTTCTCTTGAATAATATCTCCCATCTTTCTGATTCGGGTCATTTGCTGTTTCTAACAGATTCAAAAGTTGCGGGTTGCAAGGCAATAGATCCAAACAGCGGTCTCGATTATCGACAACGACGAAAAATATTAGATCTAGAATAATTTCGAGCGCCTGGAATGCTGCAGTGTCTTCCTTGGACAGTTGCTGATACTTTTCGGCTTCACTGAGCAAGCGATCGTAGATTGCCGGGTGACGATTGTGTGCCGCAGCGAAAAATGCCCAAAGCGCAAGCTCACGCAAGCTAGCAGCCTTCGCGCTGATCGCCTGAAGAAACGAAAGGTCGCTCGTTAACGCCCATTCATCATCCCGGGCAGAGATCAGCAACGGCGCGAGCGCCGCGGGAGGGAGCGGAACGTTTTCGGCCTCGAGGGCTCGCAAGGCGGTCAAGGTCTTACAGATATCCTTGGCGGCTACAGCTTTTTCGAAGGCGATCAATGTTGGCCTCGGCCTCAGCTGCGAGAAACGGTTGCGACGCGTTGCGGCATCGCGGAAAACCTGCTGTCCGAGACGTGCGAACAGTTTTGTCGCGACGCGTCGCTTGTCACCCGACATATCGGTGCCCAGTTTTTTATGTGCTCTCTCGTGATGCGCGTTAGCGCCTGACCCCGCGCTCAATTTGAAGGGCGCGGGTGCGCAGGTCAAGTCGCCGACTTCCAGTCAAAAAAGCAGATCAGTGAGGCCATGCTCGAAAACGCATCCATCCTCGTCACCGGCGGCACGGGATCGTTCGGCCACGCCTTCGTGCCGATGACGCTTGAAAAATTTTCGCCTCGTCGTCTCGTGATATTGTCTCGGGATGAAATGAAACAGTGGGAGATGGCCAGGCTTTTTAAGGATGATGAGCGCGTGCGGTTTTTCATCGGAGATGTACGCGATAAAGATCGACTGGAACGCGCGCTCGATGGCATCGATTATGTGGTGCATGCTGCTGCGGCAAAAATCGTACCCATTGCCGAATACAATCCATTCGAGTGCGTCAAGACGAATGTGATTGGAGCAATGAACCTCGTCGACGCTTGTATAAATAGAAGTGTGAAGAGGGTAGTCGCACTTTCGACCGATAAAGCCAGCAGCCCGCTGAATCTATACGGGGCAACCAAGTTAGCTTCCGACAAGCTTTTCGTTGCCAGCAACTCCTATGTAGGGCACCAGAATACCTCGTTCTCCGTGGTGCGATATGGGAACGTGATGGGGTCACGTGGGTCCGTGATCCCTTTCTTTCAGTCGATCGCTCAAGGCGGCACACTGCCCATCACCGACACCCGCATGACGCGGTTCATGATCACGCTCGATCAGGCAGTCGATCTCGTTTGGCACGCCTTCGACGACATGATCGGCGGCGAGATCTTCGTGAAGAAAATACCCTCGATGAAGGTAACTGACATCGCTCGTGCCGTCGCTCCGAATGCCCGGCATGAGATTATAGGGGTCCGTCCGGGCGAAAAAATCCACGAGCAGATGATTGGCCAGGAAGATGTTCCCTATACCTACGAATATCCTGAACATTACAAAATTTTGCCCGCAATCCACGGGTGGAGCGACGACGAGCGCCGAATCGGCGACGGCACCAAGGTCGGACCGGATTTCGTCTACCGTTCCGATACCAACACCGACTGGATGAGCGTCGCCCAGTTGCAGCAATGGTGTGAGAAGAACGCGGCAAAGATTGGCAAGTTTTGATGATCATCCCGTATGGTCGTCATGACGTGACGCCTGCCGACATTCGTGCCGTCGAGGAGGTGCTGCGCTCCGACTTCTTGACACAGGGCCCTGTGGTTCCGAGGTTCGAGCACGCCGTAGCGGAAATGGTGGGTGCGCGCCATGCGGTTGCAGGAAATAGCGCAACCTCGGTGCTGCACTTGGCATGCCTCGCACTGGGGATAGAAGCGGGAGATCGCGTCTGGACTTCGCCGATAACGTTCGTGGCGAGCGCTAATTGCGCGCGCTATTGCGGGGGCCAGATCGATTTCGTTGACATCGACCCGAAGACTTACAATCTCAGCGCCGAACGGTTAGCCGACAAACTGGCCTCGGCCGAGCTGCTTGGAACGCTGCCCAAGTTAGTCGTGGCCGTGCACCTGGCTGGACAGAGTTGCGCGTCGGCGGATCTCAAGGCGCTGGCCGACCGCTACGGCTTCCGGGTCGTCGAGGACGCCTCGCACGCGATCGGCGGACAATATCGGGGGCGCCCGGTCGGCGGCTGCGCGTTCAGCGATGTTACCGTGTTTAGCTTCCATCCGGTGAAGATCGTCACAACCGGCGAAGGCGGTATGGCGCTGACGAACGATCCGGCGCTCGCTCGACGCATGGCCCGGCTAGCGACGCATGGCATTACACGCGACACCGCCGAGATGTCCAAGTCATCGGACGGGCCTTGGTATTATGAGCAGATCGAACTTGGCTTCAACTATCGCATGACGGATATCCAGGCCGCGCTTGGACTCAGTCAGCTCAAGCGCCTCGACGATTACGTGGTCCGGCGCCACGTTCTTGCAGCGCGCTATGATGAGCTCGTCGGCGATCTTCCTATCAGGTCGCCCTGGCGACACCCCGACACCTACTCTGCCTTTCACCTGTACATCATACGGCTCCAGCTCGGAGAGATCCGTGTAACGCAGCGTGAGGTGTTCGAACACCTGAGAAGCAAGGGAATCTTGGTCAATCTCCACTACATCCCGCTCTACAGGCAGCCGGACTTCGCGCGCTTTGGCATTGATCCTCGTGACTTTCCCGAATCCGAGCGCTATTACGGCGAAGCGGTCAGCCTGCCGCTTTATCCCGCGCTCACCTTTGAACAACAGGATTATGTCGTCGAGGCTCTTCGAGAAGTGGTAAAGTAAGCATGGGGTCCGGGCTCGACCGGTGGCGCAACGGGCATGGCGCTTTTTAGCAGAAGCAATGCGGCCGTTATGCTGCCTGGGAACGGTGTGCGGGCGGATAATGCAGCTCGCCACGCGTTCAAAGGTGCTCAAATTGCTGAGAGCTGCGCAAGAACAGCGTTCAAATGAAAGCCGTCATTCGCGTCGACAGCTCAGCGCTGATAGGCACTGGCCATCTCGTCCGCTGCCGAACCCTTGCTGAAGCGCTGCGAAATCACGGCGGCGAAGTCGTCTTCGTTTGCCGTAACCACAAGGGCCATCTCATCGAAGCGCTGACGACGTCACGCTTTCCGGTGATCGTCATGCCAGCATCCCAAAAGACGGCGACGGGAGTGGAATATACGCCTTGGCTCGGGGTAACCGAGGTCGAGGATGCGGTCGATACCATCGCAGCGCTCGCGGGCAACCGACCCGATTGGCTGATCGTCGATCACTACGGTCTCGGAGCGAAGTGGCAACAGTCCCTTCGCCCCCATTGTCAACGCATCATGGTTATCGACGACCTGTGCAACCGGCCTCATGATTGCGACGTGCTGCTGGACCAAAACTACGCCGGCACAAGGGAGGCTCGCTATCAGACGCTCGTGCCGGAGAACTGCAACCTATTTGTCGGCCCCCACTACGCGCTCCTCCATCCCGAATATGCTCGTATCCGCGCGACCAAGTCGCCCCCAAACGGAACGATTCGGCGCATACTGATATATTTCGGCGGCGTCGATGCCGAAAACCTCACAGGACTTTCGTTGGAAGCCTTGGCGGCGCCCGCTTTTGAGCATCTTGAGATCGACGTGGTCCTGGGAGGGGCCAACCCAAACGCTGGCGCAGTCGAGAAGCTGGCGGCGATGAGGCCGCGAACTCGAATTCATCGCATGCGCCCGCACCTGGCTGATCTGATGGCCGCAGCCGATCTCGCGATTGGAGCAGGAGGCGCGACGACGTGGGAGCGGCTCTGCTTGGGTTTGCCGTCGCTCGTGACGGCGCTCGCAGAAAACCAGATAATCAGCTGCAAGGCTCTTGCTGCAGATGGACTGATCTGGTTTGCCGGTCAAGTTGGCGAAGTCGACGCGATACGCATTCAGCGGCTAGTTTCAAAAATGATCGCAACCCCGCGTGAGCTTGCCTCACAAGCTGTACGTGGGGCGAACTTGGTTGACGGCTTAGGCGTAGCCCGAGTGGCGAAACTCCTGCACGGCGCTCGGTGACCGTATCCCACCCGAGTGCTGGAGGATCTGGTATGATCATCGCGGTTCTACAGGCCCGGGCCACATCACGACGGCTGCTTGGCAAGGTGGTGAAGCCGATCCTGGGCAGGCCCATGCGCGCTCCAGATCGAGCGTATCGGCGCTGCGGATCTTTCAAGACGCTGGTGCTCGCGACGAGCGATCAAAAGGAAGATGATGCGGTCGCGGAGGTTGGGGTCGAATGCGGCATCCCGGTCTTCCGCGGCAGCCTCGACGATGTCCTCGACCGCTTCTACCGTGCAGCGGAACTCTATCGGCCAAGCCTCGTCGTGCGATTGACCGGGGATTGCCCGCTGGTGGACTGGACCGTGACCGATGCCGTGGACCCGATTCGCAGTCGAGGGCAGTTATGATTACGCGTCCAACACGCTGCGACCAACTTTTCCCGATGGCCTCGATGTCGAGGTGGCGAAATTCGACGCGCTGGCGATGGCGTGGCGGGAGGCCACCGGCAATCCGGCCTTCGGGACGACCGACATACTGCGCTTTCTTGCCGCCAACCCCGCGGTCGCGGCGCTCCGCTCAATCAGGCATAAACCGGAATGAAGGCTATCAGGGCGTCAGCGCCTCCTGAGAGTGATTTCATAAAGGCAGCCCCGGTGCTCGAAAAACGCCGGATAACGCTCGGGATCGGCTACCCGTAGAAGATCGCTGTCCCTAGGGACAGGACCAAGAGGCGCGTTGCCGGCGTGCCGTGCCTGGTTCCTGCGGCCGGCATTTAGCCAGCCCGGTATCTCACTGTCGGTCCCGCAGCTGCGGAGGGGCCGGCCGGATAACGAGCTGCAACCGTTCGACACCGTTCTCAAGCGCCGCAGGGACAAAGCCCGCCTTCTCGAAGGCGGACAAGGATGGCCGATTTCGCGGCACGATTTCCGCGTCGATGCGACTTAAGCCCCACAGTGCGGCTATGTCCTTGCAAGCTTGCCTGATGACTTTCGGTCCAAGACCACGACCCGTAGCATGCGCCAGGAGATAAACCGATATCGCGGCTGCAGATTTCGACGAGCGTTCGAAGCGTACGACGCCAATGTCGGTGCCGGCCTCGCGCACAAACGCGATCCAATGCCGATCGGGCTGGGCCAAGGCAGCGGTGAACCATGCACTATGGCCGATCCAGTCGACGGCGAGACCGCTCTTGCTGTTAGCAATGACAAAGGAGTCGTTGCGCAAGCCGAAAAGGCGAAGGCAATCGTCGAGCGATGCTTCCTCGATTTCGACGCCGTTTTCGGGCGTGGACATTTTGGTCAATGAAAGTCCGAAGGCTGGAACACGTGACCGCGCGCAGCGGCAGATTTTAGCCGTTTGCCTACGATTATTGAGATTTTTGCCGGAGCCAATCCGTTGCCCGGCCGCCGAAATGCGACGTCATGCTCGGCGATAATCTCCCCGGGGTGAAGATCATGGGCGGCGACGCAAGAGAGGCGATATTGCAATCGAGTCGCGGTTTCACCGATGGAAGGAGTCAGCGCGCCGGCCCCGAGCGCCGCCTCCAAGTCTCGGATCGTCCTGACGAGATCGGTCATTTCGCGTGCATCGCTCGACATCGCGTGATCAGGCCCGGGTAGGCTGCGATCCAGCGTGAAGTGCTTTTCAACAATCGACGCGCCGAGGCCGACCGCAATCGACGCCGCAAAAGTTCCCACGGCATGGTCGCTGTAGCCGACCGGGCAATCAAAGCGTTCGGCCAGCGTCGTAATCTTCCTCAAGTTCAACTCCGCAAGCGGCGCGGGGTAAATCGACACGCAGTGAAGGAGCGCGAGATATCGTCCTCCACTGTCGCGGAAGCCAGCCACGGCCGCCTCGATCTCGCTCTCGACAGCCATGCCGATCGAGAGGATGGTCGGCAAGTCGGATGCCGCCATGGCGGCAATCAAAGGCAAATGGCCAAGATAGTCCGAGCCGTTCTTGATAGCCGCTGCACCTATGGCAACGAGGTCCGCCACCCCTTCGACACTGGTCGGCGTACTGATGAAATCAACGCCTGCTTTGTGCGCAGCATCGCGATAAACTCTAAGATCATCGGGCGACAGCTCGCACCGTTTGAACAGGTCGTATTGGGGTTCCTCGATTTCGACCCCGTTCGTTCGATAGCGGTGCGTGAGCGAACGGTCGGAGACAAAGTCGTCCGTCCGATAGTTCTGAAACTTGACGGCATCGACGCCAGCGGCGGCGGCCGCCGCGATCGTTTTGGCGCCTAGCTCCCGATCACCATTGTGATTAATGCCTATCTCCGCAATCACATAACAGGGTTCGCTCGCGCCCACGCGCTTGCCTGCGATATGAATGAATTCGGCAGAGGTCATTGTTGCGCGTTCCGGAGGGCCGTTGACGCTTCGCCGTTGCGGTGTCCATAGCGTATCGCCTGGGCTCCCGGCACCGATAAGGATAGAAAATTGACAGCGAGGTTGGGCAAAAAAACGAGGCAAGACAGGTACCGCCGGACATGACTGTTCTCGCCATCCTGCAGGCACGCATGTCGTCGTCGCGCCTTCCCGGCAAGGTCATGCGCCCGCTGCTCGGCGAGCCGATGATCGGGCGCCAGATCGAGCGCATTCTCCGCGCGCAAAAGCTCGACCGACTGATCGTCGCTACCAGCGGCCGAAGCGACGACGATGTAGTTTCTCGGCACTGCAGGGCGCTTGGAGTTGGCGTACATCGCGGCTCCCTCGACGATGCGTTGGATCGGTATGTCGGCGCAACACGCGAATTCGGACGGCAAGCGAAACATATTGTCAGGCTGACCGCCGACTGCCCCCTTACGGATTGGAGCGTGATCGATGCATGCGTCGACCAGCATCTTCACGCCGGCGATGCGTTCACGAGCAATGCAATGCGGCGGACATTTCCGCAAGGGCTGGACGTCGAAGTTATGACGGTTTCGCTGCTCGAGGAGCTTGCGGCGCATTCCACAACTGTGCAGAGGGAGCACGTGACGCAGCTTGTTTATGACCAGCCACAAACCTATCGCATCGGTCACGTGACCCAGGCCATCGACGAGAGCCAGCGCCGATGGACGGTAGATACCGCGGCCGATTTCGCGATGGTCGAAGCTGTATATGGGGCTCTGTACGTACAAAAACCCGACTTCAAGTCCCAAGACATTCGTGATTTTCTCGATTCCCGGCCGGAGATCAGACGCATCAATGGCGCCTGATCCGATTCCGGATTAGTCGGCAGTCTCGATCTGCCGCAGCACCGTAAAGGCCTCAGCCGCTTCCAGACCCATCGCCGCGCCGCGAAACTGCGCCAAGGCGACAACCGCCTCTCGCGAGCGTGCATGCGGGAACGCGCGTATCTCGTCGCCATAGCAATCGAGCGCTGCGAGCTTGGCGGGAAGGAAGCGGCCGATGTCGACGAAATGCACGGGATTGAACGCTTTCGAGGGATCGGTCCAGTGCGAGCTGGAGAGAACCTCATAGCCCCTGATGGCGCGGATGCTCGAACCTGGAAGCGGACGGTAGAGGGTGAGCGTCGCGCGGCTCACGACTTCATGGTCAACGTTCAGGTCTCCGGCATGGTGGGTATAGACCAGCTCCGGTTGCACGCCTGACAACACCTGCTCCATGGCCTTGATGATATTGAGCAGCGGAATTGTATCGAGGCGGTTGTCGGGAAAATCGAGAAAGCGTGGAGCGTTCGCTCCGAGGGCCCCAGCGGCGTGCCTTGCGTCGTCACGGCGGCGCGCGATGCGATCGGCGCTGGAATCGGATCGCGCCGTCTCGCCATCGGCGACGAACAGGATATCGACCTGATCTCCCCGCGCGGCATGCGCCGCGATGACGCCGCCGCAGCCGAGCGCTTCGTCATCGGGATGCGCCGCCGTGACAAGGATTTTCATTTGGGTGACAGCGTTCGGCCCGTAACGAGAATATCTTTTGATTTTGGACCATGGTTGAAGAGAAGGTCGATCATGGACATGTACGGCTCAAACCCTGGGAAGGCCTGCTCGTAGCGCGGGTGCTCATAGTCATGAAACATGAGCCCGATGCCAGCATCCTCGAATTTCGTTCGATCGATGTAGTCTCGGCCGAACGGCCCTGAAATGTAGCTGGTTGCCCCGACGTCGCTGCAAAGCGATATGAGTAGATCGTCTTTCACGCCGCCGATCGGCATGGCGCTGCTGTACATTACGGGCAGTTCGATTTCCATTCTCGCGAGAAGAGCGTCAGTCAGTACCCGATCGAGATTGGCGATGTTGTCGATCGGCTGATCCAGCGCCGCAGAAACCGTCTCCGCATAGGTGGCGAAAAACGGCGACTGGCTATAGCTCGCTTCGATCGCTCGCCACATTTTTTTGCGCCAGGGTGAATCTTCGAGGATGCGAAGCTTATTGATTGCAAGGTCGCTCAAGCCCTTCGTCAATAGCGGCACCGTCAGCCAAATCCACCCGGTCGCAGTGCGAATGCGGTTTCGATTGACGAACTTGGTTTTGCTGTTCATGTCGATTTGAACGTGATCGAGCACGATCAGCAGGTCGCTGGTCAAGAGCCGGTCAAAAAAACCGAGCCAGGGCAGAAACGCGGGCTGCATGATTGACACGCGCATCGTACGTTCCGTCAATCGGATGCTGGCGCCGGCCGCCTGAGATAAATCGTGAAATCTCCTGGATGATAGTCGTGCCGCAGCGCCACAAACGCCGTCAGGCTACGGCAAAATTCCAGGGTCGCGATTGGATCGGCGCGGAACTCCTTCCCATCAGCTGGCTGATCTGCCCAAGAACTCAGTGAGTTGAAGGCAACGCCCTTGCGACAGAGCGCGTACATACGGCTAACAACGTTGCACATGTACTCGAACGGTTTTGTCCGACGATGGTAAAAAATGCCGCTCGCCATTACGAAGTCAGCAACGAGATCGTCGATTTGCTTGTCTGTCTGAAGGAGGTGGATATTCTCGAAGCGTACACCGGGAAACCGGGTGCGGCTCGCCTCGATCATCGCGGTTGTGATGTCTACACCGGCATACTGGCCGGAAAAATTGCATTCACGCGTGAGGTGTTCAAGCAGATCCCCGGTGCCGCAACCGATGTCGAGTACGCTGCTTGTATACTCGACGCCGACGCCCACGAGTATGGCAAATCTCAGATGCTGATTTTGGCTTGTGCGCCAGTTCACGGCGGCAGGCGTCGCCCCATGCTTGCGAAGTAATCGCGTATAGAGCTCGCGATTGGCGTCATCGTCATCCATACTGAAGACTCATCCTTGCTGATCGCGTGAGGCACGCTCAGGATTTCCGTGCGACGACACGCCACTCGGCATGTACCGGCGCCTTGGTAGCCGCCCGATCACGGCTCTCGACGTGCTGCAGTTGCTCAATGACCCAACCGGCTGTCGCTTCCCGCACCATAGCCAGCATACCTGGCCCACGTCACAAGCGTGCCTCCGGTGTTCGGGCGGCCGAAATTCTAAGGGAGTCAAGGGACAGTAGGATAGACTATTCTTCAGCAGCGTCGAGACGCACCGTCGTGGGCGGTCATGGTCAGCGCGGCCGCGACCTCATGGGGCGTCTCCTCCAGATCGCGATAGTCTGTCTTCTGCATCGCCCGGCTGATACCCCGTAGACCGAATCCGAAGCGATAGATCGAGAAGCCAAATCGCTTAACATTTGAGAGAGCTCCGCGGTGACGTGACCCATCCTCGTTGCCGTCGATGGCGGGGCAAGCAACTTGGCCGAACGAGGCATTCCGCCCTTCATGTTTCGCCGAGAATTCGCATGGGATGAAACGGTGCCGGCCGGGACGCTGGACTTGATTTCAAAGGCTAGCGAAGCAGTTGAGGGCACGCTGATATCTGTCAGCGAATAGAAGGCGAAGCTGGCGGGATGTCCGAACTGAGAAACATGTGCGAACGCGCCATCGCATTGGTATGATGCGGGCATGCCTGCGGGAAACACGAGACGTAATTTAATTTGTTGGTATTTCTGTTGGTATTCTGGACACCATATCAGAAAATATATCGCAGTTTCAGATGATTAGGCTGGAAGCGCGACGCCTCTCCTGGCACCAGCGCTCCCGACGACCGAACCTGACGGGGGGGGGCGCAGACCACGCATGACGATCGAACAGCATGACGACGATCTGCCGGGCGACATCGGCTTCGGGTCGTCGGTTGCGGTCGATACCGAAACGCTCGGCCTCAACCTCGAACGCGACAGGCTGTGCCTCGTCCAGCTTTCGGCAGGCGACGGGCACGCCCATCTTGTCAGCATCAGGGACCGGACACGGCCTGCGCCGAATCTGACCCGGTTGTTGGCCGATCCCGGTGTCCTGAAGATTTTCCATTACGCCCGTTTTGACCTTGCGATGCTGCATCGCCGGCTTGGGGTCATGCCGGGGCCCGTCTATTGCACCAAAATCGCTTCGAAACTCACCCGCACATTCGCCGACCGGCATGGGCTGAAGGATCTGTGCCGCGATCTGCTCGGGATCGAAATCTCCAAGCAGCAGCAACTGACCGATTGGGGCGCGGGCGATTTGACGCCGGAGCAGCTTTCCTATGCGGCGTCAGATGTGCTGCATCTCCATGCGCTGAAGGAAAAGCTCGACGCGCTCCTCGCCCGGGAAGGACGCACGGAACTGGCGGATTCGTGCTTCCGGTTCCTTCCCGACCGCGCCCGTCTCGACCTTGCCGGCTGGAACGACATCGACATTTTTGCGCACTGACGGGCTCGGGCGGCGGCCGTCTCAATGTGAGCAAGATTTCGGCCAATAGCCGCGCTAGATTGCGAAAACAAGGAACGGGGCCGGACGAACGCCATGAGCGTCGCCACCATGACGGACAGGGAGGCCGGACGCGGGTTTGGCGCGCGGTCCGACAGCGCGCAGGAGCACGCCTTTCGCGCCGCCGAACGGCACTCGCGCATGGTGCGGCTGCTTAGAGGCGGCCTGCCCGCATGCGCCGTGCTGGCGCTCGGACTTTATCTCGTCACCGGCAAGTTCTCGCTGTCGATCGGGGACATGGAGGCGAGCGTCGACCGGATCGAAGTGTCGCGCGAGTCGCTGAAAATGGTGAACCCAAAACTCCAAGGGTTCGACAAGAAGAACGGAGCCTACGTCATTCGGGCCGACTATGCCGAGCAGAGCGTGTCTTCGCCCGACCTGATTAAGCTGAACGCGATCCGGGCCGAGATGAATAACAAGGAAAAGGGCTGGTCGAAGCTGGCCGCCAAAGGCGGCGTGTTCGACCGCAAGGCCGAGAAGCTCACGATCGAGGGCGATATCCAAATCTCGACCAGCAACGGCATGTCGGGCCGCCTCAGCCGGGCCTTGATCGACATGAAGAGTCAGGCCCTGAAAAGCGACACGCCGGTCGAATTCGATCTCGTCGACGCGACCGTGTCCGCCGCGACGATGGAGATGATGTCGTCCGACCGGAAGCTATTCTTCCGCGGCGCGGTGAAGGTGCATATCCGCAAGCGCGCCGAGAAGAAGTCGGCCGACGCCAAGGCCGGAGGGACGCCATGAAGACCTACGCGCTGGTCCTGACCGCCGCAATCGCCGGCGCGGTTTTCATGGACGGCCCGGCCGCATTGGCGCAAGGGGCGTTGTCGGA
>JBKJVQ010000202.1:0-4203 GCA_046717125.1 Methyloligellaceae bacterium
CACGAGATCTCACCGCCCGCGCCGACCAGACCGCCTGCGATCGGGATGCTGCCGACGATCAGCTTCATGGTGAGGCACGCTGTGTGCCAGCCGCTGGCCGCCAATCCCTTGAAGAAGCTGGCTTCAGCCGCGGCCTCGTCGAGATGAAAGGGCTGGGGATCGAATTGCCCGGCGAAGGATTTGATCTGAGGGGCATCGAGCGTGTGCGTTTCGCTCTCGAACTTTTGCCCCACCGAAAGATCGTCGAGATAAAGCGGCTGCGTCCCGTCTAAGTCGGTCAATCTGCCCCCCTCGCATCGCGTTGCGATCTTAATTCCGCCCCGACATGCATCATGGCGCGTCATCGAGGTGTAGCCGCGACGCGGTTTTGTCGCCAGACTGCGCGCATTACGGCGTTGCGACTAAGCACCGGGGAGCGGCTGGCATGAACGAGCATTTGAAATCGGAAGAATTCTTCGGCGGCTGCCCGCATGACTGCCCGGACACCTGCGCCATGATCTACGAGGTCCGGGACGGCAGGCTGGTCGATGTGCGCGGCAACAAGGACCACCCGATGACGCGCGGCGTGCTGTGCGTGAAGCTGAAGGACTATCACGACCACCACTACTACCCGGACCGCTTGATCTACCCGATGCGGCGGACTGGGCCCAAGGGCTCGGGGCAATATGCGCGCGTCACGTGGGACAAGGCGCTGGCGGAGATGAAATCGCGCTGGTCTGGCATCATCGAGACGCATGGCGCGCAGGCGATCATGCCCTATTCCTATCTCGGCAATGAAGGCCTCGTGCAGGGGCTGACCGCCGGCGACGCCTTCTTCAACCGGCTCGGCGCGACCGTGAACGAGAAGACCTTTTGCGCCTCCGGCTCATCGACCGCCTGGCTGCTGACGGTCGGACCCACGGGCGGCGTTGATCCGGAGAGCTTTGTCCATTCAAAATACATCGTGATCTGGGCCTGCAATTCGATCTCGACCAATCTGCATCACTGGCCCTTCATCCTCGAAGCGCAGAAGCGCGGCGCCAAGATTGTCGTCATCGACAGCTACCGCTCGCGCACCGCCAAAGCCGCCGACTGGCATCTGATGCCGAAGCCCGGCACGGACGGCGCGCTCGCCATGGGCATCATCAATGCGCTGGCCACGGGCGGACTGGTCGACCAGGACTGGGTCGATGCGCATACGGTCGGCTATCCCGAGCTGAGAGACCGCGCCGCCGACTTCACGCCCGACTATGTCGAGACGATCACGGGCGTCCCCGCGACGGACATCATCCGCCTCGCGGTCGAGTTTGCGACGACCCAGCCCTCAGTCATCCGCATGGGCGTCGCGCTCGAACGCTCCGCCGGCGGCGGTCAGACCATCCGCGCCGTCTGCGCGATCCCCGCGCTGGCCGGCTCATGGAAGCATGTCGGCGGCGGCCTGCTGCAGATGCCGCTGTGGGAATTCCCGGTGCATTGGGACCGCGTCTGCCGCCCGGACTGGATTGCGCCCGGCACGCGCGTCGTCAACAACCTAAGATTGGGACGTGCACTGACGGGCGAGATGGAGCTCGACCCGCCGATCATGTCGTTCTTCTGCTACAACACCAATCCGGTCAGCCAGGCGCCCGAGACCAACAAGATCGTCGCGGGGCTGAAGCGCGAGGACCTGTTCACGGTCGTCGCCGAGCATTTTGTCACCGATACCGCGAAATATGCCGATCTCATCCTGCCGGCGACCATGGCGGGCGAGCACGACGACATGATGTTTTCGTGGGGCCATTTCTATTACACGCTGAACCAAAAGGCGATCGAGCCGCGCGGGGAGGCCGTCTCCAACTCCGAACTCTTCCGGCGGCTGGCGGCGACCTTTGGCTTCGACGATGCGCGCCTGAAAATGTCAGACCGCGAACAGATCGAGCATTTCGTCGATTGGGACGCAGCCCAGATGGGCGGCGTCGGCATGGATCATTTCGAGCGGGAGGGCTATTTCCACCTTGCGGTCGGAACTCCGGACGACCGGCTGCCGCATGCCGACGGCAATTTCCCGACCGCCTCCGGCAAGGTCGAGTTCAAGCTCGATGGGGCGACCAATTTCGTCGCGCCGCCCTTTCGTCAGATGTACGAGGGCATGCAGTCGGGCGAGCCGGTCGATTCCCTGCCGGGCTACACGCCGCCGCGCGAGAGCGCCGCGACCAACCCCGAACTCTCGGGCCTCTACCCGCTCAACATCATCTCGCCGAAAAGCCACGGCTTCCTGAACTCCTGCTACGCCAACGAGCCGCACAAGATCAAAGGCCAGGGCGAGCAGTTCGTGCTGATCAGCCCCGAGGACGCCGCGACGCGAGCGATCCGCGAGGGCGACCCGGTGCGCGTTTTTAATGGGCGCGGCGATTTCGAGGGGTACGCGCGTGTAACCGACGACGTACGCCAGGGTGTGGTCGTCGCAACGCTCGGCTATTGGCGTTCGCTCAACCGCTCCGACGGATCGGTCAATTCGATCTCCTCCGACGCCCATTGCGGGCTCGGCAACGCCCCAACCTTCTCGGACAATCTCGTCGAGGTTGCGCGCGTGAATTGAGGACACGCGGACCATCATGCTCTGGAAACGCAGGACTTGCCTTGCTCAGGGCCTGAGTTCATAGGTTCGTTGCCTGCGCCGGAACATGGGTCTGTATCTCTGCGACGCCTCGACGGTATCGAGGATGGCTTCACGGGCTTGGGGGTTCTGTGACAGGGCGGGCAGGCTGCGCAGAAAGCCTTTGTATTCGATATCCGACGTAGCACCTGACCCGGCGACGCGCTGCTGGGGCGCAAGGCGTTCGACGATCGATGAAAAGGCTTGGATATCGTCCAAGCCGGCGATGTCGACGCCCATGGCTTCCGCGTACGGACCAACCGCTTCTTTCACCCACGCGCCCGCGCCCTGCGATCCGAGCCGCTGCGAGATGCCCCGCATGTTGCCGACATCGACCAACGCGCGCGCAGCCTTGTCGCCTTCCGCGATGTAGCCGTTCCAGCGCTTACCCGCTTCCTCGCCCATGGATTTTGCGAACGCCGTCTCGCCCGCTCGATCGACGTTCACGACGGTTCCTCGTCCCGAGGACAGGATGGCGTCCCGATACTCTTGCGAGCCAGGCTGAATGCCGGCGGAAGCGAGTTCCTGCATTCGAGATGTCGGCTCGTTCGCCTTCCGCTGGGCCGCCGCGAGCGCCGCGACTTTCGCGCCGCCCTCCAGGTCGCCGATACCCATCAACCCACGGCTGAGCGCATTGAAGTCGTCGCCCTTGCCGAGTTCCGAGAGCAGCCGCTGACGGCCGCTTTGCAGCTTGGCGTCCTGATAGACTTTGCCGAGCTCGCCCAACGGCGAAAAATCGACTTTCGGAACGACGACGGCCATGCGCTTGCTCCCTGCGAAAGATGCAAGCGGATATTATCACAAAGCAGTGGAACGCACACCTTTTCGGCTCGCAGAAACCTGCGCATGTGCAGCTTTGTGGCCACATACGGTTGAAATTCGTGACCCTTTGATCCGCACCCTGCCTTTTGTCGTGCCGTGATGCTTGACCGCCGGGCTACAGTGACGCTGGCAGAAGTGAGTCGCCGCGTGTGGGCAAACAGATCGGCACGAGGCAAATCATGGCTGAGAACGGGGCGAGTAGCAGTCTTTTCGCGCGCCAGGACGTAATCGCGACGCGGCTGCGAGAGCTGGGTGATAATCTTTGCCGGGGCAGGATCACCGCCTCTAGGGCAACGTCAGAAAGCGCCCTTCTGCGCGAGCAGTTTTTTGAGAACGAGCGCCGGCTGCTCTGCGCCTATCGCGACGAATTTCGGACGGCGGTCGGCAGCTAAGTTTGGACTGTTTACAGACGCGTCGACAATGGAATCGCCGCGCTCGGCATCACGTTGAACGCCCCGTTCGGACTGCCCTGTCTTGGCTGCCGTATCGGCGGTGAACCGGTCGTCATCCGTGCGCTGACGTGTGTCGCTAACTTGGCGACTTACGCCGGGACTTCCGTGCTTAGTTTCCGGATACAAAGCCTGGTAGGCTTCTTTCCGGCGCTTGGTGAACAGCGCCCGCTCGGCCTTGGTCAGCGTAGCGGCGCGGAGGCCATTATCTATGTGTTAAGCAAAAGGGCATATACTGCGCGTTCTGGATATGCATCCGATGCGCCATCCAGCTCGTTTTGCGTTACACTCTTGGGGCGGCTACGGCCGCCCCAACCC
>JBKJVQ010000203.1:0-10990 GCA_046717125.1 Methyloligellaceae bacterium
CATTGTCGGCGCTCGTGACGGAGGCGGGTCCCAAAATCGAATCCGGGATCGTCTGGCGGATATTCCATCCAAAGCAAGCGGCCGACGGCGGCTACCGGCTGATCTCGACGCATCGCGATGCAGCGCCAACGGCATCGCTCCCGCCCGGCGAATATCTCGTCAATGCCGCCTATGGACTGTCAAATCTGACGAAGCGGATCAAGGTCGAGGCGGGGAAGAAGCTGTCGGAAAGTTTCGTTCTCAATACCGGCGGCCTCAAGCTCAGCGCTGTGCTGGCGAACGGAAGCCAGATCGGTCCGGAAAGCGTCCGCTACGACATCTTCGTCGACGAAACGGACCAGTTCGGCAACCGCAAACGGCTGCTTGAAAACGCCAAACCGGGCGTCGTCCTGCGTCTGAATTCGGGCGTCTATCACATCGTCAGCACGTTCGGCGACGCCAATGCGATCGTGCGCGCGGACGTGACGATCGAGCCGGGCAAGCTCAGCGAGGCCACGATCAACCATGCCGCCGCGCAAGTGTCGTTCAAGCTCGTGGCGGCGCCGGGCGGCGAGGCGCTCGCCGACACACGCTGGAAGGTGACGTCGAGCGGAGGCGACGTGATCAAGGAAAGCGCAGGCGCCCTGCCCTCCCACATTCTGGCCGCCGGTGCATACACCGTCACCGCCCAGCACGCGGATATGAGCTATACGCGCGACTTCAAGGTCGAGAGCGGCGCTGCGCAGCAGGTCGAAGTGGTGATGAAGTAGCGGCTGGCGGCTCTTTCCGCACCTACGCCGCCAGGTCGCTGCCCTCCGCGCCTTGCAAATCCGGTGGCAGAGATTCTTCCGTCAGTATACGGACGGCTTCGTCGAGTGTCAGTGACGTCTGGTCGCGCTGGCCGAGCCGACGGATGGATACCGTCCGCTCTTCGGCTTCCCGCTTACCCACAACCAGCATCACCGGCACTTTGGCCAACGAATGCTCGCGGACTTTGTAGTTGATCTTCTCATTGCGGAGATCGGCCTCCGCCCGCAGCCCGGCTGCCACCAGCTTCGCCAGCACCTCTCGCGCATAATCATCGGCGTCCGACACGATCGTTGCGACCACCGTCTGCACAGGCGCGAGCCAGAGCGGCAAATGGCCGCCATGATGCTCGATGAGCACACCCGTGAACCGCTCAAGCGAGCCGAACATGGCGCGGTGAATCATGACCGGTACATCCTTGTCGCCCGCGGCATTGATATAGAACGCGCCGAGCCGCCCAGGCATGTTCAGGTCGACCTGCATCGTGCCGCACTGCCAGTCGCGCCCGATCGCGTCGCGCAGCACATATTCGAGTTTGGGGCCGTAGAACGCGCCCTCGCCGCTATTCAGCTCGTAGGCCATGCCGGCGGCCTCGACGGCGGCCTTCAGCGCGGCCTCGGATTTGTCCCAGACCTCGTCCGCGCCGACACGCTTCGCGGGCCGGTCGGAGAATTTCACGACCACGTTCTCGAAACCGAAATCGCGATAGATCTCCAGCATCTGCCGGTGCAGGTCGATGCAGACATCCGTGATCTGATCGGGCGCGCAGAAGATGTGCGCATCGTCCTGCGTGAAATGACGTACACGGAGCAGTCCGTGCAGCGCGCCTGACGGCTCGTAGCGATGGACCTTGCCGAATTCGGCAATTTTCAGCGGCAGGTCGCGATAGCTTTTCAGCCCGTGCTTGTAGATCTGCACATGGCCGGGACAGTTCATCGGTTTGCAGCAGAACACGCGCTCGTCCGGCGTCTCGGTGATGAACATGTGCTCGGCGAATTTCTCCCAGTGGCCGGATTGCTCCCAGAGCGTCCGCTCCATCATGTCGGGCGAGTTCACCTCATCATAGCCCCACGCCTTCTGGCGACGGCGCATATAGGCGATGAGCGATTGGAACAGCGCCCAGCCCTTCGCATGCCAGAAGACAGAACCCGGCGCTTCCTCCTGGAAATGAAACAAATCCATCTCGCGCCCGAGCCGCCGGTGATCGCGCTTCTCGGCTTCCTCGATCTGATGCAGCCAAGCGTCGAGTTCGGCCTGGGATGCGAACGCCGTTCCGTAGATGCGCTGGAGCATCGGGCGATTTGAATCGCCGCGCCAATATGCGCCCGCAATCTTCTGCAGCTTGAAGGCCTGGCCGAGCCGGCCGGTCCTGTCCATATGCGGACCACGGCAGAGATCGAGCCATTCGCCCTGCCGGTATATGGTCAGGTCCTGGTCTTCGGGAATCGTATCGATCAGCTCGACCTTGAAGCCTTCGCCCTTCTCCGCAAAGAAGCGCTTCGCTTCCTCACGCGACCAGACTTCGCGCGTAAACGGAGCGTCGCGCTTGACGATCTCACGCATTTTCGCGTCGATCGCGTCGAGGTCCTCAGGCTTGAAGGGCTCCTCGCGCGCGAAGTCGTAGTAGAAGCCGTTCTCGATAATCGGCCCGATCGTCACTTGCGTGTCCGGCCAAAGCGACTGGACCGCCTCCGCCATCACATGGGCGGCGTCGTGCCGGATCAGTTCGAGCGCCGCCGGGTCGTCGCGCGTGACAATTGTAATCCTGCCGTCGCACTCAATCTTCCGATTGAGATCGCGCAGTTCGCCGTCGAGCGTGACCGCCACGGCTTTTTTCGCGAGGGATTTGGAGATTGCTTCGGCGACGCCGGCTCCAGTGATACCGGGCTCGAACGCGCGCTGGGCGCCGTCGGGAAACGTCAGCATTATCATCGGGGCCTCACTCGCTGCATACCAAGCAGGTAAGTGGCCGCGTTCTCGCCCGATCCGTGAAAACTGTCAACGCCGGTTTCCGAGGTTATCGTGAACTTAGCCGGTCAGCCTCGGGCAAAAAATGAACACTGAATAGAATCACACTGAATCCGTTGGTTAAATCGAAATTTCGCTAAATATATCACAGATATTGCGTGCCGTTTTTGGCCTCCTGAAGACTCCAGACGAATTTGTGGCGGAAAATCGGTAATACTGCGGCCTCAGGACGTTTCGCTTGACAGTGGATTGGCGAGCACGGTTC
Source organism: Methyloligellaceae bacterium (assembly GCA_046717125.1). GTDB lineage: Bacteria > Pseudomonadota > Alphaproteobacteria > Rhizobiales > Methyloligellaceae > JBKJVQ01. The sequence continues at coordinate 3,020 of JBKJVQ010000203.1, forward strand.
ACTCGTTACGCCACATGACCCTTCCGGTCTAAAGGCCGCCGGCAAATCATGGCCAGACCAGCCATGGAGCGGACGGTTCGGGGATGGTGGCTGCGTTTGTTCTGTCGGTACATAACGGCGCCGACGCGCCGTGGAGGGATTGTTATGCGTCCTGCCCTCGCGATCGCGCTCGTCTGGTGCATTGCGTTTCTGTTCGGCGCTTCCGCGCCCGTTTTCGCCCAAACAGAGAACGCGGCGGAAGCCGATCAGCCCGCAGCCGAACAACAGACGCGCAAGCGGTCCTCGCGCTCGCGGCGCAAGCAATGGTCTCCACCGGCCCCGGCTCCTGCCAATCCCGAAGCCTCATTGCGCGATATCGGCAAGGCCCAACTCAACGAAAGCGCCGTGACGGTGCTTTCGGGCAACCGCGACGGCCAGTCGCTCGGTTACGCCTACGATCTGTCGGCCGTGCTGGACGACGGCGACAACATGCGCGTCCTGCCGATCGCGGGCAAAGGCGGCGCCCAAAACGTGCGCGACATCCTGTGGTTGCGCGGTGTCGACATGGGCATCATCCAGGCGAATGTCATGAACCATCTCGCCAAGACGGGCGAGCTCGGCAACATCAAGGGGCAGATCGCCTACGTCGCGAAACTGTTCAACGAAGAGATGCACATTCTTGCCCGCAGCGACGTGAAAAGCTTCGAGGAACTGCGCGGGAAGAAAGTGAATTTCGGCGAAGCCGGCAGCGGCACCGAAATCACCGCCCAGCTCGTTTTCAGCCATTTCGGCATGAGCGTCGAGGAGGTCAATATCGATCAAAATGACGCGATCGCCATGGTCAAGTCCGGCGAGATCGCGGCCACGATTCTGATCGGCGGAAAGCCCTCCCCCGCCTTCACCCATGTGAAACAGTCAGACGGGCTCAAGCTCCTCAGCATGCCCTACCGCACCGACATGGAGGCCGAATATTACCCGGCCACTCTGACGCACGCCGAATATCCCGACCTCATCGCCGAGGATGAAACGATCGACACGATCGCGGTTTGCGCCGTGCTTGCAGTATTCAACTGGCCCGAAGGCAATGCGCGGGCCAAGCGCATGACGCGGTTTGTCGACGCCTTCTTTGAGAAGTTCGAGCAACTGCACAAGGCGCCCCGCCATCCCAAATGGCGCGAGGTGAACTTCGCCGCGACGCTGGAAAACTGGACCCGGTTCTCGGCCGCCCAGAAATGGATCGATCAGGCCGATCCGCAAGTGGCATCGGCGCAGCGCGACGACTTCCAGAAGTTTCTTGTCGAGCGCGGCGAGCAGGTGACAGCCCAGAACGGCGAGCCGAAATCGGGATCCGAGCAGGAGGCTCTGTTCAAGGCCTATCTCGCATGGAGCAAGCAGCAGCAACCCGCCAACTAGAAGAGGCGAAGTCTCATGGAACGCGTCCCATCGCAGAGTATGAATGGGGGATCCGGGGAGGAGCACATGGCGCGGAGCGCATTGAGGCCATCCGATTTCATCACATCCTCGAAAAGCCTGAATGGGCGCCTGCGTGAAGCGGGATTGAGGGAGCAGCTGGAAGGCGCAACAGGAACCGCGGCTTCCGACATGGCACGCCGGTTCGCGCCGGAGTCGCCTGACGACGGCTTGGAACCGGAAATCAGCGTGATCGAGGAGGATCTTTCGCCGATGCACCCGGCCGCCCATGGCCGGAGATTCCCTACCGTCCCGCGAGAAGAAACGGGGTCCCGCGCGCGGACCAGCGCATGGATTCTGCTCGCGCTGATCGTCGCGTGCGGCACGCCTTCCGCCCTCGCCGGCTTCATGATGTGGAACGGGAGCCTTCCCATTCCGTTCGCAGGACAGTTTGAAGAAGCGCCCGCCGCCGAAACCAAGGTCGCTGAAGCGCCTGCCGCGGATGCGCCTGCGCCGGACGCGCCGGGCGCGGACCAGCCAGCCGCCGGTGCGCCCGCGAATGCGCCGGTTGTGGAACAGCCTGTTGCGAATGCGCCGATCGCGGAAGAACCGGCCGCCGCAGAGCCGCCGGCGCCGGAGGCCGCAGCGCAGCCGCCCGAATCGCAGCCGCGCGAATCCCTGCCTCCGAAGATGCAGGGGCGGATGGAGGCGGCCGTTTCCGCGCTGTCTGATCCGGCAAGCAAGTCGAGCATTCAGGAGAAGACCGCCGGCGTGAGCGAGGCGCGCGCGGCCCCTGCCCCGCTGCAGATCGTGGTTAAGCCCATCGAGGGCGCGCATGCGGCAATGCAGGCCGAACTCGCCGTCGCGGTAGAGCCGTCCATCCCCGACGGTCTTGGGAGCCGTGTCCTGGTCAAAGACCTGCCCCGGAACGCGACGCTTTCCGCGGGCCAAAAGTCAGCAGACGGATGGACGCTTACGGTGGACGATCTCACCGGACTGAAGCTCAACCTTCCCGCCGACGCCGCCGGCGACGCGGTGGTCAAGGTCGAACTGTGTTCGGAAGCCGGCGAGGTGCTCGCCGAGACGAGCTTGCCGCTACACGTCGAACCGGCTCCGGTTCTCAGTCCCGACTACGTGTCGCGGATCGCGGGACTGATGGAACACGGGCAGAAGATGATCGATGTCGGCTATATCTCCGGAGCACGGGCCTACTATATCCGTGCGGCGGAGGCAGGCAGCGCGGCAGGCGCGATGGCGGCCGCCGCAACGTTCGATCCTGCGGCGCTGGACGCATTGCAGGCACACGGCGTGCAGTCCGATGTCTCTCAGGCGCGGCGCTGGTATGAGCGCGCAAGGGAACTCGGCGCCAAGGATGCGGATGCGCGGCTCGCAGGGCTGCCGACCGAGTAAGTCGGCCGGGCGGCCGGGCGGCTGGCTGAGTGCGGACCCAGCCGATGCGGCGACTGACACGCATAGAAAAACGAGACGAAAGCGCGATCACGCTGCCGGGCCGCGCCAGCGTCCGTATCGCCACGGCGTCAGGGGATGCCGCGCCTCGCTGAGATCGGGGACCGGATCGAAGCCCGACGAGCCGAGCGGATGGCACCGGCACATGCGGGCAAGCGTCAGCCAGCCGCCTTTCCATGCGCCGTTTTTCTCGATGGCCTCACGCGCGTAATCCGAACAGGTCGGCAGGTGCCGGCAGTTGGTTCCGAGCAGCGGCGAAATCGCGACCCGGTAAAACGCGATCGGAGCGAGCATCGCCGCCCGCACAATCTTCTGCGACGCTGTCATTTCCTGAGAGACGCCTCGAAATCGCGCGCGGCTTCGTCGAACGCCTGTTCGAGCGGCGGGCTCACGCCCCGAGCACCGTCGACAACCTGTCGCGCCCAGGCGACGTAATCGCGCAATCGTTCGAGCGGCCAGTCCGCAGGCGGATCATCGCGGAGCGATCTCAGATTGGACAGCTTGTCGGCGATTTTCAGGAGTTTCGCGCGATCGCTCTTGTGCGGGGTCGATTCGACCTGTCGCCGTTTGCGCTCCGCCGCCGGTATGGATTTGTCGTCGGTCACCTCGCGGACCAGGCTGGCCACGTCCGGCCCGAACTCCGACGACAATTCCTCGATCGTCACATCCTGATCTTCGACCACATCATGCAACAGCGCGGCGGCGATCAGCTCGCCGTCATCGCCGGCGGTCGCCTGCGCAATCAGATGCGCCACTTCCGCCAGGTGATTGACGTAAGGTTGGCCGCCGGAGCCTTTGCGCTTCTGGCCCGCATGTTTCCGGGCCGCAAAGTCGAAAGCCTTCACAATCGTCTGCACGTCTTTACGCATTCGGCATCGCCTTCGAATTTCGCTTCCGCCGCCGCGATGGCCTGGTCCAGAGCGTCGAACACGAGCAGCGTCGAAGCGTGCCGCGCCCGATAGTCCCTGACGGGTTCGAGCAGATCGAGTTCGCTCCACCGGCCAGACGGGACCGGACCCTGCTCCTTCAGCATGGCGCGCATCGCGCGCGCGAGCGTGCGAAATTCATCGACATGCGTTCCGACGATATGACGTCCGACAATGGAGGCGGCGGCCTGACCCAGCAGACAGGCCTTAACGTCCTGACCGAACGCCGCTACGAGGCCACACTGTAGGTTCACGTCCACGGAAACCGTGCTCCCGCACAGTCTCGAATGCGCCGTAGCGCTCCCCTGCGCCTTTTCGAGACGCCTCGCGTGCGGAATCGACGCGGCAAGCGCGAGCAGGCGGGGACTATAGACTTCAGGAAGCTCAGTAGTCATTGAGCGTTGGTTTCCCGGCCCCCGCATGTTGTGATCGGGGGGCGCTGCACTATATATGCGGCTCGATACAGGGCCCACCAAGGGCTGCGGCATACGGCCCCTGGCCCATTCACAGTTTCCGTGAGGACATAGTAGGATCGCATCACCATATTCCGTTGGCGCAATCAGTGCCTAACGCCGCTATCGCATGGGTCCGGAAGGAAGCGTAATGGACGCAGTCGTCAAGAAGATCGCGGAGGTCCGCGCCCAAGGCCAGCGCAACACCGCGGGCCGGCCCACGCGCGAGGAAGCCGAGCAGGCGGTTCGCACGCTGATCGCATGGACCGGAGACGACCCTTCGCGCGACGGGCTGATCGACACGCCCAAGCGGGTCGTGAGTTCCTATGAGGAGTTCTTCAAGGGCTATCACGAGGACGCGGACGAAGTTCTGTCGCGAACATTCGACGAGGTGGGCGGCTATGACGATATCGTCATGCTGCGCGACATCGAGGTGCATTCGCACTGCGAGCACCACATGATTCCGTTCGTCGGCAAAGCGCATGTCGCCTATTTCCCGACGGAGCGCATCGTCGGCATTTCCAAGCTTGCGCGCGTCGTCGATACATTCGCAAGGCGGCTGCAGACGCAGGAAACAATGACTGCTCAGATCGCCGAGACGATCGACCGCGCGCTTCGTCCGCGTGGAGTCGCGGTCATGATCGAGGCCGTGCACCAGTGCATGACCTTACGCGGGGTGCAGAAACCCAACGTCGCGACGATCACCACGCAGTTCACCGGCCTGTTCAAGGAAGATCCGGCCCAGCAGGCGCGGTTCATGATGCTGGCGACCGACCGGCGCGGCTGATCCTGTCAGCGTCAGGTCCGGCGTCCGGGTGAGGACATCGTGTCGAATAATCCCTTCGCCGCCCGTGGCTCCAAATCCGAACTCGAAACGGGAACAATGTTCGCGCCGAGATTTGATGCGGACGGCCTGATCCCGGTCATCACCGCCGATGCAGCGTCGGGCGATGTGCTCATGTTTGCATGGATGAATGCGGAAGCGCTCGAGCTGACGATAGAAACCGGTGAAGCTCATTATTTCAGCCGTTCGCGCAACGCCCTCTGGCGCAAGGGCGAAACCAGCGGCAACACTCAGCGGGTCGTAGAGCTTCGGACCGATTGTGACCAGGATGTGCTGCTGATGTCGGTCGCGATGGCGGGGCGGGATGCGGCCTGCCATGTGGGGTACCGGAGTTGCTTCTACCGCTCCATTCCGGTCGGAACAGCGTCTGCCTTGGCCATGCGGTTTGTCGAGGACCAGCGCGTGTTCGATCCCGCGGAGGTCTACGGCGACAAAGCCGGGCCTGCGTAACGCCAGAAGCGTCGCTCGGGCCGAACCCTCAGTGCAACGGTTCCGGACATCATGCCCATGCTATGGCGATCGATGATGTATCGGCATCAATTTGGAAACTGTTTCACGCTACATTCATTCAACTCGTTGAAATACTAGCCTTGCCGGGCAGGACAACCGCGGCAGAGGAGCGGGTTCAGCACGGCACAGGGTTTGCAGTAGGCCGGTCATGGGAAGACCTTTAATCGGGTTGGCGTTGGGAGCGGGAGCCGCGCGCGGATGGGCGCATATCGGCGTCCTGAAGCGCCTCGAACAGGCAGGTATCGTCCCCGACATCATCGCCGGCACATCGATCGGAGCAGTCGCGGGCGGGTGTTACGCGGCGGACAAACTCGACGCGCTGGAAGACTTTGCCTGCAATCTGACGCGCCGCCGCATATTCGGCTTTCTCGATTTCAATTTTGCGGGATCCGGGCTGATCACCGGCCAGCGCCTGTTCCAACAGCTCGATCAGCACCTCGCCAGCCATCGGATCGAAATGCTGCCGCGCAAGTTCGTCGCGGTCGCGACCGAACTTGGGACAGGTCACGAGATCTGGCTCAATAAGGGACGTTTGGTCGAGGCGTTGTGCGCGTCCTATGCTCTGCCGGGCGTGTTCCGGCCGGTCAAGATCAACGGACGCTGGCTGATCGACGGCGCGCTGGTCAATCCCATCCCAGTCTCGGTCTGCCGTGCGCTCGGCGCCCGGATCGTCATTGCGGTCAGCTTGAACTGGGACGTGTTCGGGCGCGGCGGCCTTATCCCGCAGGAGGGCGCGATCGACGAAGAGGCGACTGCAATGCCGTATGCGGATGAGGAAGCGCTTAAGCCGCCCGGAAAAAACGGACGTGCGGCGATGCGCCTGTTGCAGCGTCAGCTTCTGGGTCAAAGCAACGAGGCGCCCGGCATCTCCAGCGTGATGATGGACGCGATCAACATCACGCAGGACCGGATTTCTAGGTCACGCCTGGCGGGAGATCCGCCTGACATCACGATCTCGCCCCGCCTGTCCGGCATCGGACTGTTCGATTTCCATCGCGCCTGCGACGCCATCCCGCTCGGCGCCGCCGCGATCGAGCGTGAGATCGACGACATCAAACGGCTGATCCACGGGATTGCGGCCTGAAGCAAATTTAGCCGGTCGCGATGTACTCGCGCATGGCGTTGGTCTCCATCTCCGCTTCCGCGATGCGCATCTTCACCACATCGCCGATCGAGATGATCCCCACGAGCTCGCCATGGTCCACAACGGGCACATGACGGAAACGGTGAGCCGTCATTTGGGCCATCAGGTCTGCGAGCGTGTCGCATTCGCCGCAGGTCACGACGTTCTTCGTCATGAAATTGGAGACAGACTGCTCAAGCACCGAGGCTCCGTGCGAGGCGATGTTCCGCACGACATCCCGTTCGGAAACTATGCCGGCGATCGCCCCCTTAACATCGACCAAAACGATGCTGCCGACCCTGTGTTCGCGGAGCATCCGCACGATTTCGATCAGTAGCGTCTCGGGCTCGGCGGTGACGACTGCCCTCCCCTTCGCCTTCAGCATCGCCGCAACGTTCATCGCACACCTCCCCGGCGTCAGGCCGCTAGCCTGAGACCGGGCGATATGATGAAAGGATGATGGAGCGCGCGCAAGTGTCGCACTGCAGGTTTAGTGAAGGGTAGCGCCCGCGCCGTCGGGTTCGGGCTGCTGTCGGTCGAAGAACGCAAAGAACAGCAGGCCATATAAAAATCCACCGATATGGGCTTCCCACGCGACCGGGCCCTCCGCCCCCGGGATGGATACAAGCCCGGTACCGAAGAGAAAATTCAGCCCAAGCCAGATCGCTGTCACGAAGATCATGCGCGGATCGCGCATCAGCGTGCCGAGCGGGGCAAGCGGTGCGAGCGCGAGTTCACGCGATTCTCCCGTCTCTCTGCGTCGTGGACTGAAAACGAAGCGCAATGCGGCGGCCATCAAACCTGCAATCGCTGCCGAAGCCCCGACGACGGGAGCCTCTTCGCCAAAATGAAACGCCAAGTGCGTCCCAGCGCCCGCAGCAGCGCAGGCTGCGAAGAACAAAAGGAAGCGCCTGTCGCCGATCCGGCGCGCGACCGCGCTTCCAAAGGCGAGCATCCAGACGGCGTTGATCAGGATGTGGGTCACGCCGCCATGCAGGAAAGCGTAGGTGACGAACGATGTCAGCCGGGCGACCTGACCGCCCGGATACACCTCCGACCCGCCCTCAAGATACCGGGCGGGCACGAACGCCAGAGCGTAGAACGCCTCGACATTATCGCTGACGCTGAACCAGGCGAATGAAGCCGCGCAGAGCAGCAGCGTCGCCGTCACGCTCCATGGCACGTTGAAAACAGGTTCGCGAGCGGACATCAGGCTTGGTGCACCTCGGATTCTTTTCGCTCGGATACGAAGCCGTCGAA
>JBKJVQ010000204.1:0-2687 GCA_046717125.1 Methyloligellaceae bacterium
GACCAGCGACTGACCGCGGTCGTGAATGACGGCGGTCGTCTGCTCGGCGGTTTCATTCAGCGCGGTGGTAACTTGGTCCTGCATCTTCTTCCACTGGTCGGCGACTTCCGCGCCCTTGGAAGAGATCTGCTTCGTCATGCTGGTGCCGGCGTGGACCAGCGTACGGCTGGCCTGATCGGAAGCCTGACCCATGTCCCGGACGACCTGCGCACCGACACCGCGCAGCGTTTGCGTGACGCGCTGGCTGTTGTTGATCAGCGCCTCGCGCTCGGACGCAAGTTCGCCAATCAGGGTGCGGATGCGCATTTCGTTGGCGCTGTAGGACCGTTCCAGCGCCGCGACTTCGTTATGCACGAGGGCTTCCAGTTCGCCCGCCCGGCCGAGAGAGCGCGAGATCGCGTCGTTCATGGCCGCGACCTGACGCCGGATCGTCTGGCCCAGCGAGGCGACAGACTGTTCCGCCATCTTGTCCGGCTCGGCCAGTCGCACCGCGACTTCGGTCATTGCGGATGCCATCAGGCGCAGCTCCTGCGCGCGCCAGACGAGCAGGGCGAGAAACCAGAACAGCGCGATCGGAATGAGGATGGTCGCCGCGGCCGTCAGCGCCATGCCATCAGCCGCGCCGCCGGCGAATGCCGCGGATGCGAAATAGCCGCCCACTACGAACCACACGACCGAAGCGACAGCCGCGACAATGAAGGGCGAACGGGATGGGCGCTGCTGCAGCGCGTAAATAAGACCGCCGATCGAGGGCATGTCGTCATTGGCGGCAACGCGCGCACGCGGCGAGGGCGCATCGCGATATTCGCCTGCCGGCGATCCGGGTCGGCCGCCTGGCTGCGCGGGCCCGCCGGCGGGCCGCGAAGGCCGGGCGCCGCCCTCGTTGCGCGGCGCTGCGCCCGCGGCACTTCGGGTCTGGCTCAGATTCTCGGCTTCAGAGAGGAGAACCCTCTTTTGCGCGCCCTGAGGTTTCGCTTGCTCCTGAGCCATATTGAAAGTTCCGCCTACTGACACCATACTCGAGGTTTACGACCGAAACTCATAGGGAAAACATGTCTGTCAGCCGCCGCGGCGCGCGATCTATCGACCACGCAAGCGGCACGCGTCCAAACGCACAAATGTCAACTCAACCGAACCACCACTTCCCCCGTCCGGCGTCCGCATACTAGTGCGATTATCGCTTGCTTAACAGTTCGTTAATCCTGATTTTGGGCCAAAAGAAGATGTTTTTGAGATTATGATTACCGGCTTCCCGCCTCGGAAACTGGCCCATTTTCCGAATTACCATCAACGCTTTGGCCCCAATGTTAACAAAACGGAGAAGCGCCGCTCACTAACATGGAGTCCTGAGCACGACACATGCCTGTGGATAAGGACTCGCGGAAATGAGCGCGCTTGCGCTGTGCATCTATTCGGATGCCATCGATCTGCGTCATCTCGATCGTCAGACGTTGGGCGATGCCCGGCTCGCCGACGAGCTGCTCGGGCTGTTTGTCGCGCAGGCGCAACGCTGCCTCGATCGGGTCCAGACCGACAACCCCTGCGACCTAGGCGAGGCCGCCCATAGGCTGAAGGGTGCGGCGCGAGCCGTGGGCGCATTCGCGGTGGGGGACGCAGCCGAAGCTCTGGAAGCCCTGCTGGTGCGCGATGGCGATACGCGCCTTGCGCGGGATGATCTGGCGATGCGCATCGCCGAAGCGAGACGATTCTTCGACGCCCTGCAGGCCAGGAATCAACGCGTCTAGCCACTGGCGTCCGCCAGCCGATTGAACTATAGGGTCCGGGCTCGCGCGCGGTGCACCCAAGCGTCCGGCGACACGTCCGGCGCTGCGCATGCCGCAAGAACTCCCGTCCTCGAGCATGATGCCGAAAAGTGTGAAGCGGTTTTCGGACGACATCATGCTCAAACTATTGGAATCGATCACGTTCATGACTCTTGGTCGGTTCGACCAAGAGTCATCGTGATCTAATGAATCGCCGAAATGGGGCCGAGGCTGCCTTGAAGATCACCTACATTACGAATGACGGCAAAAGTCATCTTGTCGAAGTCGAGCCCGGCATGACATTGATGGAAGCGGCAGTCAGGAATTCCGTGCCCGGCATCGAGGCCGAATGCGGCGGCGCCTGCGCCTGCGCGACGTGCCACGTTTATGTCGAGGCGGAGTGGCGCGAGGCGACCGGCCAGCCGCAGGAAATGGAAGAGGACATGCTCGACTTCGCGTTCGACGTCCGTCCGGAAAGCCGCCTGAGCTGCCAGATCAAGTTGACAGAACAACACGACGGACTCGTCGTTCGCATTCCCGAGAAACAATTCTGATGACATCCGAAACGATCAGCACCGACACCGTGATCATCGGCGCGGGGCCTGTCGGCCTTTTCGCCGTGTTCGAGCTGGGCCTTCTCGACATCAAGGCGCACCTCGTGGACATCCTCGACCGAGCCGGCGGTCAGTGCACGGAACTCTATCCAGAGAAGCCGATCTACGACGTCCCGGGGCTTCCCATCGTAACGGGACAGGAACTCACCGACCGGCTGATGGACCAGATCAAGCCCTTCGACGCCACGTTCCATTTCAACCAGCGTGTCGACAAGCTGGACCGAAATGGCGACGGACGGTTTCTGCTAGAGACGGACGACGGACAGCGCTTCGATAACAAGGCCGTGATTATCGCGGCAGGCGGCGGATC
>JBKJVQ010000205.1:0-23099 GCA_046717125.1 Methyloligellaceae bacterium
TCGTAAGAGCTGCCACTCGCCGTCAGAGTCGACCGCGTTCAGAAACGCATCGGTCACGCGCACCGAGTTGTTGGAGTTTTGCCCCGCTACTGTGCGATAGGCTTCCGAGTCCCAGTCCGTGTCGTAGGTGTCGAAGCGGATCGAGGTGAAGCCCTGCTTTGCAAACTGGATGACGCGGCGGACGAAATTGTCCGGCACCTTCAGCTTGCGCGCCGCCCGCATTTCGCGCTTCAGCGCCGGGTTCTTCGCGGGATCGAAACAGTCCTCGCCGTCGGCCTCGCAATTGATGCAGGCCTTCATGATGGCCGTCAGCCGCTCGGCGCAGATGCGCGAGCCGGTGACGAGGGCGGCAACCTTCTGCTCCTCGGCGACCTTCCAGTTGATGTAGGTCTCAATGTCAGGATGGTCGATGTCGACCACGACCATCTTCGCAGCGCGCCGTGTCGTGCCACCCGACTTGATCGCGCCGGCCGCCCGATCGCCGATCTTCAGGAAGCTCATCAGGCCGGAGGAGCGTCCGCCGCCTGAGAGCCGCTCGTTTTCGCCACGCAGCTTGGAGAAGTTGGTGCCCGTGCCCGAACCATATTTGAACAGGCGCGCCTCGCGCACCCACAGATCCATGATGCCACCCTCATTGACGAGGTCGTCCTCGATCCCCTGGATGAAGCAGGCATGCGGCTGCGGATGCTCGTAGGATGATTGCGATTTCACAAGCTGATGCGTAAACGGATCGACATAGAAGTGGCCCTGGCTGGGGCCGTCGATGCCGTAGGCCCAATGCAGACCCGTGTTGAACCATTGCGGTGAGTTCGGCGCGGCCATCTGCATGGCGAGCATGAAGCGCTGCTCGTCGTAGAAGGCGCTCGCGTCGTCCTCCGACGAAAACATGCCCGTCTTCCAGCCCCAATAGGTCCACGCGCCGGCGAGCCGGTCGAACACCTGCCGCGCGTCGGTCTCGGGGCCAAAGCGCCGGGTCTCGGGAAGGACCTCAAGCGCCACGTCATCGGCGACAGAGCGCCAGAGGAAGGAGGGAACGGAATTTTCCTCGACGCGCTTCAGGCGCGCCGGCACGCCGGCTTTGCGGAAATATTTCTGCGCAAGGATGTCGGCCGCAACCTGGCTCCACTGCGCGGGCACGGCGAACGCGTCCAACTTGAAGACGGTCGAGCCGTCCGGATTGCGGATCTCGCTCGAGGCATCGCGGAACGCGATCGCCTCATAGGGTGACTTGCCAGCTTCCGTAAACCGCCGCTCGATCCGCATGTCTTGTTCCTCTTCCTCGACCCCGTTCGCGCACCATCAGCCCCGTAAGGACCCACATGCGCGCTCCCCCGCTTCTCCCGACAGACTCTATATGTAGATGATTGAGTGGAGTTTAACGCAAAATCTAGAGCCAAATTAGGCCGATTCGCATCCGCGACCGAGTCCATTCAGTCCTTTTGAGAGTGTCGAGACCGCCTTTGTCCCCGCAATTCACGTACGCTCGGTGCCATATCTTTCGCGCCGATTTTCGGAAAAGCCTCGGTCTTTCAACAAAACGTCACTCGCGACCGAGCACGCGTTGAGCTCTTCTCTCATGACATCCCACAAGCGGGGATGATCGTATTCGGAGAGGAAGCCCGCATGGTTCGTACAACTGTCGGACTTGCAGCACTGCTGCTGTTGATGACCAACCCCGCCAACGCCGCCACGAAAGGCGAGTATGGCAACCACTGCGCGATGGGTTTTGCCGCGGAAATGGACGTCGAGACGGATTGCTCAGTCAACGCCGAGATCGAGGGCAAAACCTATTGTTTTGGCGATGAAAGCGCGAAAGCGGAATTCTTGAAGGATCCTGAAGGCAACATCGCCAAAGCGGACGCCTTCGCGGCGAAGAAGGACTAGGTCAGCCCGCGTGCCGAACGCGCGTGCCGAACGCGTCACGCAGTGCCGGCTTTCCGGGTGACGCGCTCGCGCATTCGCCGTATATGCGGGCGCCATGGGCATTTTCCGCGAACTCTTCATCTGGTGGGACGGCAACACGATTGGCACGCGCGTCTGGACGTGGCGAAAGGGCGTGAAGGTCGGCGAGGATGCGCTCGGCAATATCTATTACCGCGAGCGCAACGGTCCGCGCCGCTGGGTGATCTATAACGGTCTGTCGGAGGCATCCCTTGTGCCGGCGGAATGGCATGGCTGGCTGCACCACACGACCGACATTCTCCCGCAGGACGAGAACTACCGGCCGCGCGACTGGGAAAAGCCGCATATGCCGAACATGACCGGCACGCCGGAGGCGTGGCGTCCGCCGGGCTCGACACTCGCGCGCGGCCAGCGACCGCCGGCGACAGGCGACTACGAGCCGTGGCGTCCGGAGTGAAGATCGCCCGTTCAGCACTGCGGTTTGTCGCGGTCTCCGCGAGCCTGCTCGCGGGCGCCGATATGTGTCTCGCCCAAGGGCAGCGCATCGAGAATTCAATCGCGATCTTTGCCGCGCTTAACAAGGTGACGGGCCGCATCTCGCATCTGGAGATCCCACTCAACGACACGCTCGCTTTCGGTGCGCTCCGGGTTACGCCGCGCGCGTGTTACACACGGCCGCCGACCGAGCCGCCGAATACATCCGGGTTCATCGAGGTCGACGAGATCAAGCTCGACGGCGAGCAGCAGCGCATCTTCACGGGTTGGATGTATGCGGAAAGCCCCGGCCTTCACGCCGTCGAGCATCCTGTCTTCGACGTCTGGCTGACGAGGTGCAAGACTTCCGCCGCCGAGCAGCCGGAGGAAAGCGCGCCGAAAGATCCCGCGCCGGAGAGCGACGAATCCAACAGCCGCTGAAACGAAGCGCGGCCGACTTCGATCGCCCCGAACTGCTTCAGATGCTCGGTGACGAACTGCGTGTCGAGCAGCGAGAACCCGCCATAGCGCAGGCGCGCGACGAGATAGACCAGCGCAATCTTGCTGGCGTCCCGCTCCTCCGAAAACATGCTCTCGCCGAAAAACGCGCGGGCCAGGTGGACGCCGTACAGGCCGCCGACCAGCCGGCCCTCGCGCCATACCTCGATCGTGTGGCAATGGCCGAGCGCAAACAGTTCCCGATATAGATTGCGGATACGGGCATTAATCCAGGTCGAGCGTCGTCCAGGCCGCGACTGTGCGCAGCCTTCAATCACAGCTTCGAAATCATGGTCGACCCGAACATCGAATCCGCCATTTCGGATCGACCGGGTGAGCCGCCGCGATATATGGAGCTTGTCCAGCGGCAGGACGCCGCGGCGCTCAGGCTCGATCCAATAGAGCGCGTTGTCATGCGCGCTTTCCGCCATCGGAAAGATGCCGCACGCATAGGCCTTGAGGAGCACCTGCGGCGTGATTTCGGCAAGGATGTCGTCGATACCGCTCATGCGGCGACTTTAGAATCCTTTCGGTGATTCTCGATATCCTATGATGCCGCGGCGGAAGTGAACAGATCACGCCGGCGGCACAGCCGTCCTCGCGTGGTGTCAGATTCGACGTTCCGTCTCGATCCGCTCGTATGTCCGCTGCAGATCGGTCACGTAGTCCCGGACGATCGGCGCTGCGTCGCGTTTCCGTGCGAGCTGCATCTGGAAAACCTCCTGCGAGCCGGTGCGGAACATCATTTCGGCGCTGATGAGGTAGAACTCCCACATCCGGCAGAACCGCTCATCGTACATCTCCGCAATCCTGGACCGGTTGGCCTCGAATTGCTTGTGCCAGCATCGCAGCGTGGTCGCGTAATGCACGCGCAGGAATTCGAGATCGGTGACCCAGAGGCTGTTCTCCTCGACCGCGGGAAAGACCTCGGACAGGGCCGGCGAATAGGCGCCCGGAAAAATGTACTTCCTGAGCCAGGGGCTGGCCGTTCCCGGCGGGCTCATGTGCCCGATCGAGTGCAGGAGCATCAGTCCGTCGTCCTTCATCAGCACGTTCACCTTGGCGAAGAACTCGCGGTAGTGGCGCACGCCGACATGCTCGAACATGCCGACCGAGACGATGCGGTCAAAATTGTCGTTCAGTTCGCGATAGTCTTTCAGTTCGAAGCGTACACGGCCATCGAGGCCGCGCTTTGCCGCGCGCTCGACCGCCAGCGCATGCTGTTCGGTCGACAGCGTTACGCCCAGCACCTCGACATCGGCGATCTCCGCCAGATAGCAGGCGAGCCCGCCCCATCCCGAGCCGATATCGAGCACCCTTTGTCCGGGTTTCAGGTCCAGCTTCGCGGCGATCAACCTGCACTTGTTGCGCTGCGCGTCCTCGAGACTGTCGTCCTCCTCACGGAAATAGGCGCACGAGTAGAACATTCCCGGGTCCAGGAACAATGCGTAGAACGCGTTTCCCAGATCGTAATGATGGGCCACATTCGCCTTGGCGGTGCCGACGGGGTTGGCCTGTTGGAAGCCCTTCAGGCTGCGCGACACGCGGCGTAGAATCCGCTGTGCGGGCTGCGCGCCGAGGGACAGGCGGTTTATCGAGAACAGCGTAAGAAAATCGCGAAGGCTCGAGCCGGGGAAGCTCATCCGGCCGTCCATATAGGCTTCGCCGGCATGCAGTTCCGGGTTGAAGAAAAGCTTCCGGTAGAGTGAGGGGTCGGTCAGACGCATCGTGACGTCCGGTCCCGGACCGCCCTGGAACCTGTGTGTGCGCCCCTCCGCATCCACGACAGTCAGCGTGCCGGTTTTCACAAAGGACTTCAGCATGGCCGAGAGGGGAAACACCGTCGGGCTCCGGACGCTTTAATGCGGATGCCGGGCACTCTGAACCTGCCGGCGCGGCCGCGTCCAGTCATCGATCACATAAACGGATCGGACGGCGGGCGAAGCGCGGCGCAATCACCCGTTCGCGAGATACTTCTCCAGCCAGTGGATGTCGTAGGCGCCGTTGGCGATATCCGGCTCTGAGATGAGCGAGGTGAACAGCGGTGTTGTCGTCTCGATGCCGTCCACGACGAGTTCGCTCAAGGCGCGTTTCAGCCGCATGAGGCATTCGTTGCGCGTGCGCGCATGCACGATCAGCTTGCCGATCAGGCTGTCGTAATAGGGCGGGATCACGTAGCCGGCGTAAGCGCCGGAATCGACACGGACGCCCAAGCCCCCGGGCGGATGGAAATGGGTGATCTTGCCGGGGGAGGGACGGAATGTGCGCGGGTTCTCGGCATTGATCCGGCACTCGATGGCGTGGCCGTTGAAGCGGATATCTTCCTGCTTCAGTGTCAGCGGCGCGCCTGCGGCGATCCTGATCTGCTCGATGACGAGATCGATACCGGTGATCATCTCGGTCACAGGGTGCTCGACCTGCAGTCGCGTGTTCATTTGGATGAAGAAGAACTCGCCGTTCTCGGAGAGGGACTCGGCCGTGCCGCCCCCGCGCGAGGCCAGCTCGCGCATTGCGGCGGCGACGGTCTCGCCGATCTTTTCGCGTTCGTCCTGGTTGAGCGCCGGGGAAGGGGCCTCTTCCCAGATTTTCTGGTGGCGGCGCTGCAGCGAACAGTCGCGCTCGCCGAGATGGATCGCGTTGCCGAGCCCGTCGCCCAGAACCTGGATTTCGATATGGCGCGGCAGCATGAGATATTTTTCGAGATAGACGGTGTCGTCTCCGAAGCCGGCCTTGGCTTCGGAGCGCGCGGTCGAAATCGCTTCGGCGAGCGAGTCCGCATCGCGCGCGACCTTCATGCCGCGCCCGCCGCCGCCGGCTGCTGCCTTCACCAATACGGGGTAACCGATTTCCGCGGCGGTCTTGCGCGCTTCTTCTATATCGGTGACGGGACCGTCCGAGCCCGGAACGACGGGAATCCCCAAGCGCTTGGCGGTTTCCTTCGCCTGGATCTTATCGCCCATGATCCGGATATGTTCCGTCGTCGGACCAATGAACGTGATGTCGTGCTCCTCGAGAATTTCGGCGAAGCGCGCATTTTCCGCGAGGAAGCCGTAACCCGGATGCACGGCGTCGGCGCCGGTGATCTCGCAGGCGGCTACAATCTGGGGAATGTTCAGGTAGCTGTCGCGCGCGGCGGGCGGACCGATACATACGCTTTCGTCGGCAAGCCGCACATGCATGGCGTCCGCGTCCGCCGTCGAGTGCACGGCGACCGTGCCGACGCCGAGCTCCTTGCAGGCCCTCTCGACGCGAAGCGCTATCTCTCCCCGATTGGCGATCAGAACCTTGTCGAACATGGGGAGCCTGCCCTCTCCCTATTCGATGACGACGAGCGGCTGCCCGAATTCGACCGGCTGGCTGTCTTCGATGAGGATCGCCTTGATCCTGCCCGCGCGCGGCGACGGGATCTGGTTCATGGTCTTCATCGCCTCGATGATCAGAAGCGTCTGTCCCACGACGACGACGGCCCCGATCTCGACAAAAGCGGCGGCGCCGGGTTCCGGCGCGCGATACGCCGTGCCGACCATGGGGGAATTCACCGCCCCGGCAGGCGGTCCCGCCTCCCGCACAATGGCCTCGGGCGAGGGCAGATCGGCGGAGGACGCGCCGCCGGAGGACGAAGATGCGTGTGCCTGAACGGTGATGTTGCGGGCGACGCGCAGGCGGCTGCCGTCACGCTCGATCTCAATTTCCGAGAGACCGGTCTCGACGAGCAGCTCCGCAAGTTCGCGGATGGCCTCCTTGTCGATGCCGCTCTCCTTCCTTTTCAAGCCGCCCCCCCGCATCTTCATTAAACCGGGCCGCGCGCGGCAAGCGCGTCGAGCGCCAGCTCGTAGGAATTCGGACCGAACCCGCAAATCACGCCGGTCGCGCCCTGCGATACGTATGACAGATGGCGGAAGGGCTCGCGCCGGAAAATGTTCGACAGATGCACTTCCACGGTCGGCAGCTCTGCCGCGTTGATGGCGTCGAGCAGGGCGACGGACGTGTGCGTCAGGGCGCCCGCGTTGACGATCAGACCGGAGGCCTCCCGCCGCGCAGCCTGTATCCACTCCACCAATTCGCCCTCGTGATTGGTCTGCCGGAAGTCGATCGTCTGTCCGTTCGCCGCGGCGCGCGCTTCGCACCTGCCCTTTATGTCGTCAAGCGTTTCGGAGCCGTAAATGGCCGGCTCACGCTGCCCGAGCAGATTGAGGTTCGGTCCGTTAAGCACGAAAATTGGCTTGGGCATGGCGCGAAATTGTCGAGGCGGGACATCCGGCCAATCCCGCCGCCGGGCGTGCGGTCACCGAACCGCCCGTGTAACAGTTTTTGGCGATACGCGCAAAAAGCTCAGCAGCCCGTTCCACATCCCTTTTCCCGGACTTCTCCGGCGGTCGCGACCAGAACGTCGGCGAGATTGTCGGGCGCTCCAGGGATGATCTCGCTGCCCACGACGTAAAGCGGCGTTCCCTGGACACCGATCGCCTCCGCGACCGCGCGGTTCGCCGCCAGCATGTCCGTGACGCTCTTGTCGTTCATGTCGATCTTGAGCTTTTCGACATCGAGCCCGATATCTGCCGCGACCTTGAGCGCTTTGTCGAGGCTCGGCTTGCCCTCGTCCATGAACAGCTGCGTGTGCATTTCGAGGTACTTGCCCTGCTTGTCGGCCGCCAGCGCAGCCCTGGCCGCGGCTTCGGAATCCTCACCGAAGATCGGGAACTCCCTGAACACGACCTTCACGTTCTTGTCCTTCTCGACCAGCTTGAGCACCTGGTCGAGCGCGCGCTTGCAGTAGCCGCAATTGTAATCGAAGAATTCAACGACGGTGACGTCCCCGTCGGGATTGCCGATGAAGGGCGCGCTGCCCGCGCGGAACAGCGCCTCGCTATTCTCTTTCAGCGCCTTGGTCTGCGCCTGCGTCTGAGCTTCCGCCTGACGCCGCTCGAGCTCGGTGCTCATTTCGATCAGTACGCCGGGATTGTTCTTTAGATAGTCCTTCACGATCTGCTCGATCGCCGCCTTCTGACTGTCGCTGAACGCTTCCGCAGCGAGTGATTGACCGCCTCCCCACGGGCTGGCCCACATGATTGCGAGGCCTGCGCCGAAGCCGAGCATCGCGGCCAGCACTGATTTCTTCATCAACGGTCTCCGGTTCCGGCTTTGCCGGTCATTGTTTGGGGGGCTCGAAATTGACGATGTCGTCGGCTTGCAACCATCCCGGCGTGCCGGCCTTGAGCTTCATTTTCGCACGCGTGGCTTGGTCTTTGGCCAGTTTCAGTTTGCCTTCATACATATAGGCCTGAGCCGATGCGAGTTCGGCGTTGGCGATCTGGTTTTTCTGCGCGTAGGCGGTCGCGAGCTGACGATAGCCGATCGCCGAGGTGTTTTCCTTCACGAGCGCGTAACGCAAGTGCTCGATCGCTTCGTCGACATAGCGGCCTTGTTTGTCTTGCAGAAGCGCCTGCGCGAGCATGATCCGGATCAGTCCTTCCTGCGGTACGATCTGCGCGGCGCGGCGGAGCGGCGGGATGGATTGCGCGATGTTTCCGCTCTCGAACAGGAACTGTCCCTTGAGTTCGAGGAAATAGGGATTGTCGGAATCTTCTTCGAGAAGCGCTTCGATTTGAGGCAGGAATGGCTTCAGGCCGCCAGATTTGTAAGCGGCGATGGTGCGGGCGTAACGCGCCGGAAGTGAGATGTTTGATTTCGGATATTTGTTGAAGACGATCTGTGGCGCTTCCAGGAAGCCCGACAGCTTCGCCCGCATCATATCGTGGCGGTGCTGGAGTTCGCCGGAGTCTCGAGTCTCGTAGTAAGGACTTTGCTCGGCGAGTACGCGGAGTTGCGCGATGCGGTCCTGCGGCATCGGATGGCTTTGGGCGTAGGGATCGACATATTTGATCGAGACAATGCCCTGGTCGGCGAAATAGGCGAACGTCTCGATCATGCCGCGCGCGGATTGCTGGGTCGCGTTGAGGTAGGTCACCGCGGCTTGGTCCGCCGCCGATTCCTCACCGCGCTGATAGGCGAGGACCGCCCGCATGGCCGCGCTCGAACCGCCAATGGCGACGGCCGCGCCTGCCTGACCCATCTCGGCGCCGCCCCCCGCAAAAGCGCCGGCGGCCATTGCCGCAAGCCCAAGGAGCTGCAGCATGAGCGAAGCGGAGCGCGCCCGCGACAGGGTGTGGCGCAGACGCGCAAGATGACCGCCCGCAATATGGCCGGCTTCGTGGGCGATGACGCCGATCACCTGGTTCGGCGTCTTGGCGTTCACGAGCGCGCCCGTGTGTATGAACATGTTTTGGCCATCGACGACGAACGCGTTGAACGACCGATCCGAGACCAGGTGAATCTTGATGTTCTGCGAAGATAGACCCGCAGCCTTGAAGATCGGCGTGGCGTAGTCGCGGATGACAGCCTCGATCTCGGTGTCACGGATCAGGCTTGCCGCTTGGGCGTGGCTCGATGTCAGCACCAGCCCGAGAGACAGAGTAGTCACGGCCAGTTTACGCAGCATCAGCCGCGCTGCGCGGAATGGATGCATGGATCGATTCACGGTTTCAGCCCCTGTCGAACTTCTAAATCATCGTGCTCCGTGCGCCTCGAGACGTCGCAGCTGGCCGATGCAGCCGGTGCAGGCCGAGGCACGGAAAGGCGGCTCACCCGGCCCGCCTGTCCCTGACGATAGCGCCGGATTGATCGGCGGCATTGCGGCGACAGAATGACCGGTGAAGTCCGCGTTCGCATGTTGCCGGAAGGTAAATTTGGCCAAGTCGACGCGCTAAGGACGGGCCGGCGACGGCTCTGATCACCCATTCGTTCGGAACCAATTTTCGACAGACTTGTTGCACGACGGTAACTCTGTCGTTGCTGCCAACGCTGCCCTCGCACGCAGCACAGAAGAAAGCGAAACATGCCGCAAGTCAGCGCTTTTTCTTTCCGCGTTCCCGTCACCCTCCTGACGCTCGCCGTTCTGGCCCTGTCGATGAATCCGGTGGCCGTCAGAGCGCAGGAGGCTGCGCTGGATGTGATCTATGTCCCGACCCCGCAGGAGGTCGTCGACAAGATGCTCGAGATGGCCAAGGTGACGAAGGACGACTACGTGATCGATCTGGGCTCGGGCGATGGCCGCATCCCGATTACCGCCGCGAAGAAATATGGCGCCACCGCATTCGGGATCGATCTTAACCCGCAGCGTATTCAGGAAGCGCAGGAGAATCTCAAGAAGGAGAAACTTGGAGGCAAAGTCACGTTCAAGGAGGGCAATCTCTTCGAGCAAGATCTGACCAAGGCGGACGTCATCACGATGTACCTCCTGACGAGCATCAACCTGAAGCTGCGCCCGGAACTCCTGAAACTGGCGCCCGGCACGCGTATTGTCAGCCACGCGTTCGATATGGGTGACTGGCAGGCGGACCAAAGGGAATCGGTTGTCGGCAAAACGGCGTATCTCTGGATCGTCCCCGCACAGATCGATGGCTCATGGGACGTCACCGACAAGAAGTCGAGCAAGAATTTCGCGCTGAACGTCGCGCAGAAATACCAAGAGTTCACCGGTACGGTGCGTATGGACGGCAAATCCGTCGATATCTCCAATGGCAAGATCAACGGCGAGAAGCTCAGCTTCGAGTTAAGTGGCGAGGACGGCCAGAAGCGCATCTTCGAGGGCAAACTCGCTGGCGACAAGCTGGAAGGTGAGGACTGGACGGCGACAAGATCCTGATACCGAACACACCGTAGTACGAAACCACCGAAAGCCATTGATGCCCCAGTCTGAGAGTTCCCCGCATCAGCTTTCCGTGGTGCACGCCTGCGCGATGCTCGTTGGCATCGTCGTCGGCATCGGCATCTTCGCCATGCCGCCGCTGGTGGCGGCAAACAGCCCGAACGAGACCGTCTTTCTCCTGCTCTGGGCGATCGGCGGCCTGCTGACGATCATCGGTGCGCTCTGTTACGCTGAACTCTCGTCTGCTTATCCCCACTCAGGTGGTGAGTATCACTTCCTGCATCGCGCGTACGGTACCGCCCCCGCATTCCTGTTTGCCTGGGGCCGGATGACCGTGATGCAGACCGGCGCCATCGCGCTGGTCGGCTTCGTCTACGGGGATTATGCGCAAATCATTTTGCCTCTGGGCGCATGGGGCGCGGCGATCCATGCGGCAATCGCGATCATTGCGCTTTCGGCAATGCAGCTTTTCGGCGCGATGTTTTCAGGCCGCGCCCAGCTCGTCATGACGGTGCTCACCGTCGCCGCCCTGGCGGCGGTCGCGATCATCGGTATCGCAACCGGCTCGCCGCGTGAGGTCGCTCCGGTCGATGGAGAGTCAAGCGGGGCGGTCGGCTTGGCGATGGTGTTCATCCTGCTGACGTATGGCGGCTGGAACGAAACCGCGTACTTGTCCGGTGAGGTGAAGGACGCCCCTCGCAATATGTGGAAGGTGCTCGTCCTGGGGACGCTGGCGGTGATTGCGCTCTACCTGCTGGTCAATGTTGCGCTCCTGTCGGCTATCGGCTTCGAGGCGTTGAAGGCTGCGCCGACCGCGCTGGCGGACGTGGTGCGGCAAACATTCGGCACGGCCGGCGCCATCGCGCTCAGCCTGATTGTCATCGGTGCCGCGCTTACCACCATGAACGCGACGATCTTCACGGGCGCACGCAGCAACCACGCGCTGGGCCGCTCCTATGGTGCGTTTTCGCTGCTCGGCCGGCGCGATCCGCAATCCGGCGCGCCTGTCGCGGCCATCATGGTTCAGGCTCTGATCGCATTGGCTCTCGTCGGTTTGGGCGCCCTGACCAAGGACGGCGTCAAGACCATGGTCGAGTACACCGCTCCAGTGTTCTGGAGCTTCCTGCTAATGATCGGCATTTCGCTGTTCCTGTTCCGCATGCGCGAGCCTGACCGCGAGAGCCCGTTTCGCGTGCCGCTCTATCCGGTTCTGCCGATCATCTTCTGCGCGACTTGCGTTTACCTTCTCTATTCGAGCCTCATGTACACGGGCTTCGGCGCGCTCGTCGGGGTGGCAATTCTGGCGGCTGGTGTCCCCGTCTATCTTCTGGTGAAAGGTTCGAACGCGGAGCATCTCGCCGGCACGCCTCCGGTTTCAGAAGCCGCGCGCAACGCCTAGATCCGCCAGCACGATCTGCGCCGCGTTGTGCCCGGCGCAGCCGATCACCGATCCGGCGGGATGACATCCGGCCCCGCCCGCATAGACGCCGTCTACGCCGAGCTCATAGGGCACCCGTTCCGTGAATGAGAACACATTGTCGATATGGTGGATATTCCCGCCCGTGATCCCGAAATGCGAGGCGATCTCGGGCGGAGTCAGCGCCGCGACATCGACGATTAGCTCCCGCATACCCGGTGCATAAAGCTCGACCAGGTCGAACAGATTGTCGAGATAGGCCTGCTTGCGCGTCGCCCAGTCCGAGCCGGCCGGCACATGCGGCACGCCCTGCACGAACAACGCCGATGAATGATTGCCGCTGCTGTCCTGGAGAGATGGGTCTAGCGTCGAGTGCAGGTACCACTCGATGGGCGGAACCTTGTCAATACGTCCCACCTCCGCAGCCTCGCATGCTTCACGCAGCGCGGTCAGGATACTGCCGTGGGACGCTGGCGGCGGCAGCAGGTGGACTGTCGTGCCGTGCTGTCCACGGCGTTCGGGCAATGCGATAAAGCGCGGCAGGCCCGACATGGCCAGGTTGACCTTCATCGTCTGACCCTGTGAGCCTTCGGCCCAGTGTCTGGTCGATTCGGGCAGCCATCCCGGGGTGTGGCGGCCCAAAAGATCGGGGAGCCGGAACGGATCGGTCGCGACGAGAACCGCTTTGCAGCGCAGCTCCTCGCCCCATGAGGTGACTACGCCGGACGCCGATCCGCCGCTCATCACGATTTTGGCTGCTTCCGTGCTGGTGCGAATGCGCGCGCCCTCCCTTGTTGCCACGTCGGCGAGTTGTTGCGTCACTGTGCCCATGCCGCCCCGGACGACCATCCACGTGCCGTCTGAGCCGGGAAGCCGCCCCATGTTGTGGACGAGGAAGTTATGCCCCGATCCGGGCCGCCACGGCGAACCGGTCAGGCCGGGCATGCCGTCCGTCACGGCGTAGGCGGCGATGATTTCCTCGGAGCGGAAACCGAAACTGGAAATGAAGTCGATCGCCGATCCGCGCACGAGATCGATGAATGTCCGTGTTAGTGCGGGCCGCACATAAAGCCGTGCGGTTTCCTCGGCGCTCAGCGGCGGCTTCAGCCAAGCCGGAGCCAAGTCTTCGCGTAGCGCCGTGAGCGTTTCCTGCAAGGCGTCGTCGGCGCGCCCATCGGCTTCGCCCCCGAAGGCGACGATCTGGCTTCGCGCGTCCTCCCGGTCCGCGCCGAGCAGCAGATAGCGTCCATCCAGCGTTGGCGTGAAAGAATGCGGATTGCGGCGGACGAGCGGAAGGTCGAGACCGAGCATCGCAATCAGCTCAGGCGGCATCAGGCCCAGCAAATAGGCGCCGGTCGAAGCGCGCAGATCGGGGGCCCGCGCAAACGGCGTTTCGGTGCGGCACGCACCCCCGACCACGCTAGATCGCTCCAGAACCTCGACATCGAGTCCGGCGCGAGCCAAAAGGATGGCAGCGACCAGCCCGTTGTGACCCGCGCCGATGACGATGACGTCAGCCATGCACCCCTTCCGGTTCGTTCGCGCGCACCATACTCAGGTCGCGACATGGAGATGAGACTGCCCCGCCGTCCGTCCCGGCGTGGCGCGATCGATCCGTTCATTGTGATGGATGTGATGCGCAGCGCCAACGAGAAGGCGGCGGCGGGCGCGGATATCGTGCACATGGAAGTCGGACAGCCCGCGACGCCCGCGCCCTATGCCGCGCGTGAAGCGGCGATCAGGGCGATCCGCGAGGAACGGCTGGGCTATACCGATGCGCTGGGGATTCCGCCGCTACGGGAGCGTATCGCAGGCTGGTATCGCGAGCGGCACGGTCTCGACATCCCGGCCGAGCGGGTCATTGTCACGAGCGGATCATCGGCCGGCTTCGTGCTTGCGTTCCTCGCCCTGTTCGACGCGGGCGAGAGTGTGCTTCTCTCCTCACCCGCCTATCCCTGCTACCGGCATATCCTGACAGCGCTGGGACTTGAGCCGAAACTGATCGAGGCCGGTCCCGAAACACGCTGGGCGATGACGGTCCCGCAGGTCATGCAGGCGGCGGCGCAAGGCGCGTCCGGCGTTCTCATCGCAAGCCCCGCCAATCCGACCGGCGTCATGATCGAGCCGCAGAGCCTGTCAGCGATCGCGCGCGCCTGCGAAGCCTCCGCGCTCTGGCTGATCTCTGACGAGATCTATCATGGCCTGCATTACGGGGAGCCGGGCGCGACCGCACTGTCCGTGTCCGACGTCGCGATCGTCGTGAACAGCTTCTCGAAATATTTCTCGATGACGGGATGGCGCGTCGGCTGGGTCGTCGCGCCGGTTGCGCTCGTCCGCACCATGGAGCGGCTGGCGCAGAACCTCTACATCTCGCCGCCCGCGATCTCGCAATATGCCGCGCTGGGCGCATTCGACTCTGTTGAGGAGCTGGAAGCCATCCGCCTCGACTACGCCCGCAATCGCACACTACTGCTGGATGCTCTGCCGGCTATGGGCATCGACAAGTTCGCGCCGCCCGATGGCGCATTTTATCTGTATGCGGACGTAAGCCGCTTCACGGACAATAGTGTGTCGTGGTGCCGCCGCATGCTGAACGAGATCGGCGTCGCGATCACGCCGGGGATCGATTTCGACGCCGGCAACGGCAGCCGCTTTGTCCGGCTCTCGTATGCCGAGAGCGAGAGAAGCGTCGCCGACGGCATCAAGCGCATCAGGACCTGGCTGAAGCAGTGAGCATGACTTCGGATTGAATCGCCGATTCCGTGCGCTGCCACGTGGCCCAACTTGACCGGGTCACCCTTCGCGGAAGGGGTTCCCCCGGTTAATCCCCCGATCAAGTCGGGGGAGGGGGACGTAGCGGAGTATGCGGGCCGACCTCAATCATCACGCCCCGATTCTACTCCCGGCGCTGCCACCAGCCTCTGCGTGGCGACTTCTCCTCAAGGTCGACGACGACCGCGTGTTCGCGAAGCGGTTCGTCGACGGGCTTCGTTTCCTCGTACGCTGCGTGCTCGTGCTCGGCTTCGATCGACTCTTCATGGTCCGTGCCGGTCTCGTCCGGCAGATCTTCGGTTTCGGCGGCAAGCGGTTCGGGCATGCCTTCGTCGCTGGCGACTTCCTCTTCGAACTCTTCCTCGGAGAGGGAACCAGAGTCGGCGCCGCTCACCGGATCGGCGGCGACGCCATTGCCGTTCTGCTGGCGTCCGCGCGCGCGTCTGCCGCCGCGGCGTCCTCTACGGCGAGGTTTTCTGGCGCGATCGTCGCCGTCACCCTCGCCAGCTTCGGGGGCAACAGTTTCGCGAAGCTCATCCGATGCGCCCTCTGCGTCTCCATCGTCTTCATCGTCGCCGTCGGCAATCGCGACGACGCGCGCCGGTGCATCCAGCCCGTTCGATGCCGA
Source organism: Methyloligellaceae bacterium (assembly GCA_046717125.1). Taxonomy (GTDB): domain Bacteria; phylum Pseudomonadota; class Alphaproteobacteria; order Rhizobiales; family Methyloligellaceae; genus JBKJVQ01. The sequence continues at coordinate 15,400 of JBKJVQ010000205.1, forward strand.
CGCGGCGTCATCGCCACGACCGCGGCCGCGCCTCCGGCGGCGCTTGCGCCCGTCGCGTCTTGCGTCGCCGTTCTCCGCCGTCTCATCGTCCTCGGCTTCTTCGACCGCTGGTACCGCTGCTACCGCTGCTACCGCTGCTTCCGCAGGCTCCGCGTCGGTATGGTGGGCCCAATCCATTTGGACGACGCTCGAGATGCGCTGAGGTGCGTGGGCGGCGGCGGAACGCTGCAGCGTGAACTGCGCCCCGTGCATGCCGCTGTCGGCCTCGATGCTGACCGCAACGCCGTAGCGCTGTTCGAGATCGCGCAAATGCGACCGCTTCTGATTGAGAATGTAGAGCGCGGCCTCCACCGACGTGGTGGCACAGAGATTCGCCGGCCCTTCGGTCAGGAGGGAGTCTTCGATCGAGCGCAACACGTCGAGCGCGACCGACTCGGTCGAGCGCACGATGCCGGTTCCCTGACAGATCGCGCAAGGAGAGGTCGAGCCTTCGAGCATGCCGACGCGCAACCGTTGCCGGGACATTTCGAGCAGGCCGAAATGGCTGATGCGCCCGACCTGGATGCGGGCGCGATCATTGCGCAGCGCATCCTTCAGCCTGCGCTCGACGGCGCGTGGATTGCGACGCTCGTCCATGTCGATGAAATCGATCACGACCAAGCCGGCGAGATCGCGCAGGCGTAGCTGGCGTGCGATCTCGTCCGAGGCCTCGAGATTGGTCTTGAGCGCCGTGTCCTCGATATTGTGCTCGCGCGTGGCGCGGCCCGAATTCACGTCGATCGAGACGAGCGCCTCGGTCTGGTTGATGACGATATATCCGCCGGACTTGAGTACGACCTTGGGTGAGAACATCGCCGCAAGGTGCCGCTCGACCTGATAGCGGATGAAAAGCGGCTCGGGCTCCTTGTAGAGCTGGACGTTCTTCGCATGGCTCGGCATGAGCATGCGCATGAAGTCCTTGGCCTCGCGATAGGCTTCGTCGCCCGCGACCAGCACGGCGTCGATATCCTTGTTGTAGAGATCGCGGATCGACCGCTTGATCAGACTGCCTTCTTCGTAGACGAGGGCGGGTGCGCTTGAACGTAGCGTCAGGTCCCGGACCGTCTCCCAAAGCCGCAGCAGATAGTCGTAGTCACGCTTGATCTCGATCTTGGTCCGCTGGGCCCCGGCCGTGCGGATGATGAGGCCCATGCCTTCGGGCACTTCCAGCTCGCCCGCAATTTCCCGCAGGCGCTTGCGATCCGTCGGCGTCGTGATCTTGCGGGAGATGCCGCCGCCCCGCGCCGTGTTCGGCATCAGGACAGTGTAGCGGCCGGCCAGTGAGAGGTAGGTCGTGAGCGCAGCGCCTTTGTTGCCGCGCTCTTCCTTGACGACCTGGACCAGAATGATCTGCCGCCGTTTGATGACTTCCTGGATTTTGTAGCTGCGGCGACGCCGTGCCCGGGGACGATCCGGCAGTTCTTCCAGCGCATCTTCGGAACCTACGGATTCGACGATGGCTTCGGGCGGCGTGGAGGTCTGGACAGCAGGCGGCGCGCCATTTCCGGCGAAATCTCCGGAGGCGTCGGCCTCCGCTGCATCGTCTTCATCCTCGCCGTCTTCATCGTCATCGTCGTCGTCATCAATCTCCTCGATCTCCTGGAGATGGCGCGACGGGGCTTCGTCTTCCGGCTGGTCTGCGGCCGGGGCAGGGGCTTTTTCGCTGACGGTTTCCGTGAAGCGGCTGGCTTCAAGCGCAATGGCATCGGACTCGTCGGAGTCAGCGGGATCGGCGGATCCTTCGGAGGATGCTGCGTTGGCATCCGCCGCTTCGGCACGGGGCGTCTCCTCCCCCCGGCCGCCGCCCTTTCGGCTGCCGCGGCGTCCGCGCTCACGGCCGCGACGCTTGCGTCCGCTGGCGGCGGCATCTGCCTCGGCATCTTCCTCGGCCTGGGCGCGGCTTTCCTCTTCCGCTTCCTCTTCGAGGAGGGCCTGACGGTCGGCTATGGGGATCTGGTAGTAGTCGGGATGAATTTCGTTGAAGGCGAGGAAGCCGTGGCGGTTTCCGCCGAAATCAACGAACGCCGCCTGGAGCGATGGCTCGACGCGCGTCACCTTGGCCAGATAGATATTGCCCTTGAGTTGTTTTCTATGCGCGGATTCGTAGTCGAATTCCTCGACGCGATTGCCGTCCACGACGACCACACGGGTCTCCTCGGGATGGGCGGCATCGATCAGCATCTTGCTTTTCATTTTGGAAAGTCTCCGGCGCGCTTAGCCGGGCGGGACTTAAATACGTCCGCCGCGCTTTCGCGCGGCGTGTCGCCGGCGCGCGCATGATGTTGTTAGAACACGATTCGTCGAGGCGCCGCACGCCATCGCCCCGGCGCGCAACACGCGCCATCGCCGTAAAGCGGCCGCCGAGGCCGCGCGCGAAGCGCGGACAATCGTGCGGTGACGATGATGCGGTGGGCGTCATGGGTAGCGCGTTGCGCATCCAGGTCCTCTTGACGCCGCGCCAGAAGGTGGACGCGGCGGGTGCGAGATCGGCAAGAGAGCGATTTTCCGGATCCCGGCCGCCCTCGACCGGACCTTCCGAAGGAGCAATCCCATCCCGGAAGCGTCAAAATACATTCATATACTGCCGGCGCGAGTCGGCCTGAGACCGATGTCTGCCGCGGTCGCAATTTCGGCGACCGGACCGTTCTGCCTGGCACGCAGGCGCACAGCCATCGTTCTTTTAGGGTTGCGCCAGCCGCTTTGGCAAGTACGCATTATCGCGCCGGGTCAGACATTTGCGGCGTTTATGCACGATTATTCGTGCGCAACTGGCGGGCTCTGGCCGTAGCGGGGCCATAAGTTATGATTAACGCATCGTGACTAGAATGGCTCAAGCCGAGCGAAATTGCGCCAATGGCGCGTGTCTGCACACGGGAGAAGCGTGATCCTCGCCTTTCGCACCCTGCTGCTATTGGTCGTCGTCACAGTCGGGTGCGGGTCCGCGCCTGACTATGCGTCCGCCGGCCAGAACGGGGCGGCTGTCGCAAACGATGCGCGGCTCGGTGGCGACGCCAAGCGCACCCGCTTCGTCGCCGATCTGTCAAAGAAGGTCGATTTCCGGGTGTTTGCGCTGGCCGATCCCTATCGGGTGATTGTCGATCTGCCCGACGTGAATTTCCAGCTCCCATCGGGCGTCGGGCAGGAGAGCCGGGGTCTCGTTACAGCCTACCGGTACGGACTTTTCGCGCCCGGCAAGTCGCGCATCGTGATCGATGTCTCCGGCCCGGTCCTGATCGACAAATCCTATGCGCTCGATGCGGCGGACGGTCAGCCGGCGCGCCTCGTCATCGATCTCGTGCCAACCGACGCCAAGACGTTCCTTGCGAAGAGCGCGGAAGCCCCACCGCCCCCTGCGAGACAGAGCCATGCCCCGGCCGAACAGCCGCCGGCGCAGATCGCGAAAAAGGCCAAACCGGTCATCGTCATCGATCCGGGTCACGGTGGCATCGATCCCGGCGCGACCAGCCCCAATGGCATTACGGAAAAGAGCGTCGTCTTTGAATTCGCTCGTGCACTGAAGAAGACGCTCGACAAGGACGGACGCTACGAAGTTCATTTGACGCGCACCATCGATACGGTTGTTCCTCTGCGGGACCGAACGGCCATGGCGCGCGCGAAGGGCGCGTCGCTGTTCATCTCGGTTCATGCGGACTCGCTGTCGTCCCGGTCGTCGCGGGCGGTGCGGGGATCGGCGATCTATACGCTGTCGGAGCGGGCCTCCGACGATGAGGCGCGCGCGCTGGCGGCGAAGGAAAACAAGGCGGATATCATCGCGGGTGTCGACCTGCCGCCAGATTCCGATGAGGTCACGAACATTCTGATCGAGCTGGCGCAGCGCGAGACCAACAATTTGTCCGCGCATCTTGCGCATAATCTCGCGGGCGAGATGCGGCGCGCGACGTCAATGCACCGCAAGCCGATTCGTTCGGCGGGTTTTGCAGTGCTCAAGGCGCCGGATCTGCCGTCCGTGCTGCTCGAGCTCGGCTATCTCACCAATAAGGAAGACGAGAAGCTTCTGACCTCGGATGCGTGGCGCATCAAGGTCGCCGCATCGATCAAGGAAGCCGTCGATAATTATTTCGCCAAGCAGATGGCCCGCGTTCCTTGAAACCCGATATCGGGGCGGTCGCAAGGGTATGAAGCGGCCCGCCTGAGCTCGCTTTCTCGCCATATTTTCCTGTAGTTTAGAGCGGGAATCGGCCGGCGTGGCGGACATCGCCGGCGAACGGGTGGCTTGAATGGATATTACGGCTCCTATCGTACCGCGCGACCGGCGCCGCAGAAGGCGCGGCGGCCCCATGCTGCGGTTCTTCGGCTTCCTCTTCGCCGTCGGCATGATCCTTTTCGTCACCGCAGCCGCCGGTGCCGCCTTCCTTTTGTGGAAGACATCGCAGGAACTGCCGGACTACGAGGCGCTCGCCAATTACGAGCCGCCCGTGATGACGCGCCTGCATGCCCATGACGGCAGCCTGATCGCCGAATATGCGAGGGAGCGCCGTCTTTACGTCCCCATGAACGGCATTCCCGCGCTGCTCGTGAATGCGTTCATCTCGGCGGAAGACAAGAATTTCTACCAGCATGGCGGTCTCGACGTGCAGGGCATCCTCCGCGCAGTCGTGACCAATGTGAACAATCTGCAGTCCGGACGCCGGCCGGTGGGCGCGTCGACCATCACGCAGCAGGTGGCCAAGAATTTTCTCCTCACCAACGACCTGAACTATGAGCGCAAGATCAAGGAGGCGATCCTTGCCATCCGTATCGAGCGCGCGTTCACCAAGGAACAGATCCTCGAACTTTATCTCAACGAGATCTATCTCGGTCTGCATTCCTACGGGGTCGCCGCGGCTGCGTTGAATTACTGGGGCAAGTCCCTCAGCGAGCTGTCGCTGTCGGATGTGGCGTATCTGGCGGCCCTCCCGAAGGGTCCGAACAACTACCACCCGTTCCGGAAGACGGAAGAGGCGATCGAGCGCCGTAACTGGGTGATCGACCGCATGGTCGAGAACGGCTACGCGTCTGCGGACGAAGGCGAGAAGGCAAAAGCCTCGCCGCTGAATGTCGATCCAAGGCCGTTCGGCGCGCATATCTACGCGGCCGAGTTTTTCGCCGAAGAGGTGCGCCGCGAGATCATTGCCCTGTTCGGAGAGAAGAAGCTCTACGAGGGCGGCCTGTCCGTCCGCACCACGCTGGATCCGAACCTGCAGCAGATTGCACGTAAGGTCCTGGTCGACGGGCTGGTCGACTACGACCGCCGCCACGGCTATCGCGGCGCGATCAAGCAGGTCGAGGTCTCTGGCGATTGGGGTGCGACTCTCGCCAAGGTTCCCGCGCTGACTGATATCGCGCCATGGCGTCTGGCCGTCGTGCTTGAAGTTGCGAAGGATAAGGCGGTCGTTGGATTGCAGCCGGGTCGCCTGTCCTCGGGCAAGATCGAGCCGGAACGCGTAACCGGCGAAATCGCATTCTCCGAAATGAAATGGGCGCGGCGGGTGCTCAAAAATGGCCGGCTCGGTGGCGCACCGAAATCCGCGAACGACGTGCTGGAGGTCGGCGACGTCGTCTATGTCGCTCCTGCCGAAGTGAAGAAGGACGCCAAGGCCAGGAAAAAGGAGCTTGAGGCCGAGGTCGAGGCGATCGTCGAGGGCGAACACGCACAGGCGGAGAAGAATATCCCCTGGACGCTGATGCAGAAGCCGGCGATCGAAGGCGCGCTGGTCGCGCTCGATCCCCATACCGGTCGCGTGCGCGCCCTCGTGGGCGGTTTCTCCTTCTCCGATGGTGAGTTCGATCGTGCGGTCCAGGCGCGGCGGCAGCCGGGTTCGTCGTTCAAGCCGCTGGTCTACACGGCGGCGCTCGACAATGGCTATCAGCCCAACTCAATCATTTTGGATGCGCCGATCACGATCTCGCAGGGACCTGGCCAGAAGGCCTGGTCGCCGAAGAACTACGACGCGGGGAAGGCGGCTGGGCCTTCGACGCTGCGCCTCGGTATTGAGAAGTCGCGCAATCTCATGACCGTGCGTCTGGCGCAGGACATGGGCATGCCGCTCATCGCCGAATATTCGCGCCGCTTCGGCGTCTACGAAAATCTGATGCCGGTGCTCTCTATGGCGCTCGGCGCGGGAGAAACCACGCTGCTGCAGATGACGGCCGCATACGGCATGATCGACAATGGCGGCAAACAGATCAAGCCGACGCTGGTCGATCGCATCCAGGACCGCTACGGCCGGACAATCTGGCGGCACGATTCGCGCGACTGCTCCGGATGCTCCGCCCGCACCTGGGAGCAGCAGGAAGAGCCCGTCCTGAAGGACGATCGCAAGCAGATCATCGACCCGATCGCGGCCGCCCAGATGGTCTCGATGCTGGAAGGCGTCGTGCAGCGCGGCACCGGTTACAAGATCAAGGCCGTGGGCCGTCCGCTCGCCGGCAAGACCGGCACGACCAATGATGAGAAGGATGCGTGGTTCGTTGGCTTCTCGCCCGACCTCGCGGTCGGCGTCTTTGTGGGCTTTGATCAGCCCAAGCCGATGGGCCGCGGCGAAACCGGCGGCGGCATCTCCGCTCCAATTTTCCGCGATTTCATGCAGCTTGCGCTGGCCGACCAGCCGGCTGTGCCGTTCCGCACCCCTCCCGGCGTGAAGATGGTTCGCGTCAATCTCAAGACCGGCGTCCGCAGCGGTGGAGAGGGTGCGACGATCGAGGAAGTTTTCCGCGACGACTCCAACCCCCAAGGGGACAGCATCGCGGTAATCGGGGCGTCGGAAGGCGATCCGTCGCGATGGAACAATGCGCCGACGCCTCAGCCCGGAGGCTTTGACGACAGTCTCGGCGGCGTCTCTCCCGGCGAGGATTCGGATGGCGGTGGAGGGGGGTGGGAAACAGCTCCGCCGTCGGACGATGGCGGAGCTGAGCCGCCCCCGCCGGCGGATGATTTTGGCGGCCTCTTCTAGCGCGATTGCGTAGCGGAGGTTTGCGGCAGCCGTCCGGGCGTTGCCAACGGCCGCGCGACACTCTAGATCACGATGACTTCGGATTGAATCAATCCGAAGTCATGAACGTGATCGGCTTCAAAGGTTGAGCATGATGTTGTCCGAAAACCGCTTCACACTTTTCGGCATCATGCTCTAAGCGATCGCGCCATGCGTGCCGAAACACAAAGTCTCGTTGACGAGATCACCCAATCCATCAGCCTCTTGCGGAGGCATCTTTGACCCCGAAGCGGCGCGAGCGCGCCTCGGCGCGCTGAACGCGCAGGCCGAAGAACCCTCACTCTGGAACGACTCGGCCCGCGCGCAGGATCTGATGCGCGAGCGCCAGCAACTCTCCGACCGGATTGAGACGTTCGACCGGCTTGAGCGCGAGCTGTCCGACAATGTCGAGCTGATCGATCTGGCGGAGGAGGAAGGCGACGCAAAAATCGTCGCCGATGCCGAAAAGGCGCTCGCGGCGCTGGCGGAAGAGTCGCGCAAGCGCCAGGTCGAGACGCTGCTGGGCGGCGAGGCGGACGGTAATGACACCTATATCGAAATACACGCAGGAGCCGGCGGTACGGAGAGCCAGGACTGGGCGCAGATGCTGGAGCGCATGTATCTGCGTTGGGCCGATCAGCGATCATACAAAGCCGAGATTATCGAAGAGCATTATGGCGAAGAGGCCGG
>JBKJVQ010000206.1:0-9537 GCA_046717125.1 Methyloligellaceae bacterium
CGCTGGGCCCGGCGGCGTCCGCGAGATTGACCCCCAGTTTCCATCGAAGCGCCGACCGAGGGCGGCCGCCATCGGCCAGCCGCGCCGAAAGCCGCCACTTCCGATTTGCCGCCGCGGCGCGGGTTCCGTTCGGCGCCGAAACCGTGAACGATCTCCTCATGTTCTGCTTCACGCGCCCTTAGTCAAACGGAAGTTCCCGCATCTTGCAGCGTATACGGACGTTTCCGACGTGGCAAAAGCCGCGAAGGACTGGCCGGACCTCAACTTCATCATCTATCACGCAGGCTATCGCCATGTCGGCGGCGACCCGGAACTCGCGCTTGACGAGTTCGAGCGCACGGGCCGCATCCAGTGGACCACCGACCTCGCAGAAATCCCGGAGAAGCACGGCGTCACGAACGTTTATGCGGATGTCGGTCAGCTTTTCGCGGTGACGCTGGTGGCGCAGCCCCGCGTCTGCGCCGCGCTGATGGGGACGCTGGTGAAAGGTCTCGGCTCCGATCACGTCTGCTGGGGTACGGACGCGGTCTGGACCGGCTCGCCGCAGTGGCAGATCGAGGGGCTGCGCCGTCTGGAAATCCCGGAGGACATGCGCGAGAAGCACGGGTTTGCGGAGCTGGGGCGGGCCGACGGGAAGGTGAAGAATGCGATCTTCGGCGAAAATAACGCCACGCTCTACGGGCTGACGCCTGAGCAGCGCGGCGGTTGGCGCGGCGATGCCCTTTCGATCCGGAAGGCGGCGTATGAGCAGAGCGGCGAGGGCCGCAGCAACCTGCGGTACGGCTATGTGTTTCCGACCGGCGACATGCGCCACGAGGTTTTTGTTTAACGCGCCTACATTTCCTTCCGTGCACGAACGGCCGCGGCAAGCGTGCCTTCGTCGAGATAGTCGAGCTCGCCGCCGACCGGCACGCCATGGGCAAGCCGCGAGACCTTGACATTGCATCCGGCCAGCCGGTCGGTCAGGTAATGCACGGTCGATTGCCCCTCGACCGTGGCATTGAGCGCCAGCAGCACTTCGGTCACCTCGTCGTCGCGCGCGCGCTCGATGAGAGACCCGATGCGCAAGTCCTCAGGGCCGATGCCGTCGAGGGGCGACAGCGCCCCGCCCAGCACGTGGTAGCGCGTGTTGAGAACCGCCGCCCGTTCCAGCGCCCAGAGGTCGCCGACCTCCTCGACGACGCAAAGCAGCGCGATATCCCGCGAGGCATCGCGGCAGATGGCGCAGGGGCTGTTGGTGTCGATATTGCCGCATACGGAGCAGGTGACGATCCGGTCGCGGGCCTCGGCGAGGGCGGCGGCCAGAGGATCGAGCAGCGCCTCCTTGCGCTTGACGAGCGCCAGCGCCGCGCGCCGCGCCGAGCGGGGACCGAGCCCCGGCAGCCGCGCGAGAAGCTGGATCAGCCGCTCGATCTCGGGGCCTGCAGTTTTTCGGGGCATCTGCTCCTATCTGGAATGACGCGCATCATTTGCGGGCAAGGTCTTCAGGTGCAGTGCCCGCACGCTTCAATATCGATGCGAGCGTTCCTCTTTTCAGAGGTTTCTGCCCGTGAACCGGAACAGACACGGAGCGCTCGGGCGCATCGCGATGGCGCAAGAAGTAATGGCTGCCCCTGACCCGGATTAGCTTGAATCCGACTTTTTGCAAGCCTCGAACAACATCGGCGCCAGAGAGCGCAGGCATTGCGGCTCATGCCGCCGCTGGTATCGCCACCCTCAGCTCGCGCACGCGGTCGCCATCATTCGGAGGAATTGGCTCGCCAGCGCGCGATCGCTCTTCCAGCACAAGTTCAATCGCTTCACGCGCCATGGTGAGAGCCTCTTCCTCGGTGTCTCCCTCCGTGCACACTTCGGGAAGAGCAGGAACATGCACGACGAATCCGCCCTCCTCGGCCGGCTCGAGAATAATTGCGTAGGTGCGCATCGCCATGGTTCCGGTTCCTAGAACAGCTTCATGCCGGGCGGGAGCGGCAGACCGAGGCCGCCGGTCACATCCTTCATCTTGTCCTGCAGCGCGGCTTCGAGTTTGGTCTTGGCGTCGGCATGGGCGGCGACGATCAGATCTTCCACGATCTCGGCCTCGTCCGGCTTCACGGCCGATGGATCGATCTTCACCGCCGTCAGTTCGCCCTTGCCGTTGAGCGTGACCGAAACGAGCCCGCCGCCCGAGCGCCCTTCGACCTGCAGCTGCTCGATCTCGGACTGCATTTCGGTCATGCGCGACTGAAGCGCCTGCGCCTGTTTCATCATGCTCGCAAAATTCTTCATGCGTGGCCTCTCACTCCTCGTCGTTTCGGTCGCCTGCCGGCCGCACCGATGCGATGCGGGCATCGGGAAAATGCGCCAGCACTTCGCGCACCACAGGATGATCGCGCACGATCGCCATCTCGTCCTCGGCCTCGGTGCGGCTCATATCGCCCCGCGTCGGCTCGCCCTCCTCTTCGGACAGGATGGCGATCCAGCGCGTCCCAGTCCATGAGGTGAGTTTGCGGCCGATCTCTGCCCCGAGATCCGGCGACACACCCTTGGCCAGCGCAAATTCGATCGTACCGTGCGCGAAGGAGACGAGGCGGATGTGCTCGGTCAGGGTGCGCTTCAGCTTCAGATCGCGTTTTTTGCCGGCCAGCGCGATCACGTCGTCGAAACTGTTGAGTTCGGTGGAGGGTGGCTGGTCGCGCGGAACTGGCGCTTGTTCAGGCGGTACCGGTGCGGATGCGGGCGGCGCGGCCGGAGCAGCGGCCAGGGGGGAAACCGGAGCAGAAGCAGGGGCCGCGACCATTGGCGCGGGCGCGGACTCAGCTGGCGTTGCGCGTGGGGGAAGCGCCGCTTGCGCGAGAGCTGCGGCGCCGCCCTGCAACTGGCGCGCAAGCTCGCCAGGCGTCGGGCCTTTCGCCGCGAAGGCGAGTCGGATCAGAACCATTTCTGCTGCGGCGAGCGGACGCGGGGCTTCCGAAGCCTCGCCGTGACCCTTGAGCAGCATCTGCCAGGCGCGTGCGAGCGCCGGCACGGACAGCCGCTTGGCGAGGTCTTCCACGCGCGCGCGCTCTGCTTCGCTAAGAGACGCGTCGCCCGGGCCCGGACCGATCGACTTGACGCGCGTGACCTGATGTACGGCGTCGGCGAGATCGGCGAGAATTTGCACCGGCTCGGCCCCCTCATCGACCAGCAACGCGAGGCTCTGGATGGATTTGGAGGCATCGCCCTGCATCGTCGATTCGAGCAGATCGAACACGCGCAACCGGTCGGCCAGGCCCAGCATCGCGCGGATTTCGTACGGGCCCGCTGCCCCTCCTCCGTACGCGATCGCCCGGTCGAGAAGGGAAAGCGCGTCGCGCACGCTCCCCTCAGCGGCCCGCGCAATCAGCGCCAGCCCATCCAGCGTCACGGCGGCGTTCTCGGCGATCGCAATACGTTCGAGGTGACGCACAAGTTCGTCGCTATCGACGCGTTTCAGGTCGAAGCGCTGACAGCGCGAGAGCACCGTGACCGGTACTTTGCGCAGTTCAGTCGTGGCGAAAATGAACTTCACGTGCGCGGGCGGCTCTTCCAGCGTTTTCAGCAGGCCATTGAACGCCTGCTTCGACAGCATATGGACCTCGTCCACGATGTAGACCTTGAAGCGCGCGGCGTTTGGCCAATATTTCGCCGCCTCGATGATCTCGCGGACGTCGTCGATGCCGGTGTTGGATGCCGCGTCCATCTCGACGACGTCGAGATGCCGGCTTTCAAGGATCGCGGCGCAATGCTCGCCTTCCTCCGTCATGTCGAGCGTCGGCTCGCCTGCGCCGCGGGTAGATCCGTTCGGCGCATAGTTCAGCGCGCGCGCAAGGATGCGTGCGGTCGTGGTCTTGCCGACGCCGCGCACGCCGGTGAGCATGAAGGCATGGGCGATGCGGTTCTGCGCGAACGCGTTGCGCAGGGTGCGGACCATCACCTTCTGGCCGATAAGCTCGGAGAAATTTCTCGGGCGGTATTTGCGCGCAAGCACGGTGTACGCGCCGCCGAGTGGCTTCGCGGCAGGTTCGGCGAGCGGCAGGGAACCTTCCGGCTCCGTTTCTTCGTTCATGCTGTCAGGATCGCATTACGCCTCCGCTCGCGCAAACTGGCGGCGGGTCGACCTGGCGTCGAGTGGGAGGCTGGACAAACGACCCGAGTCCGAAACTCGTTAGGGCTGCTTCCTTCCGGACCTGACCCGGTTGGCGAGGGACACGTCCGCCGCCAACCTCCCGCCCGATATATCGGACAGGCGAGCAGCTGGCGCAAGCGCTCAGGCTTGTCTCAACTCTCCCCGTGCGCGCTGAAACACCTCTGCCGCCGCAACGAGATTGACGGCGGCGATGATCGTGCCGGCTGCGAGATCCGGCCAGGCCGCGGCCGTGACCGCCACAAGCCCGGCCGCGAGTATTACCACCGCGTTCAGGATGACGTCGTTCCGGGTCGACAGCCAGACCGAGCGAACGCCGGCATCGCCTTCGCGATGCGCCATGAGAAGCCACGCGCAGTAGAAATTGACGCAGAGCGCGAGGAGCGCGGTGAGGGCCATGGGCGCAGGATCGGGCGCGCCGCCTTCGATCAGGCGCCAGACCACCTGCCCGAGCGCGACGACGCCAACCGCGCCCATGAACACGGCCATGACCAAAGCGGCTTTCGCGCGGGACTGCGCGCTCCAGGCGACCGCCACCACGGCCAACGCGTACATGCCTGAATCTTCGAGGAAATCGACCGCGTCGGCGATCAGAGCGGCCGAGCCGATCCAGAGGCCGACGCCGCCTTCGATGAAGAACATCGCCGCGTTGAGGATCGCGCCGGTGACAAGCGCCGCCCGATAGGCGGGATGGCGATGCGTCGCGTCGTCGGCCGAACCGTGCATCAGCGAGCAAGTGTCAAGCGAAACGGGCTCGCTGGATAGGAGCCGAGCAGCGTCACTTCGCTCGAAAAGAACGCCAGCTCTTCCAGCGCCAGAGCGACCGCGCGTTCCGAGGGATGGCCCTCGATATCGGCATAGAACATCGTCGCGTTGAATGTGCCTTCGAGCTGATAGGATTCGAGCTTCGTCATGTTCACGCCATTGGTCGCGAACCCGCCCATCGCCTTGTAGAGCGCGGCGGGGACGTTGCGCACGCGGAACACGAAGGTCGTCAGGACCGGGCCGTTGCCGGCGCCGGGGTCGGCCGGCTCGCGCGCGAGGAGTACAAAGCGGGTGGTATTATGGGGCGCGTCCTCGATGTCGTTCCTGACGATGTCCAGCCCGTAAATCTCAGCGGCAAGCGAAGAGGCGATCGCGGCCATGGCCGGGTCGCCCTCGTCGCGCACCATGCGCGCCGATCCGGCGGTGTCGGCTTCCGGCACAGGCTTCAGCCCGAGCGCGCGGATGGTCTTGCGGCACTGGCCGAGCGCCTGGGTATGGCTGTGCACAGTCTTCAGCCCATCGACGGGCGCGCCGGGCAGCTTCAACAATTGATGCCGCACGCGCTCGAAATGCTCGGCGACGATGAACAGCCCCGATTCGGGGAGGAGATGATGGATGTCGGCGACGCGGCCCGCGACCGAGTTCTCAATCGGGATCATTGCGAGCCGCGCATCGCCCTGCTTCACCGCGATCAGCGCGTCCTCGAAGGTCGGGCAGGGGACGGCTTCGAGCGCGGGGTAAGCATCGCGGCAGGCGAGATGCGAGTTCGCACCGGGCTCACCCTGAAACACGATCCTTTCGTCGGGAGAATTCATGGTCGCTCAGTTTGCGGAGGAGCCGTCAGCCGGCGAGAAGCGCACGGGCGCGGGCGAGGTCGGCCGGAGTATCGACGCTGAACGGAACCGCGTCAACGAGGCCGACGGCGATCGTCATGCCGGCCTCGATGGCGCGAAGCTGCTCCAGTCGCTCGCGCCTTTCGAGGGGCGATGGCGGCATCGCGACGAAGCGGGCGAGCGCGTCGCGGCGATAGGCATAGATGCCGATATGGTGCAACAGCGGTCCCTCGCCCCAGGGCGCGGTCGCGCGGGTAAAGTAGAGAGCGCGGAAGCGTTTCGGATCGCCGGTCGCGGCGCAGACTGCCTTGACCACATTCGGGTCGGTCCGCTCGTGATCCTCCAGGATCGGCGCGGCGAGCGTGGCGATGTCAGCATCGCCGAGCGCGCCTATGCAGGCACGGACGAGCGCCGGGTCGAGCGTCGGCAGGTCGCCCTGCAGATTGACGATCACGTCATGCGCGCCATCCGGATCGGCACGCTGTATCGCCTCGTAGACGCGGTCCGAGCCTGAGGGATGATCGGCGCGCGTCATCAGCGCCTCACCGCCTTCCGCCTCGATCGCGGACACGATCTCTTGCGCATCCGTCGCCACGATCACGCGGCCCGCGCCTGCCTCGACCGCGCGGCGCCAGACATGGACGATCATCGGCTTCCCGCCGATATCGGCCATGGGCTTTCCGGGCAGTCGCGTCGCCGTGAGGCGCGCGGGCACGATGATCAGGCAATTCGTCATTTCTCCACAACAGCTTGGTTGCCCGTCCTGTCCCTGCTCTATAGATTGCCATTGGCCAACGGAAAACAGGTCGTTTTCAGCGTCGTTCGGGAACTAGTCGCGGGGGGCAAAATTCGCATGACGGGGTATCAGCTCAACAAGCTTGCAGGAGCCGTGCTCGGGGCGCTGCTGCTTTTCTTCGGCTCCAGGGAGCTGATCAAGATTTTCGGGTCGCACGAGGCGCCGGACAAGCCCGGTTACGACGTGCCGGTTTCCGAGGAAGCCGCTGAGGCGGCCGGCGAAAAGCCGGCTGAAGGCGCGGCTCCCGGGGGCGGCGAACCGATCGGCGCGCTCCTGGCAGCCGCCAATGCCGAGGCCGGCGCGGCCGACGCCAAGAAATGCGTGGTCTGTCATGCGTTCGAGGCCGGTGCGCCCGCGAAGATCGGCCCGAACCTGCATGGTGTCGTCGGCCGTGACATCGCATCGGCGGAAGGTTTCCAGTATTCGCCCGGCCTCTCCGGCAAGGAGGGCCCGTGGACCTATGAGGCTCTCGACCAATTCCTGAAGGGCCCGAAGGAATTTGCGCCGGGCACGAAGATGGTGTTCCCGGGCGTTGCCGATGCCAAGCCGCGCGCCGATCTGATCGTCTACCTCAAGTCGATCAGCCCCGAAGCGCCGGAACTCCCCGCCGCTGACGCGCCCGCCGCCCCGGCGGCCGAAGCGGAAGCCGGAAAGGAAGCCGCGCCGCAAGGTGAGGTGGCAAAGAAGGAAGGCGAGGCGGCAGAGGCCGAAGAGCAGGCCGCCGCCGAGGAGGAAACCGAACAGACGCCAGCCGGCGCGGAAGCGCCGCAGGGCGATCCCGCCGCTCCGCCGCCCGGGGCCGAAGCGCCCGCGAGCCCGCCCGCGCCAGAGGCTCCCCCGCCGCCGGAACAGGCCGCCGAGGCCGAGAAACCGGCCGAACAGCCCGCGCCTCAGGCCGCTCCTACGGAGCAGCCTGCTCCCCCGGCCGAACAACCGGCGGCTCAGGCAGAGAAACCGGCGGAGCAGCTCGCTCCGGCGCCAGCGCCGGAAGGCGCGCCGCAGCAGCAGGCCGCCGTCGAGCCTGCGCCAGCGGCAGCACCGGGAGGCGGCGATGTGGAGGCAGGGATGAAGTCAGCCAAGGTCTGCCAGACCTGCCATGCGTTCGAGGCGGGCGCGCCTGCGAAAATCGGGCCCAATCTCCACGGCGTCGTCGGTCGTCCAATCGGGGGAGCGGAAGGTTTCGGCTACTCTCCCGCATTGAAGGACAAGGGCGGCAATTGGGATGAGGCGACGCTCGCAAAGTTCCTCGAAAACCCGAAAGCCTTCGCACCTGGAACGAAGATGATTTTTCCGGGCATCAAGGACGAGAAGAAGCGGGCAGATTTGCTCGCATACCTGAAGAGCCTCAGCCAGTAGCCGAAACATAAAGCGCTGCGTTTCATCTTGAAGCGCGGCGCTTTACTGGATGATGACTGCCATCACGCGACGCGCACGACGCCACGGCGGCGCGGATCGCCCGCGCCTTCGAAGCTCCCGTCCGCGTTGCGCGTCACGGCATGGACGCCGCCGAAAAAAAGATTGCGCTCAGGCCATGCATGAGCGTTGGCATCGAACCGGAGCAGTTCAGCGCGCGCGGTCTGAGCGAACAAATCCTCGAAACTCAGCCGCCTGGATTTTTCGACATGCAGCCGCGGCGCATCGACCGCATCAGCGAGCGTCATGCCGCGGTCGATCAGATTGACGGCAACCTGCAGGATCGCGGTGCGGATGCGGTTCGACCCGCCCGAGCCCAGCGCCGTCATCGATCCGTCGCCGCGCCGGATCAGTGTCGGCGACATCATCGACGAGAGCCGCACGCCTTGCGGCCAGGCGTGGAATCCGTCGGGGCTCAGATCCTCCTCGCCCAGCATGTTGTTGAGCATGAAGCCGAACCCGCCGACCATGAGGCCGTTGCCCTCGCCGTTCGAGAGGGTGAGTGCGGCCGCGTTGCCTTCCGCGTCGATGATGCTGAGATGCGTCGTGCCGCGCGCGACCTGGGGTCCGCCCCGGAGGCCGTCGGCCTGCCGCTCGACCGCGGCGCGATCGAGCAACCCGTCGAGCGCCTCGCGCTGCATAGCGCGGGCGTCGTTGGTTGCCGCCATCACACGGGCGACCGTCGTGAGGTCCCGCACGCCCCCGAGCCCTTCGAGCATCGCCAGCCCGAACGCGAACAGCCTGCCCCCTGACGACGGGGGTGGATTGAGGGCGATCGTCGCCTCGCGATGCGCGAGCCCGATAGGCTTGCGCACCGCCACGCGATAGCATGCAGGATCGTCCGTTGTCAGATGACCGCCGTATTCCATCTGCGCGAGCACTGCGTCCGCGCCCGCGCCGGTCGTGAACAGAGCAGGCCCGACCTCCGCAATTGCTTCGAGCGTGTCGGCCAAAGCCGGGTTGAGAAACAGCGCTCCTGCCGTGAGCACCCCGCCATCCGGCGCGAAGAGCGCACGGGCCTCCGCGCTCGCCGTCAGGATCGGGGCAATGACCGTGAAGAGGTAGTGCTGGAATGGCGTAACCACGATACCGTCACGCGCAGCGCGAACCGCAGGCTCGATCAGCATCCCAAGAGGCAGACGGCAGAGATCGGCGTGAATCGCAAATAGGCCGGGGACAACCGACGGCACCGCGGCTGCGCCCGCGCCGATATGGAATTCCTGCGTCGCAGGGCCGAAATCCGCGTGGACGCCACGGAAATCGAGTTCGGAGGAAGCGCGTTTCCTGCGCGGTGTGTCGGGGAAAAAGTCGTACGCGACCGTGCGATCGGTCGCGGCGTCGTAGGCCATCAGGAAGCCGCCGCCGCCCAGCGACGCCAGCGCAGGCTCGGCGACGCAGGCCGCCATCACGCCGGCGAGCGCCGCATCGAAGGCGTTGCCGCCCGCGCGCAGCATGGCAACAGCGGCGTCCGCCGTCACAGCGTGACCTGCAGCGACGATGCCGGCTGACGCTTTCTTCCTGGATGTTGTCATGCACCGAGGTCTATCGCTCCTGCGCGACCAAGGCGAGTGGGCGATCGTTGCGAC
>JBKJVQ010000207.1:0-4551 GCA_046717125.1 Methyloligellaceae bacterium
AAGGCGTGCGGCGCGTCCGGAAAAACGACGATCTCGCAGGTCTTGCCTGCGTCCGAGCACGCTTTTTTCATCTGCTCGACCGTGTCGAGCGGGATGCCTTGGTCGTCCGCGCCATAGAGGCCGAGCACCGGGGCATTCAGCTCCGCCGCGATATCGACCGGCTGGGTCGGGGTCATGTCGGTCTTGTCGCCCACGAGCCGGCCGTACCAGGCGACACCCGCCTTCACTTCCGGGTTGTGCGCCGTATAGAGCCAAGTCTGCCGCCCGCCCCAGCAGAAACCAGTGATACCGAGCCGTCCCGTGTCCCCGTTGCTGCCCTTGGCGTAGGCGACGGCAGCGTCGAGATCGGACATCGCCTGGGTATCCGGCACCTTCGACACCACCGTTTTCTGGATCGCCTGGATGTCGGACAGTTTCGAGACGTCGCCCTGGCGCGAACATCTCCGGCGCAATGGCGAAATAACCGAGTTTCGCCAGTCGTCTGCATACGTCCTTTATGTGCTCGTGGACGCCAAAGATCTCCTGCACCACCAGCACGATCGGGAAAGGCCCGCCGGCCGCCGGCATGGCGCGATAGGCGGGAATGTCGCCGTCTTTCGTCGGGATTTTCACCTCGCCCGCTTCGAGCCCGCTCTCATCCGTTTTGATGGTCTCGGCGGACACAGGGAGAACCGCAAGCGCAAAGCCCGTCGCGAGGCTCGATACAAGCATGGTGCGACGGGAAAGCGTCGGATCGACGCGCAGGCTTTTCCAGTCGGAATCGAATTGGGTCATCTCATATCCAAGCGTTCGAGGTTGGTTCGGCGCCGCGCCCTGGCGATTTATCCATTGGCGGCACAGGTCAACTAACGCCTGCCATCGTGACCGGTTTCACATCAGGCTGAGCCCGGCCTCATCGAACCCTAGTCGGCGAAGCCCATATTGCTCGTGTCTTGAATTGATGAGCGTTTCGGCGCGCGGCTCGTCTCTCCCACGCTATCGAAATCGCGGGCGGTCGCATGCGCGATCGCTGCATATGCCGCTGCCGCGCCAGTCAGGGAAAGCGCAACTGCGATTTCGATCACGCGTGCCCTGCTTAGAGTCATTCCAGATCGTGCCATGGGACCGCATTTTCCGACGGAATATTAATTTTGACGTTTCCGGTCACTTAAACGGTTGGTATGCGGAACGGGCAAGGGGCGATGATGTCGCGCTTGTGTGTGTTACGGCACACGGGCAGGGCTTTATCGGTCGGCCGATCGCGTGTTGAATGTGCCCCGAAGGCGCATACCATCGCGCGAGGCACAGGCGGAGCGACGCTTTCAAATGATTCAACCTTTCCGGCCCATCGGCACGCTCGCGGCACTCTATCTTTCAATGCTGGCGGCGTGGGCCGGTCCCTGCGCTACACCGGCGCGCGCCCAGCTCAATCCGCAGACCGGAGATTACTCGCCAGCCGCGCTGGAAGAGCAGCGCGCGCAACGCAAGGACGCTCGTGAGGAGCTAGCGCAACGCCAGGAAAACGACTACCGGCTGACCGTTCCAATCGTCGGCGCCGAAGCGATCGAAGCGACGCGCGCCGCGCTCGCACGGTACGAAACCATCGCCGCGGAGGGCGGATGGGGCGTCATCCCGGATGGCGTGACGATCCGGCTGGACGATTCCAGCGAGACGGTCGAATCGCTGCGCCGCCGATTTGGGGTCATGGGCGATTCGCGCGGAGAGGCGGATGGGTCGCCGTTCGTGTTCGACAAGGCGATGCAGGATGCGGTTGGTCGTTACCAGATACGAAACGGACTTAGCGTCACCGGCTTTGTCGATCAGCCGACGCGCCGGGCGTTGAATGTTCGGGCGGACGTCCGTGCCCAGCAACTCCGAACCAATCTCGCCCGCCTTGAATCCCTGGAGAAGGCAACGAAAAGCGGACGTTATGTCCTCGTCAACGTGCCGGATTTCAGGCTGCAGGCGGTTGAGGACGGCCAGCTTGCGCTGGACAGCCGGGTCGTCGTGGGACGGCCGACGCGCGAAACGCCGGAAATATCGGCGAAAATCATCGAACTCAATTTCCATCCGACGCTCCACCTTCCCGATTCGATCGCGCGCCTCGATCTGCTGCCGAAGCTGCGTGTCGACCCCCTCTATCTGGAGAGCGAGCAGATCACCGTGCTGAAGCGTCGGGGCGGAAAGCCTGTCGATCAGAGCCAGATCGACTGGAACGGGCCGGAAGCGCTCAAATACAAGTTCCGCCAGGCGCCGGGTCCGCGCAACCCGCTCGGACAGATACGGATCAACATGCCCAACAAGCACATCGTCTATCTGCACGACACGCCGCTCAAGGAGCTTTACGCGTCGGCTTCTCCCGCTTTCTCGTCGGGATGCGTACGGGTAGAACGTGTCGCCGATCTAGCGGTCTGGCTTGCCCAGGGGGCGAAAGGCTGGGACGAATCGAAAGTCCGAAGCGCTATCCAGCAGGGCAAACCGATCAGCGCGAAGATTTCCAAAGCTGTGCCCGTGCACTTCGTCTACGTCACGGCCTGGGCGACGCCGGACGGTACGACGCATTTCCGCCCGGACATCTATAATCGGGACGGAAGCGGCGATCCGGGCGAACGCGAGGATGTCGCGGGGGTGAACGCGCTCTCACCCTGAGTCGCGCGCTCGGTTGCAGTCGTCACTCTCAAGACTGAGCTTGGATCCGCCGTGACAATTCTGACGCGAGGTTCTTGACCTTAGCGCGCGCGTCTCCAGCAGAGCGGGTCACGTGTTTCGACCTCGCCCGCAGCCTCGACGGTCGGACTGGTCAAACCTTTGGCAACGCGGCGTAAATTCAAGCACGGACCTGTTGCTGCGCTGCATGGGTGCCATCCTTCAATTGCTTTTCGGTCAGGCGAAATGCAGGCGAACGGCCAGTTTGTGAGGCAAGCGCTCGTTGCCCAAATGTCACAAAGAGGGCGGAATCGTTATGGACGGCCACGTTTCGAATTTACCTGTTACGCAACGCCCGTGTAGACATCGCCATGGAACTCTTCCTGGAGAACGCGCCGGTCCATCGGTGCAGACGCCAAAACGGAAGAGCCTGTGGAACCGGACGGCCGGTTCAGGCGAAATTCTTGGGGAAGGTGGAGATGGACATGTTTGGGGGACTGAAAAAGACAACCAGCGGATTCGCCATCGCGGCGGCGGCTGGTCTCATGATCGGCGGTTCGCTGTACGCGACGCCGGCAGCCGCTGACGCCTATGTAGGCGGCGGCAAGGTCGGCGGAGATTGCTGCGCCGATCTGGAGGAGCGTGTTGCCGAACTCGAGGCGACCACGGTCCGCAAGGGCAACAAGAAGGTGTCGGTGACGCTTTCGGGTTGGGTCGTCAAGCAGTTGTTCATCTGGGACGACGGTGGCGAGACCAATGTGTATGTGGGGGACAAGTTCCGCACGCTGTCGACGCATTTCAAGCTGACCGGCACGGCGACGATCTCGCCCGGCTGGACGGCGGGTTATGCCCTGCACATCGAAGTTCCGTCTTCGGGTTCGGGCCTTGAAGCTGATCAGTTCCAGGACAACGGTCTTGGCTTCAATCCCTTCATCCTGCACTCGAACATGTTCTTGAAGAGCGAGAAGTGGGGTACTCTGACCTGGGGTCTGCAGAGCCAGGCTTCGGACAACCTTGCGCTTCTTCCTGACCTGTCGGGCACGATCATCCAGTCGAACGCGGTTCAGTTCGAAGGCACAAGCATGTTCCTTCGTCCGAGCGGCAGCGATGGCGACACCGGTCTTTCGGGCCTAAGGTGGGGCAGCTTCCTGACGTGCCGCAGCTCGGGTCTTCCGATCGGAACGGATTGTAACGGCGTCCCGCTGAACTCTGTCCGCTACGACACGCCGACTTTCGGCGGCTTCAGCTTCTCGGCGAGCTGGGGCGAGGATGACTTCTGGGATGTGGCGGTTCGCTATGCCAACACGCTTGGCAACTTCAAGGTGTCGGCGGCTGTCGGCTACAACGAACTCACGGACGAGCGCTATACTGCCGGCGCCGGTGGCGGTCTGCCGCCAACGGATGGCAAGTTCTTCCAGGCTGGCGCGAGCGTGTTGCATGTGCCGACCGGTCTGTTCGTCTACGGCTTGTATTCGCATGACGAGAATGACGGCGATACCATTCCAGGGGCGTTCCCGGTTAACGCCGGCGCGTTCGCTGGAAACAACTTCGACTTCCGCGGCAACCGTCTGCCCGAGATGGAGACGTTCTTCTTCAAGGCCGGTATCAAGCGGACGCTCTGGAGCTACGGTGCCACGACGTTCTGGGGCGAGTATGGCGAGGTTCATGACGGCTTCGGACCCGGCATCGGCTGCGGCAGCTTCACCAATCCCGTCAATGGCTCGTTCTCCGGCAATGCAGCTCTCTCTGGGGCTTGCGGTCTGGGCGGAGGTCTGGGTGGCGGAATCGGCGTGACCGACTCGGAAGTACAGCGCTACGGCGCTGGCGTGGTCCAGGAAATCGATGCCGCGGCCCTGCAGCTCTACGCTCAGTGGCAGCACCTAGAGCTGGATGTCGACTTCGTCAATGCGACGACCGGCAGCCGGT
>JBKJVQ010000208.1:0-7528 GCA_046717125.1 Methyloligellaceae bacterium
GGGCTATGTGTTCCGCATCCAGAATCTCTCGGACAATCCGTTTGGCTCCAACCAGTTCGCCGAAAGCAGCAATAACGGCCTCGCCGTGCAGTTCTCCTATGCGCGGCTGGCAAGCGAGAAATACGGATCGGTCCAGCTCGGACTGCAGGCGCCCGCCTCGAAGAGCGCGGCCATGTTCACGGATCTGTCCGGCTCGCAGCTCTTCGCCAATTACGTGCTGTTCGACGGCGCGGGCTTTTTCCTGCGGCGCGGCGACGGCACGCTCAGCAATGTGACCTGGGGCGGTATCGGTTTCTGCTATGCGATCGAGCGGCCGTTCGGCGGCGATTGCAACGGCATCGTGCAGAATGTCGCGCGCTACGACAGTCCCGTTTTCGGCGGGTTCTCCCTGTCGGCGAGCTGGGGCGAGGACGATTTGTGGGATGTCGCGGCGCGGTTCAACCGGGACATGGCCGGGTTCAAACTATCCGCCGCGATCGCTTACACGAAGCATTCCGACGAGAACCAGTCTCCTTTTGTCGCGCCGGGCAAGGACATCGAATTCTATCAGGCTGGCGCGTACATCCAGCATCTCGCATCCGGCCTGTTTGTACACGGAGCATATGGCAACGAGGACATCGGCGACTCGCTGCTGAGGAATGGCCTAATCGCAGTGGATGGCGAGCACTACTATTTCAAAGCGGGCCTCCGCCGGAAGCTCAGCCCGCTGGGTCACACCGTGCTGTTCGGCGACTATGCGGAATATCTCGATCAGCTCGCACCGATTGCGCTCGCTGCGGGTGCGACCTCCAGCGAATTCACCCGCTGGGGCGGCGGCATCGTGCAGGAGATCGACTCCGCCGCCATGGCGCTTTGGGTCAAATACCGGCGGCACGAGGCCGAGATTGAAGGCGCGCCGACCCTTGCCGACATCGAGGGCGCCGATTTTCTCGGCTTTGGCGGCATTATCAACTTCTGATCGGCTGATCCTGAATTCGTCGCCGATGCATTATATTCCGGCCGTGACGCACATCGGGAAGAGGGCTAACTTGCACAAATCATTCCGTATACGCACGTTATCTATCGTCTTCGCGGCTATGCTTGCCGCGCCGTCGGCCGCGGTAGCGCAATCCGGATGCGACGCGATGGCTTGGACGGTCACGACGGAAGCCTCGTGGATGAACGCAGGGAAAATCGAGATCGTGAACAGCGGCGAGACGCTCAAGATGCCTCCGGAAGCCGCGATGTCGGTCGTTCTCCGTCCCGCCTTCGAAGTGAAGCTGCCCGTCCCTCCGTCCGGCCGACCGAAGAAAATTGAGGTCGAGAATTATAGCGGGCTCGTCAATTTTGACGGCGTGCCGAAACCGGGCCTTTATCAGGTCAGTGTTTCCGGCCCGGGCTGGGTCGATGTCGTGCAGAATGGCGCGACACTGCCGTTCGTTGCGGAAACCGATGCAACCGGTTGCGTGGGCGTGCGCAAGAGTATCCGTTTCAAGATCGGCGAGGGACCGTTTTCGCTCCAGGTCAGCAGCGTCCCGAGAGGTTCAATCCGCGTGACGATGCGGCCGCCGGAATAGAGGGAGCGCCGGCGTCCACGGGATTGGAGTCCATCGACCCGTGGCTTATGTCTGGCTTGACGGGACGCGCATCCTGTTCTGTCTGTCGGGGAGATGTCTCGTTCCGCGGCGTTATGGCCTGTCTCCCCGGCGGATGGCGAGCGATGAACGGAAGCGATGAATTCGCGCAGGATCGAAGGATCAACGGACGGAATGACTGAGCGCGCACCCGGCAAGTCGCATAACCGCACGCCGTTGTTGAATCGCGTAGGCACGCCCGCCGATCTGCGTGCACTGCCCGAATCCGACCTGCCGCAGCTTGCGGACGAACTGCGTCAGGAAACGATTGACGCCGTGTCGGTCACGGGCGGGCATCTCGGCGCGGGGCTCGGCGTCGTGGAGCTTACCGTTGCGCTGCATTATCTGTTCGATACGCCGCGCGACCGGCTGATCTGGGATGTCGGCCATCAGGCCTATCCGCACAAGATCCTCACCGGCCGCCGGGACCGTATCCGCACGCTCCGGCAGGTCGGCGGGCTCTCGGGTTTCACCAAGAGGAGTGAAAGCGAGTATGACCCGTTCGGCGCGGCCCATTCGTCGACCTCGATCTCAGCCGGGCTCGGCATGGCGGTCGCCCGCGACCTGAAGTCCGAGACCAACAACGTGATCGCCGTGATCGGCGATGGGGCGATGTCGGCCGGCATGGCCTATGAGGCGATGAACAATGCCGGGGCGATTGATGCGCGGCTGATTGTGATCCTCAACGACAACGACATGTCGATTGCGCCTCCAACCGGCGCGCTGTCGAAATATCTCGCGCGCATCACCTCGAGCGGCACCTATCTGAGTGTGCGTGACGCGGCCAAGCAGCTCGCCCGTATCCTGCCCGAGAAGTGGCAGCGCCGGGCTGCGCGCGCCGAGGAGAGCGCACGCACATATTGGTCCGGCGGCGCACTGTTCGAGGAGCTCGGCTTCTATTATGTCGGGCCGATCGACGGTCACGATTTCAGCCATTTGCTCCCTGTACTGAAGAATGTGCGCGACGTTGCTCATGGGCCGATCCTCGTCCATGTCGTGACGCAGAAGGGGAAGGGCTACACGCCGGCCGAAGACTCGGACGACAAATATCACGGCGTCGCAAAGTTCAACGTCGTCACCGGCGTGCAGGAGAAGCCGAAGCCGGCCGCGCCGAGCTACACGAAAGTGTTTGGGACGAGCCTCATCATCGAGGCGCGGAAGGACGAGAAAATCGTCGGCATCACCGCCGCCATGCCGGACGGAACCGGTATTGATATATTTGCCGAAGCGTTTCCTGACCGCGCCTTCGATGTCGGTATCGCCGAGCAACATGCGGTGACCTTCGCAGCCGGTATGGCCTCGGAGGGGCTGAAGCCGTTTGCCGCCATCTATTCGACCTTCCTGCAGCGGGGCTACGACCAGATCGTCCATGACGTGGCGATTCAAAAGCTGCCCGTGCGCTTTGCAATCGACCGTGCGGGCCTCGTCGGTGCGGATGGGCCGACCCATGCGGGATCGTTCGATCTTGTCTATCTCGGCTGCCTGCCGGGCTTCATCATTATGGCGGCGTCCGACGAGGCGGAACTCCGCCACATGGTGGCGACCGCGGCGGCGATCGACGATGCGCCGTCCGCCTTCCGCTTTCCGCGCGGCGAGGGCACGGGCGTCCCGTTGCCGGAGGAGGGCGTGCCGCTTAAGATTGGCGAGGGCCGCATCGTGTGCGAGGGCGGGGCGGTTGCCATCCTGTCGCTCGGCGCGCGTCTTGCCGAGTGCATGAAGGCGGCGGACCAGCTCGCCGCGTTCGGCTTGCCGGCGACAATAGCCGATGCCCGCTTCATGAAGCCGCTCGACCGCGACCTGATCCGGCAGCTTGCACGGCATCACGAGGTGCTGCTTACGGTCGAGGAGGGCTCCGTTGGCGGCTTCGGGAGCCATGTCCTTCATGCGCTTTCGGAAGATGGATTGCTGAACGGCGCGTTCAAAGTGCGAAGCCTGACGCTGCCTGATCTGTTCATCGATCATGACAAACCCGATCTGATGTACGCGAAGGCCGGTCTCGACGCCGCCGGCATCGTCCGCGCAACATTCTTGGCATTGGGGCGGGAGCACAAACCTTTTGCGGCCGACGCCCGCGCGTGAAGGCTTGTAAGGTAAAATGGTGCAATTTCAATTGCATAGGTTGTGTACCGCGCCGATGATGGAATGGACGGACCGGCACTGCCGGTTCTTCCATCGCCTCATCACGCGCCGCGCCCGGCTCTATACCGAGATGGTCACCGCCGATGCCGTGATCCATGGCGACCGGGAGCGGCTGATCGGGTTTTCGCCTGAGGAGCGGCCTGTCGCCCTGCAACTCGGCGGCTCGGCCCCGGCGAAGCTCGCGCGTGCGGCGGCGATCGGCGATCGGTTCGGTTATGACGAGATCAACCTGAATATTGGCTGCCCCTCGGACCGTGTGCAGTCGGGCCGCTTCGGCGCATGCCTGATGGCGGAACCGACGGTGGTGGCCGATTGCGTACGCGCGATGCGGTTGGCCGTCGCGATCCCGGTGACCGTCAAGTGCCGTATCGGAATCGACGATCAGGACACGGAGCAGGCGCTGGACGAATTTGTCGACCGCGTTGCCGATGCCGGGTGCGGGACCTTTATCGTGCATGCGCGCAAGGCCTGGCTTGAAGGCCTCTCGCCCAAGCAGAATCGCGATGTTCCGCCGCTCGATTATGATCGTGTGTATCGGCTGAAGGCGCAACGCCCGGAATTGGCCATCGTCCTGAATGGCGGCATTGAAACGCTGGACGAAGCTGAGAGGCATCTCGCCCATGTCGATGGCGTGATGCTGGGTCGGGCTGCCTATCACGATCCGTACATGCTGGCTGAAGCCGACGGCCGCCTCTTCGGCGATAACGCCTCCATACCTTCCCGCGCAGATATCCTACGCGGATTCATTCCGTACACGGAGACACAGTTGGCGCGCGGCGTGCGCCTGTCTTCGCTCACGCGGCACATTCTCGGCCTGATGCACGGCCAACCGCGGGGCAGGGCGTTCCGCCGGCTCCTATCGGAGCACGCGCACAGGCCCGGCGCGGAGGTCGCGCTGCTGCGCGAGGCGGTGGCGCTTATCGAGAGCGCGGAGCGTCCGGTCCTGGCTGCGGCGGAGTAGGGCAGCCTAGCCATGACAAGCAAAACTATCCGCGCCATCCCGGACCGCGTGGCGCGCAACGCCATCGCGAGATCCGGGAAGGCTCTGGGTCGCGGACAGCGCCTGCGGCGCTTCCGGGATGGTGCGGCCAGAGCCACTGTATGAGCCTGCTCGACACGCCCGACCTCTGGCTTCTCGTCGCGGCGTTGATCGCCGCGGGCGCGTTGACGGGTCTGCTGTCCGGTTTCCTGGGGATCGGCGGTGGCGGCGTTATGGTGCCGATCCTGTACGAACTTTTCCGCGTCGTCGGCGTGGACGACGACGTGCGCACGCATCTTGCGGTCGGCACATCGCTCGCCGTCATCGTGCCGACCTCGATCCGCTCGTTTCTCGGCCACCGCGCGCGGGGCGCCGTCGACGAAGAGGTGCTGCGATCGATGTTGGCCGCGCTCATGGCCGGCGTTCTCATCGGCATCGTCATCACAAGTCTGGTGGACGGCTCCGTCTTGCGCGCGGTGTATGCCATCTCAACCGGCGTAATGGCCGTGAAGCTTGCGGTCGGGACCCAGCGCGGTCAGCTCGGCAACACATTGCCGGGCGGGCCAGTGCGGCAGATCGTTGCCGGAGCGACCGGTGTCATATCCACGCTGATCGGAATTGGCGGCGGCGTCTTCGTCACGGCGTTCATGACGCTCTACGGCCGCACCATCCACCAGGGCGTTGCGACCGCTTCGGGTTTCGGCCCCGCGATCGCGATCCCGGCCGTGCTCGGCTATGTCTGGGCAGGGTGGGGAGTCGACGGTCTGCCACCCGGCTCGATCGGCTATGTCAGCCTCATCGGCGCTGGGCTGATGATTCCGACCGCGGTGCTCGTCGCGCCGCTAGGCGTGCACCTCGCCCACGGCGTGTCGCGCCGTACGCTGGAGCTCTGCTTCGCGGCATTCCTGACGTTCGTGGCGGTGAGGTTCGTGTTCAGTCTTTTGGACTAGACGATCCAGCCTATTGGAATTGAACTACAAGAAAATTTCCCTTCGGATGGATTTCCTTGAGGGAGGAGCGAAAGCTTGCAAACGTCTTCTCAAAAGAAGCGACGTTCTCATCTGTGACTGCAATCAGCGCATCGCTGATCGCCTTCAGGCGGTGAACAACGCTTGGGCCAAGAATAGCAAGTATCTGCTCCTCCGAGGCTTGTTCTCCAGGCCATATGTTCGCTGATGACATACGAGCGTGCACTTCGCCTACCTGCACGTCCCTATACTGACGAATTAAGTCTGTATTCAGATCGAATCTTTGTTCCTCGAGTAGTAATTCCATTAGGCGGTTGGGACTTCGACCTCGCAATGCAAAGGTGAGATCTCGAAGATCGAATTTGGTAATCCCGTATCCGGTGGTCATCGATGCCGGCATGTTCAACCAACGCGTCGGATCTTCGCGACAAACAGAAACTATCTCATTCTGAAACTGCTTTAGAATGTTCCACATATTGAACAGCGTGTGTAATGCGCGGTTTCCGGCGGCGACCTCTTCCTCCTGGGCTTCGCGTCGCCGCCGTCTCGCTTCCAGCTGGAATGCCAGCCATGCTCCGCCGAAGGCCGCGACGATGGTGGCAAGACTTTCGATTCCGATACGCCACCAATCCAGAGAAGCACCGGTCTCCAACGGCAGAACCTCAAATCTTCTGATTGTAGGCCCCGACCTCGGGATGCCCGCTGAGCTCCTTGTCCAGCTCGGCGAAAATGGCGCGCATGTTATCCTCGGAGGTCGGGCTCTCGACCACGACGACGAGCTCCGGCTTGTTTGACGAGGCACGCACGAGGCCCCAGGTCCCGTCTTCCAAAACAATGCGGATGCCATTGACGGTAATCAGCTCACGGATTTTCTGCCCCGCCAGTTCGCCGCCATTCGCGGCGACGCCTTCGAAATGCGCGACGATCTTGTCGACCACGCCATACTTCACCTCGTCGCCGCAATGCGGCGACATGCTCGGCGATTGCCAGGTGCGGGGCAGGTCGGCGCGCAGTTCAGCCAGTGTCTTGTCCGGGTTGTTGTCGAGCAGCGTCAGTACGGCGATGGCGGAGACGAGCCCGTCGTCGTAGCCGCGCCCAAGCGGCTTGTTGAAGAAGAAGTGGCCGGATTTCTCGAAACCGACGATCGCGCCGGTCTGGTGCGAATAGCGCTTGATGTAGGAATGACCGGTTTTCCAGAAGAGCGTCTTCGCGCCATTGGCGTTGAGCACGGGATCGGTCAGGAACAACCCGGTCGACTTCACGTCGGCGATGAACAGCGCGTTCTCGTGCCGGCTTGAGATGTCGCGCGCCAGCATGACACCGACCTTGTCAGCGAAAATCTCCTCGCCGGTATCGTCGACGACACCGCAGCGGTCGCCGTCGCCGTCAAAGGCGAGGCCGAGATCGGCGCCCGATGCCTTCACCGCGTCGACCACGGCGTGCAGCATCTTCATGTCTTCGGGGTTCGGATTGTGGTTCGGGAAGTTCCAGTCAAGGTCGGTGTTGAGCGGCACGACCTCGATGCCGAGCTTCTCGATCACCTCGGGGGCGAACGCCCCCGCCGTGCCGTTGCCGCAGGCGACGACCGCTTTCATCTTCCGTTTGAACGGGCCGCGCTCGATGAGGTCGGCCATGTAGCGCTCGCCCATGTCGGCGACGAAATGATACTTGCCGCCGCCCGGCGCTTCGGCCGAACCCGAAAGCACGATCTCCTTAAGTGCCGTCATGTCCTCGGGCGCGAAGGTCAGCGGCCGGTCCATGCCCATCTTGATGCCGGTCCAACCATTGTCGTTGTGGCTTGCGGGCACCATCGCGACGCCCGGCACATC
>JBKJVQ010000209.1:0-4996 GCA_046717125.1 Methyloligellaceae bacterium
GGTGATGCTCCCGGTTCACGCCGTGCTCATGGTGATTTTCTATTATGGATACTGGCGCCATGTCGGACTTGCTCTCCAGCCGTAGTTTCTCCTCGCTCAGGCGCAAACTGCTCACGCTGTTCGGCGGCCTCGTCGCCATCGCCCTACTCGTGGCGGGGGTCGCGCTCGTCATCACGCTGAACTGGCAGTCGACTACCGCGGACCTCGAAGACCATTTCCGCCGCAGCCTGCTGCTCGAACGCGTCCGCGCCAACACCTTCCAGGCTTTGAAGGAAGTCGATGACGCGCTCACGGACGACGCGATCGACGCGCGCGCGGACTACGAAGCCGCCATCGAGCCTGCCGCGCGCGACTTCGCCGAATGGGCCGCGCTCGCCCATACCGACGCCGAGCGTGCGGAACTCGTGCGTGTGCGCGGAGCCCATGCCGAGCTTCTCGATAGCGCCGGAAGAGTGTTCGAACTCCTCAACGCGGGCGACAGGGCCGGCGCGATCAAGCTGGTCGACGACGAGCTTGATACGAAAGACATGAAGCGCTTCCGCGAGATTACCGACGGCGCTGTGGCGACCGACCGGGCCATACGTCAGTCAATCGAACGATGAACCGCCGAGGTTCGTCGTACCGCACAGATCCTGATTCTGGTTTCGCTTTTGGGAATCCTCTCGCTCGCCCTCCTGCTCGCTGCCTATTTGAGCCAGGATCTGTTCCGGCCCCTGCGCGAGATGTCCGATTCGATCGATCGTCTTCTCTCAGGTGACAGCACGGCCCGGGTCGATGCTTCCCGGGACGACGAACTGGGACTGCTGGGGGCGCGCTTCAACCGGCTCGCGGACAGGATGCAGCAAGACAGCGCCCGAGCCGTGGAAGGCGCCGCGAATCGGCCCACGCCGCAGGACCTCGATCTTGCCCCCTCGGATTTGCGCGTGCTGATCCACGATCTTGCGCATCGGCATCGCGACGCGCTGGTGGCACGCGGCGCGACGCTCGAACTGCAGGTGCCTGGGGAACTCAAGCCCACCCTGGTGGACCGCGCGCGCGTCTCCGCCGCACTCGACGAAATTTTGCGAAACGCGATCAACGCTTTGCCCGAACAGGGCGGACGAACGGGCGTTCGCGTCACCGCTGACCCGGCCGGGCTGCATGCCAGAATCGAGATAGCGGATAACGGCAACGGCATGGACGGCGATTTGATCGAGCGGGCGCTTGGGAACGATCCGTTCGAACATTCGACGCCAAAACATCGCGGACTTGCGCTTGCACGGGATGTTGCTCTCCGCCACGGCGGCGCATTGCAGTTGTTCAGCGAACCCGGAGGCGGAACGGTCGTAAGGCTCGAGCTGCCGTGCCGTCTGTGAGGCCGGCTGGGTCGCCCGTGCCAAAATGCCGCCCATAGATTAAAGGATTGGTTCAGTCGCCAAAGATTCGCGTATAGGTTTTCAAAACGATGCTGGCGGCGTCAGCAGTCATGTCTCAATCCTCCAGTTGGTTGAATGCGTAATAACGTCAGCGATACGCCTCCGTCCCGAAAACTGGACTCCGTCAGCGACTTTCTTTTTCGGAAGCTTCAGGGCTTCTACGAGCTTTCCGACGCCGTTCGTGACTCGATCTCGGGCGCGTTCGTCGCTGAAAGCGCGTTCGAACAGGGCGCGACGATCCAGGCCGCCGGGGACCCGTACAGAGCCATCTACCTCATCCGCAGCGGCTGGGTGCTTCGCAGCCGGCTCTTGGAGAGCGGGGGCCGGCAGATCGTCAACATCGGACTGCCCGGCGACTTTCTCTGCTTCAACGCGACGCTGTTCACGACCAGCGAGTACGATCACATCGCAAAGACGGAAGTGTGTGCGTTCAAGCTGGACGCGCCGACGTTCTCCACGCTGATGACGCAACATGCGCATCTCGCGCTCGCGCTCGCCTGGGCCAACGCGCACGAAGAGAGCCTGCTCTCGGAACGCATCGTTTCACTGGGACGGCGCAGCGCCCGGGAACGCACCGCGCATGTCCTTTGTGAACTGGCGGTGCGACTGAACATTCTGGGATTGATCCAGGGGAACGTGCTCGAAATTCCGCTGACGCAAGCCGACTTCGCAGACATTCTCGGCATGAGCCTGATCCATGTCAGCCGGACCATTCGCGCGCTGACCCAAGCGGGACTGATCACCTACAAGTCTGGGATGGTGACCATCCATGACGTGCCGCGCCTTGAGAAGCTGGCCGGATTCGACGCCGGCTATATGCACTTCACGCAGCGCAAGGATATTTTCGGGCGCTCGTGACTTTCGGCGCTGCGCCGGCAAGCCTTTCGAAAATCGATTGATTGGGTGGCGTGCGAGGCCCTATCTGGCGGTGACTGAACCTCACCTCGCTTAGGGAATACGATTTGCGCGTCCTGCTGCTGATCAATCCGGGCGCGTCACGCGCGCAGGGTCGCATCGATGAAATCAAGGCGTTCTTTGAACAACGTGCCGAGACCCATGCGATCGTCACCAACAGCGAAGATGAGGTCAATCCGGCGCTGCGCGAGTTCGGACCGGACGCCGACAGGATCGTGCTCTGCGGCGGCGACGGTACGCTGTCGCACAGCCTTCCCGAGCTGATCGCCCTGAAAAAACCCTTTGCGGTCCTTCCCGTCGGCACCGCGAACGACTTCGCCAGGACGATTTCGGTGCCACTCGATCTCGCGGAGGCTTCGTCGATCGCGCTCGATGGAACGCCGCGCCAGATCGACGTCGGTCTCGTCAATGGACACCACTTCATCAACGTCGCGAGCGTCGGAGTCGCTAGCCGCGTCACGGCAGCCCAGACCCCACAGCTCAAGAAGCTCTGGCGCGCGCTCAGTTATGTCGTCAGCCTGCGTGAAGCCGTGCGCGGTATGAAGCCGTTCACGGCAAAAATCGAGATCGACGGCGCGCAGACCTGGTCGGGCAAGGTCTATCAGGTCAGCGTCGGAAACGGCCGGTTCCATGGCGGCGGCATGACCGTCTCGGAGACGGCGGCCCTCGACGACAACATGCTCCACCTCTACTTCATCCTGGCCGGAAGCTTCTGGCAGATCGTCTGGGGCTTGCTCAATTTGCGGCTCGGCCGGCCAACAGCCGCCGATGTCCTTGGCCTCAGAGAGGGCCGCACCATCACCGTGACGACACGGCGCAATATGCCGATCAACGCCGACGGCGAGATTGTCACGGAGACGCCGGCGACGTTCACGGTTCTTCCCGATGCGCTGGTCGTAATGACACCGTCCGAACTGCCGCAAAATCAGAAAGGACTGGCGCGTCCGGCCGGGGCACGAAACTGATTCAATTCGAGCATGACGAGTTGGGTCGGCCTCTAAAGTCAACCTGCTCCAGTTCAGGGCTGACTTGCGATCTGTGAAGATGGCAATTCGATCACGCAGCGCACGCCGCTTTCCGCGAAATCCAGCGCAACCTTTCCCTCCAGCGCCTGCCCGACGACCTTTTCGATCATCGTGCGCCCGAAGCCGACATGCTTGGACTTGATCACGGCCGGTCCCCCCGTTTCCTGCCACACGAGATGGAAAGGCCGATCACGGGTTTCGTCGATGTCCCACGAAATATCGACGCGACCCTCGGGCACTGAGAGAGCGCCGTATTTGACGGCATTGGTGGACAGTTCGTGCAACGCTAGCCCGACATTCTGGGTGGCCTCCGGCTTTAGCGTAACGTCTTCGCCATGCAGGGAAACGCGCGACCCCTGCGCATCGACGTGAAGCTGGGTCGCGATCAGATCGCGCAACGACGCGCCAACCCAATTCTCCGCGACCAGCAAATCGTGCGCCGATCCCATGGATGCGAGACGCGCGCTGAAATGGTTCAGAAAGTCGTCGACCGACTTGGTCCGGCTTGCCGTCTGGCGCGCGATCGCCTGGATCACTGCGAGCAGGTTTTTCGAACGATGCGTCAACTCGCGCAGGAGCAGCCTGAGCTGATCCTCGGACTTCTTGCGCTCCGAAACATCGACCGCGACCGACGTCGCGCCGACGATCTGATGCGCATCGTCGCGAAGCGGGTCGATCGTCATATCGTACGCGAATTGTTTTCCGTCCTTTTCGAAACTGAGGTCAAGCGTCTGACTGCGGCCGAGCTGCATGACCTCCGTTTTCACCTGCATCAATTTCTTCGCCGGACCAGGCGGAACGAAATCGCTGTCCACATGACCGAGAAGTTCGTCGGGTCGCATATTGTCGGGCGGGTTATGGACCCAGGTATAACGCTGGTCCCTGTCCTGAGCGGCAATCGTGATCGGCGAACCGCGCAATGCGAACTCGAGCCGCCTTTGCGCTTCCGCCAGCTCGGCGGTCCTGAGCGCCACGCGTTCTTCGAGTTCCGCGCGCGCGGCGCGCAGTTCGTCAAGCGTGCGCACATGCGCCGCCATTTCGGCCTGCAGCCGCGCAGGCGACGGAACCCGCAGCATCTGCGGGATCAGCGGCCAGATGACGGCCGCCGTCGCGACGGACAGCGACGCGGTCAGCGCCTTGAGCAAGCCCGAAACTTCGTAAATCGGGATCCAGAAGCTGAAAAACGTCGCGAGATGGCTCAATCCGGCGGAGCCGATGAACAGGATAAAGAACGCCGCCAGACGCCGCGAACTTGACGGCAGGTCGCGGCGCTTGCGCAGAAACAGGATGATCGCCGCGGGAATGACAAAGTATGCGAGGGCGATCAGGAGTTCCGAAACGGCATGCAGCGCCAGCAACTGGGGATCCCATCGCAGGCAATCGCCGATCGGGAGGTAGGTTCCGCTTCCGGCAAGCCTTTCATAAAGTGCATCCCACCAGGGCATCATTCCGGGCACCTGGCCATCGACATCCGATTCGCTTTACTCATGCCAAACTCTCACACCGAAATGCTGAAATTTTCACACTGAAAAAAATCTTTGAAAGCGCGGGAACCCATGGGCCGGCTGCAAGTTGTTCGGTGCAGAGGACAGGAGCCGCGACCCTCACCCCCCACCCTCCCCCATCGTGGCCCCGTTCAAA
>JBKJVQ010000210.1:0-4430 GCA_046717125.1 Methyloligellaceae bacterium
ATCATGCCTTGGGCGCGCACTGGCAACGCCTCGCCCTATTACGCGCAGACGCTGGAGGCGCTGGCGAAGCATTACCGTGTCTCGCCGACCAAACCCTGGCGCGATCTGCCCGAAGATTTCCGCAACGTGGTCCTGTTCGGTTCCGGCAAGGACGAGATCGCCTTCACCTACGAGGACGGTCTGCGCCGCTACAAGACCACCAAGAGCTTTGAGGGCGTCGTCACCAATATCGAGCGGCGCTGGAAGGAGACCGAGTCCGACTGGGTGCGCGAAGAACTGGCGCGCTATCAGTCCGACCATCCCTGCCATGCCTGCAACGGCTATCGCCTCAAGCCTCAGGCGCTCGCGGTGAAGATCGACCTCTGCCATATCGGCCAGATCACCGAGATGTCGATCCGCGCCGCCAATGACTGGTTCGCCGCTCTCCCGGATCGGCTCACGGACAATCAGCGCACGATTGCCGAGCGCATCCTGAAGGAGATCCGCGAGCGCCTGCGCTTCCTCGTCGATGTCGGCCTCGACTATCTCGCGCTCAACCGCGCTTCCGGCACGCTGTCCGGCGGCGAGAGCCAGCGCATCCGCCTCGCCAGCCAGATCGGCTCGGGCCTCACCGGCGTGCTCTATGTGCTGGACGAGCCCTCCATCGGCCTCCACCAGCGCGACAATGCGCGGCTGATCGAAACGCTCAAGCACCTGCGCGACATCGGCAACACGGTCATCGTCGTCGAGCACGACGAGGACGCGATCCTCACCGCCGATTACGTGGTCGACATGGGCCCCGCCGCCGGCATCCATGGCGGCGAGGTCGTAGCCGAGGGCACGCCCGCGGATGTGATGCACAATCCGGACAGCCTCACTGGCCAATATCTCACCGGCTTCCGCCAGGTCGCCCTGCCCCGCGCCCGCCGCAAGCCGTCGAAGTCGCGCAAGCTCACCGTCAAGGGCGCGCGCGCCAACAACCTCAAGAATGTCACCGCCGACATTCCGCTCGGCCTGTTCACCGCCGTCACCGGCGTCTCGGGCGGGGGAAAGTCGACGTTCCTGATCGAGACGCTGTATCGCGCGGTTGCACGCAGACTGAACAATTCACGCGACCATGCCGGCGACCACGACGCGATCGAAGGCATCGAGTTCCTCGACAAGGTCATCGACATCGACCAGTCGCCCATCGGCCGCACGCCGCGCTCGAACCCCGCGACCTATACGGGCGCCTTCACGCCCATCCGCGAATGGTTCGCCGAACTGCCCGAAAGCAAGCAGCGCGGGTTCCGGCCGGGTCGCTTCTCCTTCAACGTGAAGGGCGGACGCTGCGAGGCCTGCAAGGGCGACGGCCTCATCAAGATCGATATGCACTTCCTGCCCGATGTCTACGTCACCTGCGACGGCTGCTAGGGCAAGCGCTACGACCGCGAAACGCTGGAAATCAAGTTCTAGGGCAAGTCGATTTCCGACGTGCTCGACATGACGGTCGAGGAAGCCGCCGACCTGTTCAAGGCCGTGCCCGCCGTGCGCGACAAGATGGAGACGCTGAAGCGCGTCGGCCTCGGCTACATCCATGTCGGCCAGCAGGCGACCACCCTCTCGGGCGGCGAGGCGCAGCGCGTGAAGCTGTCGCGCGAGCTGTCACGCCGCGCCACCGGCCGCACGCTCTACATCCTCGACGAGCCGACCACGGGCCTGCATTTCCACGACGTGGCCAAGCTGCTCGAAGTGCTGCACGAGCTGGTCGACCAGAGCAATTCGGTCGTCGTGATTGAGCACAATCTGGAGGTCATCAAGACCGCCGACTGGGTGATTGATCTCGGCCCCGAAGGCGGCGACGCCGGCGGGCGGGTTGTGGCGGAGGGCACGCCGGAGCAGGTCGCGGCAGTCGCGGAGAGCTACACAGGGCAGTATTTGCGGGGATTGCTGGATCGGCGGAGTGGCGGCAAGCGTGGGAAAGTGGCGGCGGAGTGATCGTTGGCCACGAATCTGTCAGCGACTTCCCGGACCGCGTGGCGCAAAGCGCCATCGCGTGATCCGGGATCCAGCGCAAGACTCTTTGGCTGAATTCCCTCCACCTTCTCACGCGCAGGTTGTCGATCCGTACACCCGCATTCTTAAAGAACGCATGCAGAACCGATACACAGGCGACGCCGGAGACTTCTTCAAATATGCGCTGCTCCGGGCGCTCGCCGGTCAAAGGCGTCTCGGCGTCGCGTGGTACCTTTACCCCGACGAAGATCACAACACCGACGGACGCCACGTCACATACCTTAACAAGCCCGAGCTCTGGGCTGACAAAGACCCCGAGCTGTTCGACCGGCTCGCCGTGATCGTCCGCGACAACCGAAGGAACATCGCCGCGGTCCAGGAGGCCGGCCTATTTCCCGGAGGCAGCTTCGCCGGTGAGCCGCTGGATTTCGCATCGCAAAGCTATGTTGCCCGAGCCGAGTGGCGCTCGAACTGGTTCGACCGTGTCCTGACGACTGTAGCGGATTGCGAACTCGTTTTCGCCGATCCCGACAACGGACTGCGCGAGGACAATCTGTATCGTTCCGGCAGAAACAAGGATTGGAAGTCGATCCCGCTATCGGAAGTGCACGCGCTGGCAGACGGTCGCACCGCTGTGATCTACCATCACAACACGCGTCGCAAAGGCGGCCATCGCGAGGAGCTGCGCTATTGGGTGGAGGTGCTCGGCAGTCCGGCCGTCGCGCTCAAATACAGCGCCTTCGGCTCGCGCACGTTTTTCGTTGTCAATCCGACGCCGGATGACGTCTCACGGCTGGAAGCGCTTGCCGAGCGCTGGGGACCAAAGGCGCAGCTCGTTGCGTAATAATTCGCTCCACGAGCTGGTCTATCAGGGCAATTCGGTCGTCGTGATCGAGCACAATCTGGAGGTGATCAAGACCGCCGACTGGGTGATCGACCTCGGCCCCGAAGGCGGCGACGCCGGCGGCGGTCGCATCGTCGCCGAGAGCACGCCGGACAAGGCGTATTGGCCAACGCTAACGGCCCATACGGAGGAGATTAATATGCAGTGGGCATCTGCAGAGCGCAGAAACGACGGTTCAATCGTCGTTCCCGGCAGGTGGCTTCATTTACACTACTATGAAGCTCTGAACATCCTGTTCCGAATGGAAAATGCGCTTCGCGTGTTCGTCTACGTCGTTCTTAAAAACACTTATCAAGACAGTTGGAAATACATCGCAATTCAGACTAGCGACGACGATCAGTCAACGATTAATTCTCTTGGTTCGATGCGGATATCTCAGGCGAAAGGCTTTGGATATTTGGGTTATGAAATAAATAAATTCTCCCTTGATGTATTTAAACGGCGGTGAACTAACGCGACTTATCACATCAGACGCTTACTGGGAAATTTTCCACAAACACTTTAAGGGCAAGAAGGAGCTTATCAGAACGAAACTAGATGAAATAGGAACTATTAGAAATTCGTTGGCTCATTTCAGACCTCTTAGGTCGGACGACGTTGAACTTATTAAACAAAATATCAGGCATGTGTTTATAGGAATTGAAGAGTATCTTATAAGAACTTATTGCGATGCCAGATGTCGTCCCGACAAACACAGAATCTGATTGGTACACAGACTTCAAAACGCTGGGAACGGGATTGTGCAAAATTGCACTTGGACAAATCAAAAGCGAGAAATGGATTAGTGTAATTTTGACCTATCAATTTCCGGTTTTAACAAAGAGCGAGGTGTATGAGGGGCATATAGGTTTCAGAGTTCTAAAGCAATCGCCCTCAATAATAACTTAATTTGAAAAATTAGCCTCGCTTTGTACGTTTCTCGTCGAGGACGCTACAAGCGCAAGAATTAACAAAGAATCGCTACAAATAAATGCACGCAAAAGACTTTCTTTTTTATTTGATTCTGACTTACTAAAAGACAATCATAAGACTATTTTCGATGAAATAAAGTGTGTCTTGAAATTGATCGAAGCAGAAAGCGAACTTGTAGCTCAGGATAACTTAGCTAAAGGCAAATTGATCGAAGCGGTGGATGTAAATTCCAGCAAAAAGCAGGACGAGAAATTTTGGTCGATCGAATCACGGTCCCTTGCCTCGCCCTCGTTGGAGAATGATCCGACCGAGTATTGGGGGCAGAAGGACGTTTTATGCCCGAATTTATCGCAGCAACAACCAGATTTCCTTGGATGCCTACCGAGATATCCGAAGAAGAAATCCCATTTTAAGCTTGTGTCTGGCAATTTCGGATTCATTGTAGAGTAGTGCCAACACGTTCGCGGTTGGATAGGCATCTGGTCTGCGTGTAGGCAGCCATGACCATCTGTCAGATATTCGACTGCTCCATCCGCCTCAGCAGATTTGAACTCGGAATTTTAACCCCCTCGCGAAGGAGGTCACGCGCGCAGCAGCCGGCTGAGGCGCGCGCCAAAAAGTAATCCCCGGCCCTTAAACC
>JBKJVQ010000211.1:0-3898 GCA_046717125.1 Methyloligellaceae bacterium
CCGTAATAGAGACGCAGAATGCGCGCGAACGCGATCGCGACGGCGCACATCGCGCAGGATTCAAGCGTCGTATAGAGATCGCAATCGATCAGGCGTTCCGAGCCGATGGTCGCGCAGGCAGCGCGGATCACCACCATCTCGGCATGGGCGGTCGGATCGTCGGTCGCGCGTGTGATGTTGTGGCTGCGCGCCAGCACCTGCCCGTCGGCCGCCACGATCACCGCGCCGATAGGCGGCTCGCCGGCCGCGACCGCCGCGCGCGCCTCCTCCAGCGCGATCTCCATCGGGGTCGGCTTGCCCGCCCCGTCCGCTTCTGCATAGTTCCCGTCCGACATGGACGAGAAAGTGGACAAAGGCGGCGCGGAAAAGCAAGCGCCCGACGACGGCAGGATGCGCGTCGCCAAGGCGATCGCCCGCGCCGGCCTCTGCTCGCGCCGCGACGCGGAAGTCTGGATCGCGGCCGGCCGAGTCGCAGTCAACGGCAAGATCATCGACACGCCGGCGACCATTGTCGGTCCGAGCGACAGGATCGTGGTCGACGGCGAACCCCTGCCCGATGCCGATGCGATCCGCCTCTGGCGCTACCACAAGCCGGAGGGCCTCGTGACGAGCCACAAGGATACGCGCGGACGGCCGACCGTGTTCGAGGCGCTGCCCGACAATCTGCCGCGCGTGATCTCAGTCGGCCGACTCGACATGTCGACCGAAGGTCTGATGCTGCTGACTAATTCCGGTGCGCTGGCGCGGCATCTCGAGCTGCCTGCCACCGGCTGGCTCAGGCGCTATCGTGTGCGGGCACATGGTCAGGTGACGGACGCCGATCTCGACCGCATCCGCCAGGGCGCGGAAATCGACGGCGTGCGCTACGGCCCGGTCGAGGCGAAGCTCGATCGGCCACAGGGCTCGAATGTCTGGCTGACTCTCGGCTTGCGCGAAGGCAAGAACCGCGAGGTAAAAAACCTGCTGGGTGCGCTGGGCCTGAGCGTGAACCGGCTGATCCGTATCTCGTTCGGGCCGTTCCAACTCGGCGACCTCGCCGTGCGCGCAATCGAGGAGGTCAAGACGAAGACTTTGCGCGACCAGCTCGGCCCTCGTCTTTCGCAGGAGCTGGGTCTTGAGACGCCGCACAAGGCGGCCCGCAGGGCGAGCGCAGCGAAGCAACCCGTCGGTGAACGCCCACAGCGAAAGGACGCTCCGCCATCGAACGAGAAGGCCCGTCCGCCGCGGACCGCGCCGATGCGGGCGAGGAAAGAGCGCCCTGACAACCGTGGGGATCGCGCGCCGAAACGTGAAGCGGCCAAGGAAACCCGCGCATTGGCCAAATTCGCGAAGCCCGAGCGCCCGAAGCCGCGTCCGGGCGGCATCCGTGGCGGCCCGCGCACGCCGAAGCGATGAGGATAGTTGCCGGACGGTTTCGCGGCACACAGATTGTCGCGCCGAAGGGCATGGCGACGCGTCCCACATCCGACCGCGTGCGCGAGTCGCTGTTCAACATCCTCTCGCACGGCATCGAGGGCTTCTCGCCGGAAGGCGCGCGCGTGCTCGACCTGTTCGCGGGCTCCGGCGCCCTGGGCCTCGAAGCGTTGTCACGCGGTGCGCGCTACTCTTTGTTCATCGAGGACAGCGCTGACGCCCGGGCCGCGATCCGCCAGAATGTCGAAGCGCTCGGTCTGACCGGCGCGAGCAAAATCTGGCGGCGCGATGCGACAAAGCTTGGGCCGGCAGGCGCGATGGCGGCGTTCGATCTGCTGTTCGCCGATCCGCCTTATGGGCAGCGGATGGGCGAAGCGGCGCTGGAAGCGGCGCGCGACGGCGGATGGCTTCAGCCCCGCGCAGTGTGCGTGCTGGAGGAGAGCGCAGACGCGGATGTTCAGCCGCCTGACGGTTTCGAGGAGATCGACCGCCGCCGCTGGGGGGAGACGCAGATGGTGATTTTACGGTCAGTCTAAAAATCACCGCCGCTGGAACAGCCGCTCGATATCGGCGAGCTTCAGCTCGATATAGGTCGGGCGGCCGTGGTTGCACTGGCCGGAGAACGGCGTCTTCTCCATGTCGCGCAGAAGCGCGTCCATCTCTTCCGGCTTGAGGATGCGGCCGGCGCGCACGCTGCCATGACAGGCCATGGTGGACAGCGCATGGTCGAGCACGTCGCGCGCGCGTCCGCCATCCTCCCGTTCCAGCAGCTCCTCGGCCAAATCCTTGAGCAGCGCCGCAATGTCCGGCTGGCCGAGCAGCGCCGGCGTCTCGCGCACACAGACTGCGCCGTCACCGAACGGCTCAAGCACGAGCCCGAGACGTTCGAGTTCGGGTGCAGCCTCAGCCAGCGCAGCCGCGCGTTCCGCATCGAGTTCGACAATCTCCGGAATCAGCAGCATCTGCCGCGCGACGCCGCCATTCGACAACGCGGACTTAAACCGTTCGTAGGTCAGCCGCTCATGCGCCGCATGCTGATCGACGATGACGAGACTGTCGCGCGTCTCGGCGACAATGAAGGTCGCATTGATCTGCGCTCGCGCCGCGCCAAGCGGCGCATCGCCGGGCTCCGCCGACGCTGCCGCCCGCACATCCGCGCTCGGACGATCCAGCGGCGCAAACGCCGCCTGCGCGATTTCGGCCATGCCGCGATGCGCCCTGTCAGGCCGATGCGGGTACGAGCGTGAGGGCTCGGGTCGCATCTGCGCGAACGCCTTGTCGGCCAGACTCTGCGTCGCCTTGTGGCCCGCCTGCCCCAGCGCACCGCGCAAGCCTGTCACGATCAGCCCACGGACAAGCGACGGATCGCGGAACCTAACTTCGGTCTTGGCCGGATGCACGTTCACGTCGACCATCTCGGATGGCAGCGTCACGAACAGCGCGGCCATCGGATGGCGTCCGTTCGGCAGCAGATCGCCATAGGCCGCGCGCACGGCCCCAGCGAACAGACGATCGCGCACGGGGCGCCCGTTGACGAAGAGATGGATGCCGGCGGCGGTCGGCCTGTTCAGCGTTGGTAATCCGGCGAACCCATCCAGCGTAACGCCGTCGCGCTGAACGAGAACCGGAACAGCGTCGGCGAGAAAATCGTCGCCGAGCACGTGCCCGAGCCGTGTCAACGCATCGTGGCCGGCAGGCAGCCTGACGCCGGCGCGCTCTCCCTGCGACAGGCTGAACCCGATCGATGGATGCGCCATGGCGAGGCGCTTCACCGCGTCTGCGATGGCGGCGATCTCGGCGCACTCGGACTTCATGAACTTCAGTCGCGCCGGCGTCGCATAGAAGAGATCGCGGACTTCGACAGTCGTGCCCTGCCCCTGCGCCGCCGGCCGCAAAACGGATTTTACACCCGCATCGACGGCAATCTCGCGCCCCACGCCCTCAGCCGTCGCGCTACGGATGATGAGCCGCGCAACCGAGCCGATCGAGGGCAGCGCCTCACCGCGAAAGCCGAGCGTCGCGATATGCACGAGATCGTCTTCAGCCAGCTTGGACGTCGCGTGGCGCTCGACCGAAAGCGCAAGATCGTCCGCGTCCATGCCGTGGCCATCG
The DNA here is from genome assembly GCA_046717125.1 of Methyloligellaceae bacterium. Taxonomy (GTDB): domain Bacteria; phylum Pseudomonadota; class Alphaproteobacteria; order Rhizobiales; family Methyloligellaceae; genus JBKJVQ01. The sequence goes on from JBKJVQ010000211.1 coordinate 3,526, forward strand.
TCGGCAACCCGAATCAGCGACAGACCACCCCCCGCGACCGTCACATCGATGCGCGCTGCACCGGCGTCGAGCGCGTTTTCCACCAGCTCCTTGACGACACTGGCGGGCCGTTCGACGACCTCGCCAGCGGCGATGCGGTTGGCAAGCGACGGAGGCAGTTGCCGGACGGCCATTGAGGCTCCCAGAAGCGCGACTAGAGCATGATGCCGAAAAGTGTAAAGCGGTTTTCGGACGACATCATGCTCAAACTATTGGAGTCGATCACGTTCATGTCTTTTGGTCGGTTTGACCCAAAAGACATCGTGATCAAGTCGTTCCGTCTATTGTGCGTCGGGGGCGCGCGCGCCGAAAGTCAGGAATGAAGGCGGGGGAC
>JBKJVQ010000212.1:0-2560 GCA_046717125.1 Methyloligellaceae bacterium
GGCTACGTGACATATCTCAAGCGCACGATGAAGAACGCCACGATCGTCGAGGCTGCAGCCGGCGGCGACCGCGCCAACATCGAACTGTTCGTCAACGACAAGCTCGAGGCCGTGGCCGGCGTGCGGCAGCCGCTGGACGCCTATGCGAAGGATCATCCGGAGATGCGGGTGATGAGCGGCGCGTTCCATAAGATCCAGCAGGCGATGGGCACGCCGAAGGGCCGCACCGCGGGCGCGAAGTATCTCGCAGGCTTCGTCGCCGATGCGCTGCAGCGAAGCGGGCAGGTCGCGCAGGTGGCGCCGCCGGCGATGTGATGCAACCGAACGACGGCCAGCGCGTTGTCTCGCGGGGAAGGATATCCCCGGGAGACTTCACACATGCGCCATTCAACCGTTGTCGTCCTCGCGCTGAGCGCGTTGCTCGGCTCGACCGCGATCCCCGCTCAGGCTCAGGATCAGCCTACGCAACAGAATGCGGCACCCAAGCCGGAAACCGGACAGCCCGCCACACCCAGTCAAGGCGGCGGTCAGGAGAACCGTAAAACGTCGGGCACGAACGATCAGTCCGGCCCGTCCAGCGCGGCCCCCACAACCAACCAGGATAGCCAGGGCGACAAGGCGGCACATTCCGTGTCCGGCCGCGCCGGCAAGGAAGAGCCTGGCTCGCATGCACCCACGCAGGCCCAGGGCGAGGCTTCCCCGGCACTGATGAACGGCGCCTGGAATGTCCCTGGCGCGCCGGCCGACAGCCAGACTGTTCCGGCGAAGTTCTCCAAGCGCAATGACGCGATCGACCGTGTGCAGATCATGGCGATGCCCGCGATGGGACTGAGCGACGAGCAAAAGAAGGCGATCGCAGCGAGCGTGAAGGCGGCGAACCGGCCGGTGCAGGCCACCACGGCCAAGCCGTCCGAGGAACTGCCCTGGAATGTCACGGTGCACGACCTGGGCATCGCGGCCAACGATCCGGCGCTGGCGCGGATGAAAATTGTGCAGGCGCAAGATCGCATCCTGCTGATCGACGCGCCGAACCGGATCGTGATCGGCGAGATCAGGAACTAAAGGGTTCAGTTTTCATCGTATTGCTTTCTCCGAACTCGCTTCCCCTCTCCTTTGAGGGAGAGCGACTATCTGGGCTGTCAAGTTGCAATAGCATATCTCTCTCGCGCTTCGCGTGCTTTTGCATTGAGCCGGACCAGCAGTTTGCGGGCGAGCGCGATGCGCACGACCATCTTGGGCTTGCCGGCTTCGGTGAGCTTGCGATGAAACGCCGCCAGGCTTTGGTCGAAGCGGCGGGCGATGTCGGCGATCAGGAACATGATCGACCGGACGCCGGCGCGGCCGCCCCGGATGTGGCGCTTGCCGGTCCTGGCGCCGCTGTCGTCGGCGAGCGGCGCCAGTCCGGCAAGCTTGACCACGGCCTTGTTGGAATAGATGCCGATCTCCGGCAGATCGGCCAGCAGCCGGGCGACGGCGCGGTCTGCGACGCCCTTGGTGCTGCGCAAGGCTTGATCGAGCTGCGACCACAGCGGATCGTCGTCGATCAGCGAGGCGATCTCGCCCGCCAACTGGCGGGTCTGGCGTTTGAGCAGGCCGATCACCTCGTCGATGCTCGCCGTCATCTCGGCGTTGATGGCGCTGCTGCGCCGCTGCTTCTGCACCACGAGGTCGTCGGTGACCTGCCGCAGCCGCGCCGCCAGGGCCTTGAGGCGCTGCTGAGCAGGGCTCGGCGGGGTCGTCGGCTTGAGGCCCTTGGCCACCGCGAAGCGGGCGATGACAGCGGCATCGAGCCGATCGGTCTTCTCCAGCACGCCCATGGCCTCGGCGTAGCGGCGCACGCTCTTGGGATTGGTGAGGCCGCAGGCGATGCCGGCCTCCCACAGCAGCAGGAAGGCCGCCCGCTCATAGCCGCCGGTCGCCTCCATCGCCACCAGCTGCACGTCCTGTCGGCGGCAGAAGGCGGCGAGTTCGGCGATCCCGGCCGTATCATTGTCGAAACTCTCGAACTGTCCGGACGGCACCACATGGGCATCCAGCCGGCGCTTCGAAACATCCACTCCACAGATGATCTGAGTCACGGTAACCTTCCTTGTGCGTACGATTGGAATCCAACGACTGTTCGGTCGTGCGTGACGTTGGCGAAGATCCCTGGCTCTCCCACGGTTGTAGCCGGAGGGTGGACGGGCGACATCGCCAAGCGCCGGGGCCGGTGGCGATCGGCCCCGGCGCTCAGTCGCTTCCATCGCACAGAATCACGTCGGTGCAGATACAAGGGAGCGCGGCCTGTTTTGAGAATCAGTTTTTCGCCAGCATCTCCACCAGCGGCGCGACGTCGTCCGCTTGGTCGATCGTCCACAGCCGCTCGGACAATTGCTTGGCGCGCGTCTCGCCCAACACCGGCTCGACCAGCCCTAAGAATTTCGCGATCAACCCCGCGTCGTCGAGCGGCACGAGGCGCGAGCCCCAGGCCTCGTCGGCCTGCAGCACGAACCGGCCGTGCGACGTCGTCACCGTGACGCGCGCGGGGCGCAGCCGCGGATAGAGCTGGTCGATCTCGGCC
>JBKJVQ010000213.1:0-3743 GCA_046717125.1 Methyloligellaceae bacterium
GGCCGGGATCAAGTCGGCCACCGTGCTCATCAGGGGCTTCAACGCCTATGGCTGGCTGAAGACGGAGTCCGGCGTGCACCGTCTCGTCCGCATTTCGCCCTTCGATTCGAACGCGCGCCGCCATACGAGCTTCGCATCGGTCTGGGTCTTTCCGGTCGTCGACGACAAGATCGAAGTCGAGGTCGACGAGAAGGACGTCCGTATAGACACCTACCGGGCGAGCGGCGCGGGGGGGCAGCACGTCAACACAACCGACAGCGCCGTGCGCATCACACACATCCCGACAGGGATCGTGGTGCAGTGTCAGAACGAACGGTCGCAACACAAGAACCGAGCGACCGCCTGGTCCATGCTGCGCGCCCGCATTTACGAAGCCGAGCTTCAACGCCGCGAGGAAGAGGCTCAGGCGCAGGCCGATTCCCGTACCGACATCGGCTGGGGACATCAGATAAGGTCCTACGTGCTGCAGCCCTACCAGCTTGTGAAGGACAACCGCACGGGCGTCGAAAGCACAAACCCGCATGGCGTGCTGGACGGCGCAATCGACGCGTTCATCGAGGCGGCGCTGGCGCAGCGGGTCGCCTGATCCGCGCAACATTAAGGCCGGGACGCTGTCCCGGCCTTCCGATTTCCCAGTGCGCCGATGTCAGGCCGCCGCGTGCGGATGGCCTCCGCCGGCAGCGCCCTGATTTGCAGGCTTGTGGTCGGCTTTCTGTGCGCCAGAAGATTTTCCCGCCGAAACCGGATCGTCGGAGCGGCGAGATTTCCCTTCGAAGTAGGCGCCCTGTTCGATGGCGAGGCTCTGGTGAAAAATGTCGCCGTCGACGTGAGAATTACTCTGCAGGCTGACGCGAAACGCCCGGATGGAACCGGTCACACGCCCTCGCACCGTGGCTTCGTCCGCGACGATTCCGCCGGTAATCGCGGCTTTTTCGCCGACGATGATCGAACCGCAATGCACATCGCCCTGGATCTCGCCGTCCACCTGAATTTCACCCTTGGTGACGACGTTGCCAGTGATAGTCAGATCCTCTCCGATGATCGAGGGCACGACTTTGCCCGAACTCTTGCCGAACGAAGCCGATCGCTCGCTCGCGGCAGGGGCCGCGTTCATTTCCCGTGCCGGCCTGTCCGCCGGCGCCGAAGAGGAAGCGGCGCCCGCGCTGGGGCCCGAACTCGGCACGGAGCCGCCGGGGCCCGCTTCAGGTTTCTTAGTGAACATACGTGCTCCCCTCTGGTGATCGAGGTCATAACCTCGCACTCTGCATGACGGCTCGACGCCAACGACCTGCCGGATTACCCTGACGCTGACGTTCGTCTCGTCGCGCACGAAGCAGTGCGCGATCCCGCAAGTTCGCCCGAAGAATATCGATCCGGTCGGAGATTGTCATGACTCTTCTGGGTTGATGAGAGCATGTGTGTGGCTTTTATAGCGCTGTCTTGCCCGACCGTTGCCTATGTCGCCAATTCTCGCGCCGCAGCCAAGACTTCTGCCGCGTGACCCGGCGCTTTGACCTTGCGCCAGACTCGCTCGATTCGTCCATCCTTGCCGATCAGGAACGTAGAGCGCTCGACGCCCATATATTTTCGACCGTACATCGACTTCTCGGCCCAAACTCCATAGGCGTGCGAGACCTTGGTGTCGGGGTCGGAAGCGAGAATATGCTTGAGGCCGTGCTTGGCGCAGAATTTGTCGTGACTTGCGACCGTGTCCGGGGACACACCGATCACCAAGACGCCCGCCTCCTCGAATTCACGGGACAGCGCGCTGAACTCGGCTGCTTCGATGGTGCAGCCGCTGGTGTCGTCCTTGGGGTAGAAGTAGAGCGCCGCCCGCTTTCCTCCGAGCCCTGCCTGACTGATGACGCCGCCACCATTGATGGGCATCTCGAACGAAGGGGCGTTATCGCCTTGCTCCAGCATGTTTATCGCCTTCCTTTGGACGCACTTCGCCTGTCAGATCACGCTCATGCGCACCCCCAAAGCGCAAGGCGCGCGAGGGGGTTAACGATCGAAGGCCCGGGGGCACTCGAACAGCGTGACATGCTAGAGGCCGACGCACGGTTCAGCCCCGTTCCACGGGTCGGATCGTCCGACGGTTCTCGTCCGCGCCATAGTTGACAAGAGGCGTTCGCGACCGCAAGCCGATGTCGGACAGAATCGACAAGCTGATCGACAATGGCCGCGCTGCGCTGGGCGCGACAACCCGCGCCCTCGCCGTGATACCGCAACAGGGCAGGGCGCTCGCGGACCGTATCCCGCCGCCTGTCCAGATCGAACTGCGCCGCTTGTCAAAGCGTTCGGTGCGCGTTGGGCGCGAGCTCATGGCCGGCATGCTGGTCCTCGGTCTCGTGGCGGTCATGATGGCCTATGGACGTCTGAACAACGGACCGGTCTCATTCGGCGGCCTCGTTCCCTTGATCGAGGAGTCCATCAACCGGGAATTGGTCGACCTTGAAGTCGAAATCGACGACGCCATCATCCAGCGCGAGTCAGAAGGGGCGGGCGTCAATTTCCGCCTGACCAACATCAAGCTGGTCGAACCGGACGGCACGATCGTTGCGCAGGCGCCCCTCGCCGCTGTTGGATTGAGCGGCGCTGCACTTCTGTCCGGGCGCATCGCGCCTGGCAGCGTCGATTTCATCGGACCAAGAATGCTCTTGTTCTACAACAAGGACACCGGCCTCTCCTTGAGGTTCTCGCGGCCGGCCAACATGGTCATTGCGGGGCTGCCCGAAACCGTCGTCGCCAAGCGTGGCGGACTCCCAGCTGCGGCTCGTCCCGCGGCGAGTCTCAACGTTACCCAGGCCGTGACGCGAGCCTTCGAGAACGCCCGCGCCGGCTCGGGCAGTGGCTCATACCTCACCCGGTTCGGTGTGAAGAACGCGACGGTCGTGTTCGACCAGAACGGATCGCAGACGGTTTGGCAGGTGCCGGACTTCGCGATCGGGCTGGAGCACGGCAAGAAGCGGTCGATCCTGATCGGCGACGCGCAGGTCGCGTCGAAGCAAGGTCCGTGGAAACTGGACTTCCGCACCGAGCAGTCGGGCCGCAACAACAGGCTGTCCGTGAATGCCGTGATCCGCGATCTCGTGCCGCACGTGGTTTCGAACAATTTCCCGACCATCAAGATGCTGAAGGCGATGGGAATGCCCGTGACGGCGGAGACATCGTTCACGCTCGGGCCGAAGGGCGACATAGAGGCCGCCACCGCGACGCTTCGGCTGGCGGGCGGCATGATCACACCGCCATGGAGCAAGGATCTACCCGTCCGGATCGATGAGGGCGATCTGCACATCCGTTATCTCAAGGCCGAGGACCGCATTGAAATCCTTCCGTCCACATTCGAATGGGGCGGAAGCAGCGCGACCATCAGCGGCGGTTTCCGTCCCGAAGGCGGCAAGCCCGGCGAGCCGCGCACATGGAAGTTTGAGATCGCCGCGCGAGCGGCGGTCCTGCATGCCGAGGAGTTCGGTCTGCCCCCGCTCCACATCGACGAGTGGAAGGCGGAAGGCCGTGTCGACCCGGAGAGCGGCCGCGTGGACATCACGCGCTACGTCATGCGGGCGGGCACGGCGTCCATCGAATTGGCGGGCTCGATGATCGACTCGCCGACATCGCCCGCGATGCGCATCGATGGCCGGATAAGCGCGATGCCGATTTCTACCTTCAAGCAGTTCTGGCCGAAAATCATTGCTGGTGACGCGCGCGAGTGGGTCGGCCTGCGCGTAGCCCACGGCAAG
>JBKJVQ010000214.1:0-2853 GCA_046717125.1 Methyloligellaceae bacterium
TAGCGCGTCACGCGCACGAGCAACGACGTGATGACCGGCTGCAACGCGCGCCTGAACACCTCGAGCCGCAACTCGCCTGGCGCTGACGGCGTGTACTCGAAGTCGTAGGTCTCGCCGACCGAAATCACCTGTCGCGCCAGTTTTGCCGCCATCTGCGCGGGCGGCAGCTCCGCGCCGTCCTTTGACACCGGCCTCCACTGCACCGGCCCGGCGTCGTTGCGAAGCGTCACGATGGCCGTGGAGTTCGGCGAGATGTTGATGAGGCGGAACCTGTGGATGACGCCCACCTTGAGATCCATCGGCAGTGGGTTGGTGCTTCGGTTGACCTCGACCGCCGGCGACCCCTGGCCCGCCCCTCCCAGCAGCACGATCCGTTCGACAGCCGGATCGAACGGCTTGCCCGGCTCCACGACCACCAGCGCGCCGTACAGTCCGGAGCTGAGCTGGCTGCGGTCGTGCGCATGGGTGTGGTAGATGAACGTTCCGGCGCGCGGCGGCGTGTAGCGCACTTCGTAGGTCGTGCCGGGCGCGATTGACGGCGTGATCTGCCGCAGGTTGCCGCTCCAGCCCGGTACACCGTCGTTATAGCTTTCAAGCTCAATTCCGTGCCAGTGGATCTGCGTTTCCTTTTCCAACTGGCTTACGAGTTTGATCACGACGGGCTCACCCTGTGTCAGCACCAGGGTCGGGCTCGGGTTGGGCGGCTCCTCACGGCCGGAGACGTCCTGAGCGGGGGACGTCCGGGCCTCATCATCAGCAATCCTGAACCCGAATCCCGGACCTGCGCCATATCGATTGGGCGTCTGCGTCATCGTCAACGTCAGCCGCCGGGGGACGTGCGGCTCCAGGTCCGACGCCGCCGTCTCGTCACCCGGCGGCACCGTGATGCCTAACACGAGACCCGCCATCGCCTTTTCGATGTCGTGCTCAACGTGATGCGAGGCGGCCTCCCGTGCTGCAGGCGTCATGTCGGCCAGGCGCATGTCTCCAGTCACGTGCGCGAGGATGTGACAGTGAAAGAGCCAGTTGCCCACACGGTCCGGCACCCAGCGCATCGCCATCGTCGTGCCTGGTTCCATCAGTTCTGTGGTCACCATGCGGCGTCCGTCGGCGCCATAGATCGTGTCGCGCCCTGCGTCGCCGCGGCTTTCGACCGTATAAAACGTGCCGTGCAGATGCATCGGATGCGCGCCGGAGGAGGCATTGATGACACGCCAATGTGCCGCTAGGCCGAAAGGAAGCGTCAGCCGCTCGGTCCGCGGCCAGGAGGCACCGTTGATCGTGAGGGAGGCCCTCGCCGGGACGACAGTCGCGTCAGCCCACTGGCTGATCACAAAGACGCGGTCGTCGATACGTTCTTCGACCCGTTGGGGGTCGACGATGAGGGCGCCGGAGAGCTGGCTGTCGATGAATCGCCGCTCTGAATACGTTGGCGAGGTGGTGCGGGCCCAGTAGAAATAGGTGCCCGCCTCGCCTGCCTTGAAGCGAAACTCGCGCACGGCGCCCGGTGCGATCTCGACGGATTGGGCGGCATCCCCCGGTCGCGGCATCATGCCGTGGAGCCGGACGGGTGTGTCGGCGAGACGGTTGCGCACGGCCACGTGAATCTCGGTGCGCTCGGGCACGCGGATGAGCGGTCCTGGCACCTGCGGCGCGCGCCCTTCCTCGGCGAGAACCTGCACCGTCCGGGTCGGGCCTTTCTCTCCCTCCGGAAGCCACCGCGCGGTCACGACCTCGAGCCGCAGCGTCAACGTGCCGTTCTTGAGCTGACCTGCCGGCATGCGGTTGTCGTTGGCGCCGGCGACCGGCAGTGGACTCTTTGCCGGTTCCTGCGCGAAGACACAGGTGCTGAGAAGCAGCGCCGCGCACCCTCCGGCCAGAAGGGCGCTGCGCGTCATCGTGCCTCCTGGCCGCGTCCCGCGGCCGGGTGATCGAGCGCGGGTCTCGTCTGTCCGCGATGGCACGTCGTGCAGTTCACGGCCGGGTTGGTGCTCTTCAGATTCGGGACCTTCTTGAGCAGCTCGGAGTTGATCGTCGACACCATTTTGCTCATCTCACGAGCGATCTGCTTGGTGGCCTTGTCTTCGCGGTCCCACTCGCCGGCAACGTGGCAGTGGGTGCACGTGACGCCCAGGCTGCGCGAGAAGCCGAAGTCCATGATGCGCAGCAGCCGCCCCGCCGTCGCCCCTTTGTAGTGCGTGATGTTCTTGAACACCTCCGTCGCCGGCAGATCTTCTTTCCCTGCGATGGCGCGCTGCAGATCCGCGACCGCCCGCGCCTGATCGAAAAGTGGGGGTGCTGGTGCCATCTGCGGCGCTGATTGCGTTGCGAGCACTGTGCGGGCGCCAATGGCGATCGCGATCACGATCGCGATCAGACCACATAGCCGCGCATAGCGTACAGACCAAGACATGCATCGCTCCTCTGTTGAGGGGGACGGCATCTTACCCCAGGCCGCGACGCGCGAGCAACGCGAAGTCGGTGAGACAACGGCACAAGGCTTTCGGCAGGCCAGGGCCGGTGGCTTCGCTAATCCTGGCACGCGGGCGAACGGAGCGGAGCCAGCGGCGAAGCGGTGGCGGAGTGACGTGAGCCAGCCGGGGTGCAAGGCTCCGGCGGCCAAGGCAAGAGCCCACGGCGATAAGGATTTTGGAGGCGCCGCCCGGATTTGAACCGGGGATGGAGGTTTTGCAGACCTCTGCCTTACCACTTGGCGACGGCGCCGGTCGGAAACTCTAATTGTGGCCGACTCCGCCAAGGCTACGGCTACGGCGGGCCAGGCAGGACGCCTTCTCTTATTACCAGCGCGCGCCGAGGACGAGGGACCAGCAGTCCACCTCCGTGCTTCCCACC
>JBKJVQ010000215.1:0-3309 GCA_046717125.1 Methyloligellaceae bacterium
ATCGACGTGGTCGGCATCGATTACTACGCGCCGCTGGCGGATTGGCGCGACGGCAGCGCACATCTCGACCGGCAGATGGCCGACACGATTTACGACGTCGATTATCTCGCTGGAAACTTGCGCGGCGGCGATGCCTACGACTGGTATTACGCGAACGACGCGGCGCGCGCCGCGCAGACGCGCACGCCGATCACCGATGGCTTGGGCAAGCCCTGGGTCTTCCGCGTCAAGGATATCTGGAATTGGTGGAGCAATTCGCATTACGAGCGGGTCGGCGGCAGCGAGCTTGGCTCCCATACCGGCTGGGTAGCGCAGAGCAAGCCGATCTGGCTCACCGAGATCGGCTGCGGCGCGGTCGACAAGGGCGCGAACCAGCCGAGCGTGTTCCCCGATCCGAAGTCGGCCGAGTCCGGCCTGCCGCATTTCTCCACCGGCAAGCGCGACGACCTGATCCAGCGGCGCATGCTCGAAGCTGCGCTGCAGACCTTCGATCCGGCGCATGGCGCAACGCTCACGAACAATCCGGTGTCGTCCATCTACGGCGGGCGCATGCTCGAGCCCTCAGCCATCCATCTGTGGACCTGGGACGCGCGGCCCTATCCGTTGTTTCCCGCCGCGCTCGACGTTTGGAGCGACGGGCCGAACTGGGAAACCGGCCACTGGCTGACCGGCCGGCTCGGCGGTGCGCCGCTCGATGCATTGATCGCCGCGATCCTCGATGATGCCGGCGTCGGCGGCTACGAGACGTCGGCGCTCGGGGAGGGGCCCGATGGCTACGTCATCGACCGCCCGATGTCGCCGCGTGCCGCGATCGAGCCGCTCGCGCTCGCCTATGCGTTCGAGGCGAGCGAGGACGGCGCGATCAGCGCTTCCGCCCGCGCGGCGGCGATCCGGTCATTGCGCTGACCGAAGACGATCTCGTCTTGCCGGACGATGCGGCGCCGCTGCGGCTCACGCGCGCGCAGGAAACCGAATTGCCGCGCGAGGTCTCGATCGGCTTCACCGATGCCGAGTCCGACTATCGACGCTCGGCCGTCACCTCGCGCCGCCTCGTCGGCGGCGCGGCGCGGGCTTCGCACGCGGATTTGAGTGTCATCACCAGCGATGCAGCGATGGAGCGGCGCGCCGAAATCTGGCTGCAGGATCTCTGGGCCGGGCGCGAGAGCGCCGAGTTCGCGCTGCCGCCGAGCGCGCTCGCACTCACGCCGGGCGACGTGATCACGCTCGACTCCGGCGGGCGCAGCCGAACGCTCGAATTGCGCGCGACCATCGACACCGGGCAGCGCCGCATCAGCGCGCGCTCCATCGATGCCGATGTGTTCGCGCTGGCCTCCGAGCCGCCGCGCCGCCTGCCGCCTGTGATGCCGCCGCCGCTTGGACCGGTGCGGGCCGTGCTGCTCGAATTGCCCATGCTGCCGGGCGACGAGCCGCCCGTCACGGCGCACCTGGCGGTCTACGCCAATCCGTGGCCGGGGCCGGTCGCGGTCTGGCGCTCGCTCGACGACGGGGCGAGCTACCAGCAATTCGCGATTGTCACGGCGTCCGCCATCATGGGCGAGACGCTTGACGATCTGGGGGCGGGGCCGACGAGCCGCTGGGACAAGGTCGCGCAGACGCGCGTCAAGCTTTATGGCGGCGCGCTGGCGTCGGCGTCCGACCTGCGCGTGCTGAGCGGCGCCAATGCGGCGGCGGTGCAACGTCCCGACGGCGCATGGGAAATCCTCCAATTCGCCAACGCGGTGCTCACCGCCGATCGGACGTATGAACTCTCGCGCCTGTTGCGCGGAGAGCTCGGCAGCGAAGCCGCGATTGGCGCGCCGCTGGCGGCGGGCGCGCCGTTCGTTCTGCTCGATCCGCATGTCATTCCGATTACGCGTGGCGTCGAGACGATCGGGCGGCGCATGCGGTTGCGGGTGGTCGCGTCGAACCGCGACCATGGCGATCCGAGTGCGGTCGAGATCGAGTTGCGGCCGCGGCCGCTTGCGTTCCAGCCGCTCGCGCCGGTGCATCTCAAGGCGCGCCGCGAAGCGGGTGGCGTGCGCTTCTCGTGGCGGACGCGCAAGCGCGGCCTTGCCGGCGTCACCTTCGCGGCGCGCGCCGATCTCGGCGAGGCGAGCGAGGCCTACGAGCTTGAAATCCTCTCGGGCTCGTCGGTGCTGCGCACGCTCTCCGCCACGTCGCCGTCAATCCTCTACGCCGCGAGTGACGAGACGCTCGACTTCGGCAGCGCGCAATCAAGCTTCAGCGTGCGTCTCCATCAGATGTCGGCCGCCGTCGGCCGCGGCCTGCCTGCCACTGCCACTCTCATCCCTTAAGGGGTCCCATGAGCACCTCAGCCAATCTTGCGCTGCCTTTCATCGAAGGCGGCGAGCTTCTCCCTGACGTGACCTTGAACGAGACGCTGCGCCTGATCGACACGCTGGTGCAGCTCGCGATCGTCGACCGCGATCTCAATGCGCCGCCGGGCTCGCCCGTCGAGGGACAGCGCTGGATCGTGAAGGCGAGCCCGAGCCCGACCGGTGCGTGGGCCGGGCATGGCAATCACATCGCAGCGTGGCAGGACGGCGGCTGGGTGTTCTGCACGCCCAAGGTCGGATGGTTCGCCTACGTGATCGACGAGGGCGCGCTCGTCGCGTGGAGCGGCACCGCCTGGGTCAGCGCGCTCGCACTGTTGGCGACGTTGCAGAACATCTCGCTGCTCGGCGTCGGCACCACCGCCGACACCACCAACCCGTTCAGCGCCAAGCTCAACAACGCGCTGTGGGTGGCGAAGACCGTCGCGGAAGGCGGCGATGGGCATCTGCGCTACAAGATGAGCAAGGAGAGTGCCGCGAAGACGCTCTCGCTCCTTTTCCAGGACAATTTCTCCGGCCGCGCCGAGATCGGGCTCACCGGCGACGACGATTTTCATTTCAAGGTCAGCCCCGACGGGACGACCTGGCTCGAAGCCATCAGGATCGACCGTAACAGCGGCAAGATCTCGTTTCCGCTCAGTGGCGGACCGCGCGAGCAGTTGGCCGCGAACCGCACCTACTACGTGCGTACCGATGGATCGGACACCAATTCCGGGCTCGCCAACACGTCAGGCGGTGCCTTCCTGACCATCCAGAAGGCTGTCGATACGGTTTGCGCGCTCGATCTTTCGATCTATCAGGCCACGATTCAGATCGGCGATGGAACATACACCGGAGCGATCGTCCTCAAGCCTTATGTCGGCGCGCTCCCTCCCGTGATTCAAGGCAACGTCAGCACACCAGCCAGTGTCATCATCAGCGTGACTTCGGCCGATGCGATCAGGAATGACGGGGG
>JBKJVQ010000216.1:0-34835 GCA_046717125.1 Methyloligellaceae bacterium
TTTTCGGACGACATCATGCTCAAACTATTGGAATCGTTACGTTCATGTCTTTTGGTCGGTTGGACCCAAAAGACATCGTGATCAAGTCGTTCCGTCTATTGTGCGTCGGGGGCGCGCGTGCCGAAAGTCAGGAATGAAGGCGGGGGACAATATGGCCGCACGGAAAACTGAACCGCTGGACTGCTTGATCGTCGGCGCGGGGCCGGCCGGATTGACCGGCGCGCTCTATCTCGCCCGATTCCATCGGAGCTTCGCCGTGATCGACAGTGGCGCGCCGCGTGCGGCCTGGATTCCGACAAGCCACAACATCCCGCTGTTCGCTGAGGGCATCGGCGGCAAGGAACTGCTCGCGCGGCAGAAGGAGACAGCCGAGCGTTACGGCGCGGTCGTGCAGAACGGCGAGGTGACGCGGATCGAGCGTACTGAGCATGGTTTTGTTGCCCACGCGGATACAGAAGACGGCGCGCTGACCATCAATGCCCGCAAGATCATGCTCGCGACCGGCGCGATCGACATCGAGCCGGACCTTCCAGATCTGCCCAACGCCGTGCAGCGCGGGCTCGTGCGCTATTGTCCAATCTGCGACGGCTATGAGGTAGCGAACAAAAAGATCGCCGTGATCGGGTATGGCGACCGGGGCCTCGGCGAAGCCGATTTCGTCGCCCGCACCTATTCAGGCGACGTGACGCTGCTGACCCTCGGCCAGAAAATGGACCTTGACGCCGGCGAACGGCGCAAAATCGCCGAACATGGAATTAGAGTTGTCGAGGAGCCGATCGGATCGCTCAGAATCGATGGAGACCGCATCGAGGCTTTGCGCACGAAAGGCGGCGTGGATCTGGAGTTCGATGTGCTCTATTCGGCGCTCGGCCTGACCCTACGATCTGAACTGGCGACGGCGCTCGGCGCGGAATACGACGACGCCAAAGCGGTGATCGTGGACGACCATTGCGAGACGAGCATCGACGGGCTCTATGCGGCGGGCGATGTCGTGCGATCGCTCAATCAGATTGTCGTCGCGATGGGCCATGCCGCGATCGCGGCGACCGACATCCATAATAAATGCGAGCCGCGCACCCAAGCCGAACCCGAGTCGCACGGGCGGTAGAATCTTACCCCGCGACGGTCGCCGCAGTCTTCCCGCGCTCCGCTGCCATGAGGTACCGCTTCGTCAGGATCTTGCCTGCCTCGACCGCCGGCTGATCGAACGGATCGACGCCAAGCAGGCGCGCCGCGAGGATCGTTTCCAGCATGTAATGCATCATCAGCCCGCCGAGCGCTTCTTCGTCGAGCTGGTCGAGCTGGATCACGCGCACCGGCCGGCCGGCCGCGATCAGCGCCTCGGGGATGGCGCGCGCTTGCGCCGCGACGAGGTCGCCCGCGCGGCGGCCGGCGAGCCATGAGACACCGGCTGCTTCCGCGAGTTCCTTGTCGATGATCGGGCCGGTGCCGGTCGAGTCCTGGCGGATGACGGTAATGAGATGATCCCGCGGCCCGTCGAGATAGAGCTGAAGCTGACTGTGCTGGTCGACCGGCCCCATCGCAGCGACAGGCGTCATGCCCTCGCCGCCCTTGCCAAGGCTCTCGGCCCAAAGCTGCACGTACCACTGCGCGAAGCGCCCGAGCCGGTCGCTGTAGGGCAGCATCACCATGGCGCGCGTGCCCTTTTCCTTCGACATCGCTACCGAGATCGCCGCGCCGACGGCCGCGGGCAAGTCGGCCGGCCGCTGCACCTTCAGCATCTGGTCGACGACGGTTTTCGCGCCGCGCCGCAGCGCCTCGACGTCGAGATCACGGGCGAGCGCGGGAAGCATGCCGACATTGGAAAGTCCGGAGAAGCGCCCGCCAATGCCGGGATGATGCGGCAGAGTCGGAATGTTCTCGCGCTCGGCGAGAAGACGCAGCGCGTTCGACACGCCTTCGACGCGCGGCTCGGTCACGCACAGGAACATCTCGGCCGGCTTCCCGCCCGCCTTTTTCACCGCCTGCAGCGCTGTCAGAACCTGCACCAGCGTTTCCGGCGTGTTGCCGGATTTCGAAATCACGACGAAACGCATGGCGCCCATGTCGAGATCGAGCAGACTGCGCTCAAGCGTGCGGGGATCGAGATTGTCGTAGAAGCGCACGCGCGGCCGCTCGCCCTTCTCGCCGGCATTTTCCGCAGGGATCGACCAGCCTCCGAGCTGCGCCAGCGTCTGCCCGCCAAGGCTCGATCCGCCGGTGCCGAAGAAGACGATGTTGCGCGCGCCTTGCGACAGATTATTGAGCGCAGCTCGGGCTTCGGCGATGTCGTCGCGCCATTCGGGCACGCGCAGGATCGGAAGGCGGTTCTCGCGGTAGTCTTCCTGGAGATCGGCGATCGCGGGCCCCAGCCGGTTCAGCCAGGATTCATATTGGGCCTTGGTGAGACCGCCCGCCCCGATCTGATCCTCGAAACATCCAGCGATCGACTGCTTGAAGGCCATCCCTACCCCGCTCCGTCGCTTCCGGAAATCTGCGTGAAGTTCGGCGGACAGTAGCCACGCACGGCCGAGACCGCCACCTTCATGTCGGCGGTAAGTTGAAGGCATCAACGAGTCAAACAGCATCGATTACTCGACGGCATTCGCCGCGAGTTTTCAAAGAGCGGCCCCCGTAACCCGAGGATGTGCGGAGCGCCACAAGACCGCATCCGTAAATTGTTTAGGGCAGCCTCACGGCGCTGGGGCAGGTAGGCGGCCCCAGGGTCGCGGTCGGCAGGGCCCCGGGACAGAGACGGATCGTTAGGGCCGCTCCGACTCGGGTCGCCGCTCTCGCCTCCATGCTTCAGACGGCTGCAGCACACCCCCGGCGGAGGCGGGATGGGGTTGAAGATACGGGGGGTTTTTGGGGCGGGGATAAGAGTTCAGGTGGTCGCGACATGCACTGCCGTCATCCCGGCGAAAGCCGGGATCCAGCGAGGTCTATCGAAAATACGAATATAGACTCTTGCGCTGGATCCCGTGTCTCGCGATGCGCTTGCGCACGCGGCACGGGAAGACGCGGCGGTCGATGGCAGAAGGCCGGCCAGATGCAGCAATCCGCGAAGTTGCGCTACCCCCCCGACTTGAGCTCCGCAGGGGCCGGCACGACCGCCTCGACAGGACGGCCGACAATTGTGGTGATCAGCTTCTGCGGCTCGATCAGCTCCTGCGCGACACGCTTGATGTCTTTCAGCGTGACCGCGTTGACCTCGCTGTTGCGGCGGTCGACATAGTCGATGCCGAGATCCTCGAGCTGGATCCAGAGAAGCTGGTTGGCGATCTTGGAACTCGTGTCGAACCGCAACGCATACGAGCCGGTCTGATAGGCCTTGGCGTTCTCCAGTTCCTCTGCGGTCGGCCCCTCGGCGGCGATCCGATCGAGTTCCTTCTGGATCACGTCGATCGACGTATTGACGGCCTCGTTCTGGGTCGCGACCGCACCGACGAAGATCGATGCGTGCTGGAACGGGTAGATGTAGGAGTAGACCGAATAGGCGAGACCGCGTTTCTCCCGCACCTCCTCCATCAGCCGCGAATTGAAGCCGCCGCCGCCGATGATGTAGTTCAGGAGATAGGCAGCGATGAAATCCGGATCCTTCCGCGCGATCCCACGATGGCCGAAGCGCACTACGGTCTGCGGAATGTCCATGTCGATGAGCTGGCGGTCGGGGCCGAGCGGCGGCTCGGCGTCCGCGACCGGCACGAGATCGGCCTTCTCCGGCAAGCCGCCGAAGACCTTGTCGAGAAGCTCGCCCAGGGCTTCAGGCGTGATGTCGCCGACCACGGCGACTTTCAGATTGTCGCGGGCATAGGTCTTCTTCACATACGACTTCAGATCATCGGGCGTAATGGCGGCGATGCTCTCGGGCGTGCCCTTGATCGGCGACGAATAGGGATGGTTCGGGAACGCGGTCTTGTACCAGGCCTCGGTCGCGACATGCTCGGGATCGTTCATGTCATACCGGTGCGTGGCGAGGATCTGCCCCCGCACGCGGTCGACCGCGTCCGGTGCGATATGCGGATCGGTCAGGGCGAGACGCAGCAGCTCGAACGCCTCGTCCTTGTTAGGCGTCAGCGTCTGGATATTGGCCGCCATCACATCGCGCGCGGCGTCGAAATTAAATTTGACGGCAAGCTCTTCGATCCGGTTCTGGAACGCGCTCGAATCGAGATCACCCGCGCCTTCGTTCATCATGCCCGATACGAAATAGGCAATCCCCGGCTTGCCCGCCGGATCCTGCGTCGCGCCGCCCTCGAAGGCAAACCGCATGGCGATCAGCGGCCGGTCATGGCTTTCGACCAGCCACGCTTTGATGCCGCCCTTGCTTGTGACTTCCTTCACCTCGATCGCCTCAGCGTGCGAGACGAACAGGAGCGAGCCCAGCAACGCGGCCGCAACCAGCCGGACCCTGCCCGCGCCGAGCGACGGCAAGGCGAAACGGAACATGCGCATGTCGGGTCTCAACTCCTGGGCTTGGCGCCATTGGCCGGCGTATCTTTTTGTGTCGATTGGGCGGCGATTGGCGTCAGAATTCCGGTTACGGAGTTCCGCGCGACAATATATTTGCGGGCGACAGCCTGGATCGCCGCGGCATCGACCTTCTTCAGCCGCTCGGGCCACTTCTCGATGTCGTCGACCGAGAAGCCCATCGCAAGCCGCCAGCCATACTGCCGCGCGAGCGCGCCCTGGCTGTCGGTTGCATAAACGTAGTCGGCGATTTCGTTGGCGCGCGCGCGTTCGAGTTCCGCCTCGGTGACGCCATTGGCGATCACGTCGGCGAGGACTGCATCAATGCCCTTCTCGAGTTCGGCTGGGGAGGCCTCGTCACCCGAAGCGACCGCATAGACACCCATGCGTCCGCCATCGAGACCGGAATCAGAGTACCAGCCGCCGGCGCTGGCCGCGATTTTGTCTTCTGCGACGAGTTTGCGGTAAAGCCTGCCGGTCGATTGGCCGGCGACTATCTTCAGCAACAGCGTCAGCGCCTCGGCCTCGCCGGGTTCGGCCGTCGTTGCAGAAGGCGCGAGGTAGTACCGCTGGACGATCATGCGGCCTGCGCGCGCATCGGCCAGCTCGACTTTCACGGGGGCATAATGCTTCGGCTCCCCGGGCCGCTCACGCAGACCGATTCGCGCGCTCGGCTTGAGTTTGCCGAACGTCTCCTCGGCGAGCTTCTTCACCTCGTCCGGCTGAACATCGCCGGAAACGACGAGGATCGCGTTGTTGGGGGCGTAGAAGCGCTCGTAATATTCCATCGCATCGTCGCGATCGAGCTTGAGGATTTCGTGCTCCCAGCCAATCACGGGAATGCCGTAAGGGTGCGACTGATAGAGCGCCGCCATCATCTGCTCCTGCAGGATGGAATTGGGATCGTTATCGACGCGGCTCTTGCGCTCCTCGACGATGACCTTCCGCTCCGTCACGACGTCGTTTTCCGCCAGGCGCAAATTCGCCATGCGGTCGGCCTCCATCTCCATCACCATTGGCAGGCGCTCTTTGGCGACCACCTGGAAATAGGCCGTGACGTCGTGATTGGTGAAAGCGTTGTCCTCGCCGCCATTGCGCGCGACGATCTTCGAGAACTGGCCCGGCTGAATCTTCTCGGTGCCCTTGAACATCAGATGCTCGAGGAAGTGCGCGATGCCCGAACGGCCAGGCGGTTCGTCTGCCCCCCCGACCTTGTACCAAACCATGTTCGTCACCACCGGCGCCCGGTGGTCCGGGATAATGACGATTTGCAGCCCGTTCTCCAACGTGTGTTCGACTGCGCGCGGACCGACCCGGTCGGTCGACTCCGATTCTGGTTCCGCCGCGAAAGCGACCGCCATCGAAGCGAGACTGAGGCATGCGAACAGGACGCCGGCCTTGACGCCGAGCGGGCCCACGAGCTGATCGAACATGAAGAAAGCCTCATTCATCGCGGATCGGGGGTAAGGCCGCAGCCTACGAGGGGCCGGCGGAACGTGAAGCATCGGACGCGAATGTCGGATTTGGTCGAAGGCGATGCAAGTTAAAAGGCGGCAATGGCGCCAGCGCGACCGAACGAGAGCGTGAGGATTTCAGCGCAGGTTCAGCGGACGACCTGGGGATCGCCAGCCTCGGGAGACGGCACGTCGACCGCTTCTTCTACTTCTTGTTCTTTCTTGCGCTTCCACATCCGATCCAGCAGGCCGGGTTGCGGATCACGCCCCTCAACAGCCTTCGACGCGTCGAGTTTCTTTTTCTCGCGATCTGCAACCGCCACGGCGCGGCGGCGCTCGTCGGGGTCGTCGGGCCAATTCATGTTCTCGCCCGGCACAGCGGCGATCGTACCGGGCTGAGGCAATGCGCGTGCGTTCGGCGGCAGAACCAGCGGCGCACGCTCCGCGATCGCGTTATCCCGGCGCTTGGTCGTGTCGTTGACGCCCAGCATGTCGAACACGCGGCCTTCGTATTGGATCGTGTCGCCGCATCCGGCGAGCGCCATCGGAAGGCAGAGCGCGATCGCTATCGCCAATCGCTTCGCTGTGGCCCGACGCCGGCTCATCGATTAAGTCCCCCAATGCGTCAACGCAAACCCGGTCCCACCCGGTCACGCAGCGAACGGCCGGTCGGCCACGCGCGAAGGTACCGGTTAAGTTCGCTTTCAGACCTTTTTGTGGCCCCCGAAGGCCGCATCCCACACCAATCCCATGACACCGGCCACGATGGCAATATCGGCGACGTTGAAGACATACCAGTGGTAACCAAGAGCGTGTAGCGACACAAAATCCGCAACCGCGCCATAGGCCGCGCGGTCGATGGCGTTGCCAATCGCGCCGCCGATCAGCAAGCCGATCGATATCGCGACGAACCGCGATGAAGTACGGGCAAGCCAGATCGTCAGCGCGACGACGGCCAGCGCCGCAATCGCCACCAGCACCCAGCGCCCCCATCCGTCCTGCTGGAACAGCCCGTACGAAATGCCCCTGTTCCAGACCATCACCAGGTCAAGAAAGGGAGTGACGGTCATCTGCTGCCGCACGGGCAGGTTCAGGCCATGCAGGATCCACAGCTTCGATGCCTGATCGAGTACGAGCGTGACCAAGGCGACGATCAGCCCGAGCCGCGACAGCGGCCCCCATACGCCGTGTGGCTGGGCGGGGGCGTCGACCGATCCGCCCCTCACGCCGCTCGCCCGTGCATTCGGTCGAACATGCGCACGGCTTCGGCGTCGCGCGCGCTGAGGCCCGGGAACTCCGGATCGGAGCCGACATCGGCGGTGATCTTCCAGGACCGCGCGCATTTGCGCCCCTGGGCGAGACGCGGCACGACCGCTACGCCAGCAACGTCGTCCAGCCGGAAGGCGTCAGCCGGTCCCCCGCCTGCGATAAGCGTCGCACCGCTCGTGATCGCTATTTCCGCGAGGTCGACGCCGTCGAGCGCCGCGCGCAGCCTGTCGTCCGTCACAAAAATCTCCGGCGCAGCTTCGAGGCTTGAGCCGATCCGCTTCTCGCGCCGCTCGACCTCCAAGGCGCCGGTCACGACCCGGCGCACGTTGCGGATATCACGCCATTTCGCGGCGAGCCTGTCGTTGCGCCACGCCGCTGGAACGTCCGGAAACTGCCGCAGATGCACAGACACATCATCGCCCGGAAAACGCGACAGCCAAGCTTCCTCCATCGTGAAGGCGAGCATCGGCGCAAGCCACGCCGTCAGCGCGCTGAACAGCGTGTCGAGCACTGTGAGCGAGGAGCGGCGCGTCCTGCTGTCATGAGGATCGCAATAAAGCGCGTCCTTGCGGATATCGAAATAGAACGCCGACAGATCGTTGACGGCGAAGTTAAACAGCGCCGTGAACACGCGGCGAAAATCGTATGCCCCGTAACCCTCACGCACCACGCGGTCGAACTCGGCCAGCCGGTGCAGCATGTAGCGCTCCAGCTCCGGCATCTCGACAGGCTCGGCGCGCAGATCGTCTGTGTAATGCGCCAGATTGCCGAGCAGGAAGCGCAGCGTGTTCCGCAGTTTGCGATAGGCGTCCGTGTTCGACTTGATGATGTCAGGCCCGATACGCAAATCCTCCGCATAGTCCGAGCTGATCGCCCAGAGGCGCAGGATTTCCGCGCCAGACTGCTCGATCACCTTCTGCGGCGCGACCACATTTCCCAGGGATTTCGACATCTTGCGCCCCTGCTCGTCCATGACGAAGCCATGGGTGAGTACGGCGTCATAGGGCGCGCGCCCGCGCGTGCCGCAGGATTCCAGCAGTGACGACTGGAACCAGCCGCGATGCTGGTCCGAGCCTTCGAGATAAAGATCGGCCGGCCATTTCAAGTCCGGCTTTTGCTCCAGCACAAAGGCATGTGTCGAGCCGGAATCGAACCAGACATCGAGAATGTCACGCACTTGCTCCCAGTCGTCCGGGTTGTCGGCGAGGCCGGTGAGGAAGCGCTCTTTCGCGCCGTCCGCGAACCAGGCGTCGGCGCCATCGGCTGCAAACGCTCCACACACGCGCGCAATCATTTGTTCCGATGACGGATGATCCGCGCGTGGGATGATTTCGCCGTTCTCCTTGTGCGCGAATACCGTGATCGGCACGCCCCATGCGCGTTGGCGCGAGATGACCCAGTCGGGACGTGTCTCGACCATGCCGCCAATGCGGTTCTTTCCCTGCGGTGGCACAAACTGCGTTTGTGCGATGGCAGCGAGGGCGCGGTCGCGCAGCGTGTAAGGTTTGTCCCCGATGGCCCGGTCCATCGCGATGAACCATTGCGGCGTATTGCGAAAGATGACGGGCTTTTTCGAGCGCCAGGAATGCGGATAGTCGTGGCGCAGCTTGCCCTGCGCCAGAAGCCGCCCCGCATCCTTTAGCGCCGTGATGACCGCGCCGTTGGCGTCGCCGTATTTGCCATCATCGTCGATGACCCGCTTCGGTGATGCGCCGCCGAAGACGGGCACGTCGTCGTAATAGTAACCGTCGGGACGGACCGTGTTTGGAATCGCATCGGTGCCAGCATTCAGAAAGGCGAACTGATTCTTTTCGTACAGCCCGTAATCGTCCTGACCATGGCCCGGCGCGATATGGACAAAGCCCGTGCCCGTATCGGCGGTGACGAAATCGGCCGGCAGCACCGGCACGCCGAAATCTAAACCCTGCTCGCATAGCGGATGCGCAACGGTGAGCGTCGCGAGCGTCGCGCTATCGACTGACACAATTGGCCGATAGGCCTCGACCTTCGCCGCCGCCATCACCTGCGCAGCGAGCGCATCGGCCAGCAGAAGCTTTTCGCCGTGTCTGGCCCAACCGCCTTCGCCCACGAGCGCTACTTCGTACACGCAGTATTTGATTTCCGGCGAAAACGCGATGGCGCGATTGCCGGGGATGGTCCAGGGCGTGGTCGTCCAGACGACGATGGAGACGCCGCGCAGCTTTTCTTGCAAGCGCTGGATCTCGTCGGTTTCCGTCGGCCCATCATTGTAAGTCGCGGGATCGACGCCTTGGATCGTATAGTTGCCGATCTTGCGGACAGGAAACTTCACGAAAATCGTCGGGCTGGTGACTTCCTGATACTCGACCTCGGCCTCGGCCAGAGCGGTGCGTTCGACAACCGACCACATCACAGGTTTCGACCCGCGATAGAGCGTGCCATTCATGGCAAACTTCATCAGCTCGTTCGCAATTGCCGCCTCGGCCTTGAACGACATAGTCGTATAGGGATCGGCGAAATCGCCCTCGACGCCGAGCCGGCGGAACTCCGCCGCCTGCACGCCGATCCAATGCCTCGCGAATTCCCGGCAGGCGCGGCGGAAATCATTGATCGGCACGTCGTCCTTGGATTGGCCTTTCGCGCGCGCCTCCTCCTCGACCTTCCACTCGATCGGCAGGCCGTGACAGTCCCAGCCCGGCACGTAATTCGCGTCGAAGCCCATCATCTGGCGCGAGCGCACGATGACGTCCTTCAGGATCTTGTTGAGCGCATGCCCGATATGGAGGTTGCCGTTCGCGTATGGCGGGCCGTCATGCAGGATGAATTTCTCGCGTCCGCGCGCGTCCTCCCGCAGCTTCCGGTACAGCTCCATCCGGTCCCACCGCGCGATCAGCGCGGGTTCGCGCTGCGGCAGGCCCGCCTTCATCGGAAACTCGGTTCTGGGCAGAAACAGCGTCTCGCTCCAGTCGCGTGCCGCCGCTGGCTGCTCGATCGTCTCGCTCTTGTTCATGGCGTCGGGTCTAGCATGGCGCGGTTATCATTCCAGCCCCGCCAGCATGCGGCGCGCGGCTGTGCAATCCCGCTCCATCTGCTCCGCCAGCGCCGCGCTACTGTCGAACTTCGCGTCGTCGCGCAGATGCGCGATCAGCTCGATATCGATTACCTGTCCGTACAGATTGCTATCGAAATCGAACAGCGTCGTCTCGAGAAGCGCCGGGCCATCGTCGAAGGTAGGCCTGCCGCCGTAATACGCCGCGCCGTCATACCGATCCCCGCCCACAAACACGCGCGCCGCATAGACACCCCGGCGCAGGTCCTGCCCTTCTTCGAGCGCGATATTCACGGTCGGCGCCCCGAGTCCAGACCCGCGCCCCGCGCCCTTGATAACCGTGCCGCGCACGCGCCACCAATAGCCCAGCAGCACGGCCGCCTCCTGCATCCGTCCCTCGCGCAAGGCATCGCGGATGCGGCTCGACGACACGACGCCATCCTGTGAGAGCTGCGCCACGGCCGTGACGCCGAAGCCGAACTCATCGCCGAAGCGCGCGAGTGACTCTGCGTTGCCGGCGCGTCCTTTTCCGAAGACAAAATCCCCGCCTATGACCACGCCGCTCGCGCCGAGCGCATCGTGCAGCACCTGCTTCGCAAAGGCGTTCGGGTCGAGCGCCGCGAGCCCGGCATCGAACTCAGCCACAACCGTCGCGTCCAACCCGGCCTCCGCAAGCAGATCGAGTTTGAGCGGCACGGGGGTGATTCGAAACAGCTTTGCGTTCGGAGAGAAATACGCGCGCGGATGCGGCTCGAATGTCAGCGCCGCCGCGGGCGCGTTTGCGCGCCGGGCCTCGGCGATGGCTGCCTCGATCACAGCCCGATGGCCGCGATGTACGCCGTCAAAATTACCGATCGCATAGACGCCGCCGCGCAACGCCTTAGGCAAAGCGCGCCAGTTCCGGACAATTTCCATCCGCATATCCGCTTCGTTTGCGCACGTGGCGCTGGAGGCTGGTGTTATGCGGTGGGCCAGCGCGACCTGCAATCCCTCGCTCCGCAGAAGAGCGGGCTCAGGCCGGCCGCCGCGGCACCATCATCACAGCCTCGCCTTCCAGCACCGACTTTCCGTCCACGGAACAGTCGCACGCGATGACGACGCGGCCCTTGCCTTCGATCAGCTCTTTCACGGTGGCGGTCGCGACCACCTCCTCGCCGAGCTTAACTGGCGCTTTGAATTTGAGCGTCTGGGAAAGATAAATGCAGCCCGGTCCCGGCAGCTTCGTCCCAAGCACCGCGGAGAGGAGGCTCGCAGTCAAAATACCGTGCGCGATCCGCTCCTTGAACATGGTCGTCGCCGCATATTCGGCATCGAGATGGACGGGATTATTGTCGCCCGAAATCTCGGCGAACGTCACGACGTCGTGCTCTGTGATCGGCTTGGCGAAGCTGTCGGACATACCGACTTCGAGCTCCTCAAAATAAAGCCCTCGGCCGTTTCTGCCGTTGCTCGTCATGGTACGCGCCTTCCTATTTGGATTGTTGCGGCGCAACATATTGGTGCCTGCCACGCAGCGCAAGCGCCTCGGGGGCGCCCCGATTAACGCGATCTTCAGAACGCACCCTTAGCATTTTGCCGTACGCGCAAGGTCGGGCGTCACTCCGCAGAAGCGGAGCTTTGGCCTGGATGATTTCAGAATGAATTGCGCCTCCGGAACTTGCGGGCCGGGGTGTTGGGGGTGCCTAATATGTCTGCTGATCTCTCGATGCCTGTTCTGGTCGTCGATGACTACAAGACCATGATCCGGATCATCCGCAACTTGCTGAAGCAGCTCGGCTTCAATGACGTCGACGACGCCGCGGACGGCACGCAGGCGCTCGAACTCATGCGCAAGCGGCGCTACGGCCTGATTATTTCCGACTGGAACATGGAGCCCATGACGGGCTACGAGCTTCTGCGCGAGATTCGCTCGGACGGTTCGCTCGGCCGCACGCCTTTCATCATGATCACGGCCGAGTCGAAGACCGAAAACGTGATCGCGGCAAAGAAGGCAGGCGTCAACAATTACATCGTGAAGCCATTCAACGCCGCCACGCTGAAGACAAAAATCGACGCCGTGTTCAGCGAAGTCTGAGGGTCCGATGCTCACCCATCTTGCGGTTGTCGACATCGAGAACGCGGAAATAGATCGCGATCTCGACCGGATGATCTCGCTCGCCGAATGCTCGCTCGTCCAACTCTCGGAATTCGGCGAATCGTTCAGCCGTTCGATGTATCGCGAAATCCAGTCAATCGCCGATCTGATTGCCAGTCTTCGCTCGGCGGTTCGGGAATTGTCGCCATCCGAGATTAGCGGCGCGCATATTCCGGAAGCCGGCCGTGAGCTGATGGCCGTTGTGGAAGCGACCGAGACCGCGACCAACACGATCATGGAGTGCGCCGAAGGCATGCTCGCTGCCGATCATTGCAATCCGCCGGCGTATCGCGCGACGATCGAAGCGCATGTCACCAGCATCTTCGAGGCCTGCGCTTTCCAGGACATCACGGGCCAGCGCATCGCGAAAATCTGCGAGACGCTCGATGCGATCGACCGCCGCGTGCAGCGTTTCAAGGGCATGGGCGAAGCAGGCGTACATTCGATGGATATGGCCGAAGCCGCCAAAGCCGAGCGTCGCGAGCGGCTCATCCTCAATGGACCGGCGGCCGACGGGCAGGGCGCCAGCCAAGAGGATATCGACAAAGTCTTCGCGCTCTGAAGCCGCTTACCAGCGGAGTGCGGCCATGGCCGCAATCGGTCGGGCGCGCGACCGGAACAACCGGCGCACGTGGTGCTGATCGATCGTCTCGCCGGGTCCTGCGTGAAGTCCGGACGCCACATAGACAGCATCGAAGCCGTTCACGGCTGCACCCTTGATGTCCGTATCCGGACCATCGCCGATCGCAAGCACGTCCTGTTTACCGATTCGCGCTCCGGCGATCGCCGATGCACGTTCGAGCGCGAGGTCGTAAACCGGCGCATGTGGCTTCCCGGCATAGGTTACTTGGCCGCCGAGCTGCTCATAAAGCAGGGCAAGGCCCCCGGCGCACCAGACGAGTCTGTTCCCGCGTTCGACCTTGATGTCGGGATTGGCGCAGATCATCGGCAAGCCGCGCGCCGCCATGGCGCTGAGCGCCGGTTCGTAATCGTCCGGCGTTTCGGTGTCGTCGTCGAACAGCCCCGTGCAAACCACGAGCTTCGCGGTCTCGGGCGTCGTCATCGCGATCTTAAGTCCCGCTAATACTGGAGCATCGCGGGGTGGACCGAGGTGGTAGATAGCAACGCCCGGCTGCTTCGCCAGCAGTTCGCGCGTAAGATCGCCCGATGAGATGATCGCGTCGTAGCAGGTCGCCGGAACGCCGAATCCTTCGATCTGCGCGGCGACGGAATCGGCCGGCCGTGGCGCATTGGACAGCAGGATGACGATGCCGCCCTCTTGGCGAAAGGCGTGCGTCGCCGTCACGGCTTCCGGAAACGCGGTGATGCCGTCATGCATCACGCCCCAGATGTCGGTGAGCCAAACGCGATAGCGCCGCTTCAGCGCACACACGCTGTCGACAATGGCAATGTCGGGCAAGGCGTCCATCGGCGCTGCGTACGGGCGCGCGCTGCCCCGGTCAAGGGAAGGGATCGACGCAGCCGATCAGGCCGCGTCCGCGCCCGGCTCGTCGCGAAACACCTCGGCGCGAACGGGCTTCGGTTCCGAGAAGAGATAGCCCTGCCCGAGCCGAACCCCATGCGCCAGCGTGATGCTCATGGCGCGCTCGTCCTCAATCTTCTCGACCACGAGATCGATGCCGAAGCGGGAAAGATAGGCATTCATGTCGGCAGGATGGATGCGCGCGCCCGACTCCTTCATGCCGTCGCAGAAGGTGCGCGCTTCGACTTTCACGAAGCGGAAGCCGCGCGCGTTCAGCGCGGCGAAGTCGATGTCAAGATTGGTCACATGATCGAGCGAAAACTGGAAGCCGAGCGCGGCCAGTGTCGCGAGGTTTTCCAGCTCGACATGGCCGAGGCGCGAAACAAACGTCTGCGCGAACTCGAAATAGAGACTGTCGCTCAGAGCCCGGTTCTGCTCCATGAACGACACGAACTCGGGGAAGAAATCCGGATCGAGCAGGGAATGCAGCGAGATGTTGCAGAAGACGCCCCTGCCCTGCTGCTTGTCTGCGAGCCGCTTCAGCACCTGGACGCTCCGGAACAGCATGACATTGTCGATCAGCGGCATCATGCCGGCGGGTTCGGCCACGCGAATGTAGTCGCGCGGCATAACGAGATCGCCGGCCCGCGTCCGCAGCCTTGTCAGCGCCTCGTAATGAACCGGCGTGCATTGCGGCAGGTTGACGATCGGCTGCAGATGTAGTTCGACCCTGTTGTATTCGATCGATTGGCGGACGACTTCGAGCAGCTCGGCATCGACAATCCGGGACTGATGATCGGGCACGGCTACGGGCCGAAGTGTTCCTTCCGCGATTGACAAGGCGCGCGGAGCCCTCTCGGCGACCGCCTCATTCTGCCGCTCGAAACGGACCTCTCTCTGGCACTCGCGCGGAGCGGCCGCTTGCGCCGTTTCGCGGACTTCCGTTACCTCTTCTGAGACCTGTTTGACCAGCGCCTCGAGTACGTGGACTTCGGATTTCAGCGCGTCGTCGCGTTCCCGCGCTTCGATCTGTAACTGTGTTCGCAGCGCCTCCAGCCTGGAATCCGCGCGTTCAGCGCTTCCGGCCATGCGCTCGAGCCAGGCAAGGCGCGGGCCAAGATCGCCGAGTGATTGTTCGGATTCGGCCATGTCTTCGATACGGCTCAGGCGCGCGTCGATCTGATCAATCCGCGAGAGTGCGAGATCGAGATCCTGCTCCCGGCCGATATCGAACACAGGGTCGGGCAGCGCGGCGTGAAACGGATAGGCCGGCGCCCCGGGCTCGGGCGGACGGCTCCAGGCGCGGCGCAGGACGGCATGCGACGACGCCATCACCATGAACAGGGCGAAGGCGGCGATCGCGGAAGGCAGAAGGCCGATGTTCGATTTCACGACGAGACCGGCCGCGAAAGCGATGGCGCCGACGGTCATCGCTCCGATGACGCTCGCATCGAGTAGGGAGCCCCCGCGTCGCTCGGGACTGGTTTCGGCGATCGACATGGCGCGGTTCGCGAATCACCCTGTGAGGATGATCGGAAGCTTTCCTGAAGTTCAGGCGGCTGCAAGCGCGATGTTCCGTTGCGTCCCGGCGATCGGATCGGGGCGGGCCCTTAATTCAGCTTCGCGCGAACGTCGGCGACACCCGCCTGAATCAGCATCTGCGCACGATCCCCGGTCATGCTGTCCCGGATAACCGCCTCGGCCGCGGCGACCGCCTTGTCGACCGCAAGCGCACGCACCTCTGCCACGGCCTGGGCCTCGGCGCGGGCGATCTTGTCCTGCGCGAGCTTTTTACGGCGCTCCAGCGAGTCCTTCATGGCCTGCCGCATCTCCTGCGCATAGGACTCGGCTTCGCGTTTGGACTGGCCAACGATATCCTCGGCCTCCTTTTCGGCCCCGCGCCGCTTACTCTCGTAGTCTGCGAGGATGTCCCGCGCCTCGTCGCGGATACGGCGGGCTTCGTCTAGCTCTTTGCGGATACGCGCGGCCCGCTGGTCGAGCAACGTCGCGACCTTGGCCGGAATGCCATAATAGATGAGCAATCCGACGAAGCCGGCGAAGGAAACGAGAACCCAGAAGTTGGTGTCTTGGAAAATCGCCATCTTATCTTGCCTAAGCGCGACCGCCGAAGGTGAACGCCGATTTCGGCGTCAAGTCGCGCGACCAAAAAAGAAAATCTAGGCCATGACCGATTGCATCGGAATCGGTCATGGCCTAGATGCCCGCCACGGCTTTGTCGAGCTGGGCCTTGTCAGGCTTGACGCCGATCAGTTGCTCCACCAGCGCCTCGGCCGTTTCGCCGGCGATGGCATCGATATGCGTCAGTGCTTCATCCTTCGCCGCCGCGATCCGGCTCTCCGCCTGATCCGTCATGGCGGATACCTGCTCATCGAGCTTCGCACGCTCGGCATCCATCTCGCTTTTCAGCGCATCACGCATTTCCTGCGCGATGGCGTGGCTCTTGGCGCGCGCTTCGGCAAGCGCCTGCTCGTAAGCCGCGATCGCCTCCTCGGTACGCTGCTTGAGCTGCGCCGCCTCGTCGAGATCGGAGTCGATCCGGCCGCGGCGCTTGTCCAGCACGGACTCGATGCCCGGCAGCGCCACACGCGCCATCAGCACGTAAAGCAGGATGAACGTGATCGCGAGCCAGATGAGCTGCGGAGCCCAGTCTGCGAGCTGAAGCTGAGGCATCGGTTACTCCGCCAAGGTCAATCCCTAGAATACGAACAGGATGATCAGCGCAACGACAAGCCCGAACAGACCGGTCGCTTCCGCGAGGGCGAAGCCGAGCAGCAGATTCGCAAACTGGCCGGGCGCAGCCGACGGATTGCGCAAGGCGCCGGCGAGGTAGTTGCCGAAGATCGTGCCAATGCCGATACCGGCGCCGACGAGCGCGATCGAGGCAAGGCCTGCCCCGATCAGTTTTGCGGCTTGAGGATCCATGATTTTCTCCCTTTGATTTCGTGCGGTTGGATCAGTGATGCATGTGAAGCGCATCGTTGAGATAGATGCAGGTCAGGATCGCGAACACGTAAGCCTGCAGGAACGCGACCAGGATTTCGAGGCCGGTAAAGGCGACCATGAAGGCGAGCGGCGCCCAGCCGCCGATAAAGCCCAGCGCGATCACGAACGCTGAGAAGACTTTCAGCATCGTGTGCCCCGCCATCATGTTGGCAAAGAGACGCACCGACAGGCTGACCGGCCGCGTGAGATACGAAATCACCTCGATGACGACGAGCAGCGGCAGCAGCGCCACCGGCACGCCGGACGGCACGAAAAACTTCAGGAAACCCGCGCCGTGCCTGGCGAAGCCGATAATCGTCACGCCGATGAACACGACGGCGGCAAGCGCGAAGGTGACGACGATGTGGCTGGTGATCGTGAATGAGTAAGGCAGCATGCCCAGCATGTTCGCGAACAGGATGAACATGAACAGCGTGAACACGAACGGGAAATACTTCATTCCCTCCGTGCCCACGTTGTCGCGCACCATGCTGGCGACGAATTCGTAAGAGAGCTCGACCATGGATTGAAGTCGCCCCGGCACGAGCGCGCGGGCGGACATCCCCCAGATCGTGAAGGTCGAGACCAGAATGACGATAAGCACCATCATCAGGCCCGAATTGGTGAATGAGGCGTCGACGCCGAACAGGTCGAGCTCGAGCAGGCGCTTGATCTCGAACTGAGCCATCGGATTGGGCATCTGGCCGTCTGCTGCCGCTGCCAAGGCGCATCCCCCTGCTTATTCGGCGTCGTGTTTCCGACGCGTCTCTGTTTCGACATCGCCGCCGGTAGCGACGCTTCGGGACTGCATCTTCTTCGCGCTCCGCATCACGTTCAGGATTCCGGCTGCGGAGCCGAGGACGAAAAACACGACCAGAAAAATCGGCGACGTATCCAGCCAGCGATCGACCGCCCAGCCGATAAAGCCACCCACGATAACTCCAGCCAGAAGATCGGCGGTGATCCGAAACGCCGCACCCATCGCCGAACCGCGCTGGGCAGCCGTATCGGCTGTCGGATGGCCGCGCGCGCCCTTGATACGCGCGTCCAGCGAACGCAGCCGCTTTCGAATGGAGGCTTCATCGCCTGCGTTCGGATCGTCGCCGGGTCGAGCCATGATTTCTGGCTCCCGCGCCAATGCCGAGACTTGCGCAAACGGCTGCTTGCTGGACGCGGGTTTGATAGAGGAGCGCTTCGCGGCCTGTCAAGGAAACGTGACCTTCGCGCGATTTGCCGCAGTTTTGGGGGGCGATCAGCGGTCGTGCTGCCTCACCCCGCTTCCAGATAGCGCTCCGCCTCTTCCAGATCGACCGAGACAAGCTGGCTGACGCCGCGCTCGGCCATGGTCACGCCGAACAGGCGGTGCATGCGAGCCATGGTCATCGGATGGTGGGTGATGACGAAGAAGCGCGTGTCCGTGAGCTTCGTCATCTCTTCCATGAGGTTGCAGAAGCGCTCGACATTGGCGTCATCGAGCGGCGCGTCCACCTCGTCCAGCACGCAGATCGGCGACGGGTTGGTCAGGAACACCGCAAACATCAGCGCCAGCGCCGTTAGCGCCTTCTCGCCGCCGGAGAGAAGGGTCAGAACCTGCGCCTTTTTGCCGGGCGGCTGCGCCAAAATTTCGAGCCCGGACTCCAGCGGATCGTCCGATTCGATGAGCTGCAATTCCGCCTGACCACCGCCGAACAGCGTCTCGAACAGGCGCTTAAAATGGCCATTGACGATGTCGAACGCCTCCAGCAGGCGCGCACGCCCGTCGCGATTGAGAGCGGCGATCCCAC
The DNA here is from genome assembly GCA_046717125.1 of Methyloligellaceae bacterium. Taxonomy (GTDB): domain Bacteria; phylum Pseudomonadota; class Alphaproteobacteria; order Rhizobiales; family Methyloligellaceae; genus JBKJVQ01. The sequence goes on from JBKJVQ010000216.1 coordinate 18,626, forward strand.
CCCTGAGCTTGGCGATCGCAGACACGACGTCATCGCGTTCCCGCTCCATCTCGTCGAGCTGGGTCTGAAGCGCGGTCGCCTCTTCATCCGCGCGCAGATTCACGCCGCCGAGCCGCTCGCGGTCGGCGCGGTAGCGTGCAAGTTTCTGTTCGACCTCATGCAGCGGCGGGATTTCGGCGCCCGGCGAACCACCGGCAAGCCGCAGGCAATCGTCCGGCGCGCAGTCGAGCAAATCCCGGATGGCACGCGCCTGGGCGCCGCGCCGCTCACGCGCGGCCTCAAGCCTCGTCTCGGCGCGGCCCCGCTCCTCGCCGGCCGCGGCCAGAGCCATCTGCGCCACGCGCCCGGCCTGGTCCGCCTGGCGTTGGGCGGCTTCCCCGGCGGCGAGAGCGTCGGCCGCTGTCCTTCGTTCACTTTCCGCTTTTGACAGCTCGTTCATCAGTGTCTGGCGGCGCTTTTCTATTTCGCCGGGCAACGCATCGAGCGCGACCAGCTCGGCGCGTGTTCCGGTCTCGCGCTCAGTCAGCGCCGCGCCTTGCGCCTCGGCATCGGTCTTGCGTTTAGCCCACCGCGTTAGATCGTCGGCGATGGCTTGGAGACGTTCCCGCTTCAGCCGCCGCTCGCGCTCGACACCATCGAGGACGGACCTTGCCTCGGTGTAAGCGGACCGCGCCTCGTCCACACGGGACCGCGCGGCATCGAGTTCCTGCGCGAACCGCTCGCCGGGGGGATGGGCAACGAAAGCCTGTTGGGCAGCAGCCGCCGCTTCGCAGGCGTCGTCCAGTGCGCTGGTATTATGATCGAACGCTTCTTTCAGTCCGCCGAGCCGCGCGCTCGCGGCCTGCGCCTTGCGCTCGGCCTGCATGGCGGCATCGCGCAGTCTGCTCACTGCGTTGCTGGTGTCTCGGACTGCTTGGCGTAGGTCTTTCGCGGCCTCATCCGCCGACCGCGCCCGTATTGCCGCATTGTCGAACGCAGCATCCGAAGCGGCCGCCGCATCACGTGCGGTCTCGACCTCGCCCTGCAACACTTGCAGCCGGTTGCGTTCCGCGAAGCGGATGGCCGCCGGCGTCGGTGCTTTTGCCGCGGCGGCATAACCATCCCAGCGCCAGAGGTCGCCGGCGCGACTGACGAGGCGTTGTCCCGGCGCGAGCTGAGCCTGCAGTGCCGCGCCTTCGCCGGCATCGACGACGCCAATTTGCGACAGACGCCGCGTCAGCGCGGCCGGACCCTGAACATAAGCGGACAGCATTGCGGCGCCGGACGGCAGTGCATGCGCCGCGCCATAATCAACAAGCACCCGCCAGTGCGCCGGAGCGTTTGCATCGTCCGGCGCATCCAGCGAATCGCCCAGCCCCGCTGCGAGCGCCGCCTCGTATCCCGGCGCGACCTTCACGAGCTCGGACACCGGCGTCCAGTCGCCGGTCGAAACGGGCGTCAGCAGCTTGGTCAGTGTCTGGATTTCAGTTTCGAGCTGACGCGCGCGCAGCCGCGTCCTGTTCGCGGCATCGCGCGCTTCAGCTTCCTCCTGCGCGGTCGTTTCGCGCTCACGTTCCGCCGCTTCGAGCGCCGTCTCGCCCTCGGCATAGCGCGCTTGAAGGTCCGTCAATTCAGCCGCAAGCCGGTCGCGCTCACCGTCCGCGGCGAGTTCCGTTTCCAGCGCTTCGAGCGCCGCACGGGCACGGGCGACATCCGCCTGCAGAGTTTCCACCCGCCGCGCGGTCTGGTGGCGCGCTGTATCCAGCGTCTGCGTCTGCGCGCGATGTTCGGCCGCGTCCGACGTCGCTATCGAGAATGCGGCCTCGGCCTCAGTCAAGGCGTCATGCGCCGCTTCAACCCGCCCGCGCAGTGCGGTGTCGTCGGTTTCATCGGTCTGGGCATCAAGCGCCGTGCGATCCTCGGTCAGCCGCGCGATGAACGTCGCCGCCTCCTCGATCGCGGCTTCTTCGCGGTCGAGGTCGCGCCGCGCCTGCGCAAGCCGCGTCTCCAGCTCACGCCGCCGCTCCGCCGCTCGCTCGGCTTCTCGTTCCAGCCGCTCGCGCTCGACATTCAGCCGTTGCAGCACTGCCGCGCGCACATTCTCCTCGGTGCGCAGACCAGGAATGCGATCAGCGATCCCGGCTTGCGTGCGCAGCGACTCGCTCTCGGCTTGCGTGGCGCGCGCGAGCCGCGAGAGCGCGTCGGACAGCGCCCTCTCATCCTGATCGACCGCGGCGCAGACGCCCTGCCAATTGACATGCGCGAGTAGCGCTTCCGCCTCCCGCATGCGTGTCGAGAGTTCGCGATATTTCTGCGCCTGCCGCGCCTGCCGCTTCAGGCTTTGCAACTGGCTCGCCATCTGCCCGGACAGATCCTGCAGCCGGTCGAGATTGGTCTCGGCGGCCTTCAGACGCAGCTCCGCCTCATGCCGGCGGCTGTGGAGACCGGCGATGCCGGCTGCATCTTCCAGGAGCCGCCGCCGGTCCTGCGGCTTGGCGTTGACGATCTCGCCGATGCGGCCCTGACGCACGAGTGCTGGCGAATGCGCGCCGGTCGCGGCATCCTCGAACAGGAGCCGGACGTCGCGGGCGCGGCACTCCCGCCCGTTGACCTTGTAGGCCGAGCCCGCCTCGCGCTCGATTCTCCGCGAGACTTCCAGCATGTCGGCATCGTTGAGTTCCGCCGGCGCGGTGCGGTCGGAATTGTCGATGAAGATCGTCACCTCGGCGAGGTTGCGCGCGGGCCTGGTCTGCGTGCCGCCGAAGATCACGTCCTCCATGGCGGAGGCGCGCATGGACTTGAACGAAGTCTCGCCCATCACCCAGCGAATGGCTTCGAGCAGGTTCGATTTGCCGCAGCCGTTCGGACCGACGACGCCGGTCAGTCCCGGTTCGACCGGAATGTCGACCGGTTCGACGAAGGACTTGAATCCGAGCAGTCTGAGCCGTGTGATTTTCATGCGGTTCCAGCGCGCCGGCTGCCCCAAACCCGTCATTGCGAGCGCAGCGAAGCAATCCAGATTCTTTGTTCGCTGGATTGCTTCGGCCTATGGCCTCGCAATGACGCCCAAACGCCAGACTGTAACCGATACTGAATTCAGCCTCAGGACAGGTGCGGCTCGATCATCGCCTTCACCTGCTCGTAGGTGATCGTGCCTTGAGCCTTCCGGCCGTTGATGAACAGAGTCGGCGTGCCGATGACCCCTAGTTTCCGCCCCCGCTGCTTCACCTCGGTCAGCCCCTCGATGATCGATTGATTCGCCATGCACTTGTCAAATGTTGCGCGATCCATGCCACGCTTGGCCGCCACGGCAAAGATGGCATCGGCGCGAACCTCCTGCGACACCCAGGCGGCCTGGTTGAACAGGAAATTGTCGTTCATCGCAAAGAACTCAGCCTCGGATACACAGCGTGCGATAATCGATGCCGCGCCCGCCGTCTTCCCGATCGGAAACTCGCGCAGCACGAAGCGGACCTTGCCCTTGTCGATATAGGCGGATTTCAGCCTCGGCAGCACGTCGCGGTGAAAGGCCCGGCAGTGCGGGCATGTCAGCGAGGCGTATTCGATGATGGTGACGGGCGCATCCGCCCGGCCCAGGCTCCGGTCCCCGAGCAGTCCCGGCTTGATCAGGAGCTGATCCTCGGCGAGCGGCTCCTGCGCCTCGGCATCCTCGCGCGCGGCCGTGCCGCAACCGGGCACGGCCAGGGCGATCATGCTCACCCCGAGCAGTCGGGACAAAATACGCCGGCTGCTGTTCACTCTCGATCCCCCGATCCGTCACATCTTCCCGGCCGGAGAAGGCGCGAGGAAAAAGGAGATACGAGGGCGGAGGAATGGCTTTAAAGGCATGATCCCGAAAAGTGGGTGCCGGTTTTCGGTAAAGATCATGCTCAAAAAAACAGGCGGAGACCGGTTCTGATTCTATCGGGAACCGGGATCCAGCCTTCAACCCGCCTTGTCGAGGTAAGGCGCCATTTCCGTTTCGAGCAGTTTGAGGTCGACACCCGGCGGCGCGTCGAGCTTCTTGCCGTTGACGAAGAACGTAGGCGTCGACTCGACGCCGAACTTCGTGTTCCCCAGCTCGCGCACGGCGGCGACGCGTTTCAACTGTTCCTCATCGCCGACGCATTTGTTGAATTCCTCCTCCGAGAAGCCGGCCTGCCGCGCGAACTGCATCAGCCGGGGCGTCGCGTCGCCCTCGCCGAAGGCCCAGGATTTCTGCGTCTCGAACAAAGCATCGACGATCGGATAGAAACGCTGCTCTCCGCCGCAACGCGCCAGCATGAAGGCGGCGGCCGCGAGCCGATCGAGAGGAAATTCGCGAAGGATCAGCTTGGCTTTACCCGTGTCGATATATTTCGACTTGAGTTCCGGATACACCAGCTTGTGGAAATTGGCGCAGGCCCCGCAGGTCATCGACGCATATTCGACGATCGTGACCGGAGCATCGGGCGAACCCATAACCATGTCCGGCAGCGGCTGGTTCTGCATCAATTCGCCGCCGCCCGCACTCGCCGAGGCGAGCGGGGTTTCTTTGGTCTCGAAAGGTTCGAAGTAGAACAGCGCGGCGATCGCGGCCACGGCGACAAAAGCGCCTCCGACGATGAGGCCGCGCCGCGACGGGCGTCCACTCTTAGCGTTCTCGGTCATGTACAATTCCCTTGATGCGGACGCCCATAGGGCTGCGTCGTGACACCCCAACTGATTTCACCCTGATTGCCACAGAGCGCGAAGCTGCGGAAGGGACCAAAGCTGGCCGTTCACACCGACTTGACGGCGTGGCCGAGCCGGGTGAGCGCGCGCAGTAGTGCCTCGGATTCGATTCCGCCAAGCTGCGGTCCGGGTTCGGTAGACCCCCGCACCGTCCGGCGCGGTGTCGGGCTGGCCGCCTGTCGGCGCGGGCGAGCCGGACCCTGGATGACACGAAGCTGCGAGATCGCGCGCCAGCCGAAATAGATATTCATGCGCTCGATGATCCGGTCGGCCTCGTGCTGGGCTTCGATCGCTCGCGGGCCCGCAACGCGAATGGTCAGTGTCGCGCCCTCCAGCCTGCGCGTCCGGTGCGTCTGTTGCTGCGGCGCGTCTTCGCCCCGCGGCCAGACGAGCCGCTCGGGCGTCGCGTAGCTCGCAAGCTCAGCGCCGACGATGTCGGGCCAGTCCTTGAGGATCGTCGCCGCCGGAAATCCGCGTGCGGCCAGAAGCGGCGCGAGCACCCGCGCGGCGATGCCGCCTGCCGTCTCGGCGGTGGAGCGATAGCGATGACGCGTGGGGGTGACCATTGAGTCAACCGTACATCATCAGTCCGGCGCTGAAGGCCAGAAATTGGTGTCATTGCCGCGCTCGTCCCGGCAATCCATAACGACGGTGCGCATAAGGCACCGAAAATGACGCTTGCGGCCGAGATTCGACCTGATCCCCCGGAGGACATCGCTACCGCTCTGTCGCGCTGGTACGCGCGTCACCGCCGCGACCTGCCCTGGCGTGCGCGGCCGGGCGCAAAGCAGGACCCCTACCGCGTCTGGCTGAGTGAGATCATGCTGCAGCAGACAACCGTGAAGGCGGTCGCGCCTTATTACACAGAGTTCCTTCGCCGCTGGCCGACTGTGGAAGCGCTGGCTGCTGCGCCGATCGAGGATGTGCTGGGCGCATGGGCAGGGCTCGGCTATTACGCCCGCGCCCGGAATCTTCACGCCTGCGCCGGCGCCATCGTCGTGACGCATGGCGGCACGTTTCCTTCCAACGAGGCGGCGCTGCGGGCGCTGCCGGGCATCGGCCGCTATACTGCGGCGGCGATCGCCGCAATCGCATTCGGACGGAAGGCGACGCCGGTTGACGGCAATATCGAGCGCGTCGTAGCCCGCCTGTTCGCTCTCGAGACGCCGCTCCCGGCGGCAAAGCCCCAACTCGCAAAGCTAGCCGCGACGCTGACGCCTGAACGCGACGCGGGCGACCACGCCCAGGCGATGATGGATCTCGGCGCAGGCATCTGCACGCCAAAGCGTCCCTCCTGCATTCTGTGTCCGGTTGAAGTTTTCTGTGCGGGGCGGGCGCGGGGCATCGCGGCGCGGCTTCCCCTGCAGGCCGTCAAGGCAGAACGACCGAAGCGGCATGGCGCGGCCTTTGTGTTCATTCGAGAGGATGGCGCGATCCTGCTGCGCCGCCGCCCGCCGCGCGGGCTTCTCGGCGGCATGCTGGAAGTGCCGACCACGGACTGGCTACCGGATGATAGTGCGGCCCCGGGCGTCGCGGCAGCGCCGTTTGCGGCCGACTGGCGCGATGTGGGCAACATCAATCACGTGTTCACGCATTTCGCGCTGACGCTGACGGTCTATGCCGCGGCTGCACCGATGGGACTATCTGCCGACGGACAATGGGCTCCGAGAGACGAGCTGCGCGCGCTTCCGAGCGTCATGCGAAAGGTGGTGGCTCTGGTGTTAACGAAAGAAAGCTAAGCCACGCCGCCGAGCGAAGCACGCACCTGCTCGCGCAGGATGTCGATCGGCTTGAGCTGGCCCTTCTGCTGGAAATGCCAGAACGTCCAGCCGTTGCAGGCGTCCCGCCCTTGCACATGCGCGCCGATCTTGTGGATTGATCCGCGCGCGCCGCCGCAGGCGATCGTGCCATCGGCCCGAACCTGCGCCTCGTGCCGCGCTCGGACATCGTAAAGGATCGCGCCGGCGCTAATGACGCCGAGCTCCAGCAGCGACCCGAACGGTATACGCGGCTCGGCGCGTTTGGCGCGTAGAGGCTCGACGAGTTCCGCGGGGAGCGGCGTGACCGCATCCACACGCGAGCGGGCGACGCGCGCATAATGCGGATCACGCTCAATGCCGATGAAATCTCGCCCGAGCCGCTTGGCGACGGCGGCCGTCGTGCCCGAACCCAGGAATGGATCGAGCACGACGTCGCCTGGCCGGGACGTGGCCAGCAAAATCCGCGAGAGGAGAGACTCGGGTTTCTGCGTTGGATGCGCCTTGCGCCCCTGTTCGTCCTTGATGCGCTCCGGCCCCGCACAGATCGGAAACAGCCAGTCGGATCGCATTTGCAAATCGTCGTTCAGCGCCTTCATCGCTTCGTAGTGGAAAATATAACGTGAGTCGGCCGAGCGCTCCGCCCAGATCAGCGTCTCATGCGCGTTCGTGAAACGGCGGCCGCGGAAATTCGGCATCGGGTTGGTCTTCCGCCACACAATGTCGTTCAGGATCCAGAAGCCGAGATCCTGCAGCACCGCGCCCACGCGGAAGATGTTGTGATAGGAGCCGATCACCCAGAGCCCGCCATCCGACTTGAGCACGCGGCGCGCCTGTGTCAGCCAGGCGCGGGTGAAGTCGTCGTAATCGGTAAAGCTCGCGAACTTGTCCCAATCGTCGTCGACGCCGTCGACCCGGCTGTCGTTCGGGCGCTTCAGTTCGCCTTCGAGTTGAAGATTGTAGGGCGGGTCGGCGAAGACGAGATCGACGCTTGCCTCAGGCAGCCTGCCGAGCTCGGCGATCGAGTCGCCGAGGATGATGCGGCCAGACGCCTTTCGGCGCGGCGCGGCGGAAATATCCATGACGCGGGACCAGTGAACGCGGGAACAACTCGCCGCATACACACGCGACGCGAGGATCATGCTGGCCGAAGAGGGTAAAATTCGCCTTAAGCGACGAGCGCCGCGACCACATCCCCGCCCATGGCGAGTGCGACCGGCGCAAACGAGCGCCGGTGATACTGCGTGACGCCAATCTGCGCGATCGCCGCGAGATGCTCGGGCGTGCCATAGCCCTTGTTGCGTTCCCAGCAATAATCCGGGAAGCGCGGGGCCAGCCGCGTCATCACCCGATCACGCACAACCTTGGCGACGATCGACGCTGCGGCGACCGAAGCTGACTTGCCGTCACCCCCGACCAGCGTTTGCACCGTACACGGAATACCCTTGGGGCGGATGTTTCCATCGACGATGGCGACCCGCGCCTCCGCGCCAAGCGATGCATAGGCGCAGGCCATCGCCCAGAGCGACGCCTGCAATATATTGTCGCGATCGATCCGCGCCACGTGTCCGACGCCGATGCCGATCTTTGCGCGGCGAATGATAAGCACGAACAGGCGCGCGCGCTCATCGGGATCGAGCAGCTTCGAATCGTTCAGCCCGCGCGGGATACGCTCGGGATCAAGCAGCACCGCCGCCGCAACGACCGGGCCGGCCAGCGGTCCTCTCCCCGCCTCGTCGATGCCGACGACCGGCCCGCCATGCATGCGCGACAGCCGTGCATCGATACGGTAGGTCGGGCGCGATGTGGCGCGCGTCTTTGGCGGCGAATCGCAGGGGGCCATGCGCGAAGCCTGCCGCAGGCGCGGCTCCGTGACAATTCTTCAATCTAAGTCCAGACCAACCTGCCCGGCCTCGTCCCGAGACCGCGTCGCGGTCGTCCGAGATCCAGAAGCGGCACGCAGCACCGAGCCGCCACTGGAACCCGAACCGGCACTTTCGTGCCGCCCGGAACGTCGCCGCGGGGGGGGTCGGCAAACGATTACGCACGCTACACACTACTACAGCAGCGCGAGCTGCTGCCCCTGCAGGACCGGACGCCTGAACAGATTGGTGCGCAACGCGACGGAACCCTCGTTGAGGCCGAGCCTCCGTGCCGCAAGCTCGAAGCGCCTGCCGATGAGCCACGCATAGGGGCCGGAGCCGACCTGCCGCGTGCCCCATTCGGAACGGTAAATCTTGCCTTCGTGCGCGCCGCGAATGTGGTTGAGCACGCGGTTGGCCCTGTCCGGCACGTTTTCGATCAGCCACTCCTCGAACTGCTCTTTGAGTTCGAGTGGTAGCCGAAGAAGGACATAGCCCGCCTGCCGCGCGCCGGCGGCGGCGGCGCGCTCGAGGATACGCTCGATTTCCGGATCGTTGAGCGCCGGAATGACGGGCGCCATCATGACGGAGGTCGGCACACCGGCACTGTTCAGCGCCTCGACCGCCTCCAGCCGCTTGGCGGGCGTCGAGGCACGCGGCTCCATGATGCGCGCGAGCTTTGCATCGAGCGTCGTGACCGACAGCCCGACCTTCACAAGCCCGCGCTCCGCCATCGAGGAGAGAATGTCGAGGTCGCGCAGCACGAGCGCCGATTTCGTCACGATACCGACCGGATGGTTCGCCGCACTCAGGACTTCGAGGATGCGCCGCATGATCCGGTAGCGCTTCTCGATCGGCTGATACGGATCGGTGTTGGTGCCGATCGCGATCGTGCGCGGCTCGTATTTCGGATCGGCGAGCTCGCGCTCCAGAAGCTCCGCGGCATTGGTCTTGGCGAACAGTTTCGACTCGAAGTCGAGGCCCGGCGAAAGGCCCATGAAGGCGTGAGTCGGCCGCGCGAAGCAGTAGGTGCAGCCGTGCTCGCAGCCGCGATAGGGATTGATCGACCGGTCGAAGCTGATGTCGGGCGAGTTGTTGCGTGTGATGATGCGGCGCGCCGCCTCTTCCGTCACCTCGGTGCGGAATCTTTCCAGCGTTTCGAGCCCGCCCCAACCGTCGTCCAAAGCGACGCGCGCGAGGGGCTCGTACCGCCCCGAGCGATTGGACTGCGCGCCCCTGCCCCGCCTACGGTCTGCCGCAACATTCGAATCGATGATTTCGCTCATGCTCATGCCTGAGACATAATTCCCAATTGAGAACATTTCAAGAACATTTGTTTGAGCATTCGCCAAAAGGCCGCGTTTTCCTGTGGATGCCGGGCCCGCTATAATCCGCCCCCATGATCTCCGTCGTCATCCCGACGCTGAACGCCCAGCAAACGCTGGTGGCGACGTTCGCCGCCCTCGTGCCGGCTGCGATGCGCGGCTTTGTGCGCGAGGTGATCGTTTCCGATGGCGGCTCTTCTGACGACACCGAGGCCATCGCCGATGCGGCGGGCGCGACCTTCGTCCGGGCCGGACGCGGGCGCGGAACGCAGCTCCGGGAAGGCGCCTGTATAGCGCGTTCGAGCTGGCTCCTCTTTCTTCATGCCGACACGGTTATTGAGCCCGGCTGGGAGGCCGAGGCCAGGCAATTCATCGACCGTGTCGAGACCGGCCAGCATCCCCTATCGGCGGCGGCTTTCCGCTTTACTCTGGACGATGGCGGACTGCGGCCGAAGCTGCTGCAAACCCTCGTATCGCTACGTTGCGCGCTGTTCCGCCTGCCCTATGGCGATCAGGGCCTGCTAATCCCCCGGCGCCTCTATTCCTCGCTTGGAGGCTATCGCTCGATCCCCCTGATGGAGGATGTCGATCTCGTGCGCAGGCTTGGCCGCCGCCGGGTCCACATGCTGCGCGCCCGCGCGATCACGTCAAACCGGCGCTACCACAAGAATGGCTACTTCATGCGCATGATGCGCAACGCCGCGCTGCTCGCCGCTTATTACCTGCGTGTGTCGCCGCGACTTCTTGCTCGCTATTATGAATGACGAAAATCCGGTGTAATCTCATGTGCCCGCGGGGGGCCGGCAAGGTCTCCGATGCGGGTTCGCAAATTGCCGGAGAGCAACATGAGCCGTATTCTGAGCTTGACCGCCGCCGCAATTATCGCCTGCACGGCATTCGCCGTTTTTCACGATAATGCGGAAGCGCGCACCTGCAAAATCGTGTCCGCCCAAGCGACGGCGTTGTCCGAAGGAAGCGCCGACAAGATAGCGATGCGGCGTGCCAACCGGCGCGTGAATCGCTTTGCCCTCAGAAACAAGTCCAACACCGTTTGGGTGCGGAGTTACGGCACGGACTGCAGGATGTCCGGCCCGATTATCCGTTGCGCAGCCAAGACAAAGGCCTGCGTCTGAACCATCTTCGGCTGGGGCGATGACGCCGCCCCGGCCCCATCTCGTGATCATGGCCAAAGCGCCGCGCCTCGGCGCGGTGAAGACCCGGCTCGCGCGTGACATCGGTGCGGCTGCAGCGCTACGATTTTACCGGGCCACGCTGACCGACACGATCAGGCGGCTGGGTAGCGATCCGCGTTGGCGCACCTGGATTGCCGTTACGCCCGATACCGCCTTGCGTGATCCCGCATGGCCACGCCGCGCGAACATCCTCCTGCAGAGACGAGGAGACCTCGGCAATCGCATGCAGCGCGTGTTCGATCGTATCCCGCCCGGCCCAGCCATCATTGTCGGCTGCGACATTCCCGATCTGCGCGCCCATCACGTCGCCGCCGCATTCAGGCGTCTCGGCTCCGCCAAATTCGTGTTCGGCCCCGCGACCGATGGCGGCTACTGGCTAGTCGGCGCAAAGCGTTCGCGGCGCACGCCGGGACTATTCCGCGATATTCGTTGGTCGACCGAGCACACTCTGGCCGACACGCTACGCAATGTCTCAGCAGCGTCGGTCGCATTCGCCGCAACGCTGAGCGATGTGGATAATGGCGAAAGCTACACCGCATTTGTTGGCGCTGAATCGCTGCTTACTCCGCCGCGCGGCGATGCTCGTCGAGCCGCGGAATTATCTGCACGAAGTTGCAGGGACGGTGACGACTGTCGAACTGGAATTTGAGGATGCCTTCCCAGGCATCTTCGCAGGCGCTGGGCGAACCCGGAAGGCAAAAGATGAATGTATTGCGCACGACGCCCGCGCAGGCGCGCGACTGGATCGTGGATGTACCAACCTTCTCGTAGCTGAGCTGGTGGAACAGGACAGCGAACCCGTCGATCTCTTTCTCGAACAACGGCTTCATAGCCTCGGGTGTCACATCGCGGCCGGTAAAGCCGGTGCCGCCGGTCGTTATGATGACGTCGATATTGGAATTCACGATCCACGACTCAACGAGCGCGCGGATGGCGAACGTGTCGTCGCGCACGACTTTCTGGTGGGCGACCTCATGTCCAGCAGCGGCAATCATCGCGGCGAGCTTCGGGCCCGAGACGTCTTCCTTTTCTGTTCGCGTGTCCGATACGGTCAGCACGGCCATGCGCACGGGCACGAATGCGCGGCTCTCGTCGATGCCTTTCATCTGGCCCTCCTTGGCCTCTTTGTCGGTGTCTTGGCATGGGCCGCCGCCGGCGTCACCCTTGACCCGCGCGCAGGAACTTCCGCAGCGCAAGAAGATCGCGCCACGCGAGCCGCTTCGCCGCCGGGGTCCTGAGCAGATAGGCCGGATGCAGCGTCGGCAGCAGCGAAATTTCCCGGCCCGCTACGGTCACTTTGCGCCACCGTCCGCGCAGCCGCATGATCCCATCAGCGGTGCCGGCGAGCTGTTTGGCGGCCGGGCCGCCTAGCGCCACGATGCAATCCGGTCCGACCAGATCAATCTGCCGCGTGAGAAACGGGCGGCAGGCCTCGATCTCGTCGGGCGTCGGGTTCCGGTTTGCGGGCGGCCGCCAATAGACGATGTTGGTGATGTGGACCGACGACTCGTCAAGCCCGATCGACGCCAGCATCCGGTCGAGCATCTGGCCCGCACGCCCGACGAACGGCATGCCGGAGAGATCCTCGTCCCGCCCGGGCGCCTCGCCGATCAGCATGACCCGCGCCTGCGCCGCGCCCCGGTAGAAGCAAAGAGACTTGGCGGTGCGCTTCAGCCCGCAGCCTTCGAACGCCGCGATCGTATCGCGTAGCGCTTCGAGCGATCCGCTATCGGGCGTGCTTACTCCCCGCGGCGAAGGCGGTGACGGAGGCCGCGCTACCGGAGCGACACGCTCCGGGCTCGGCGATACCTGCGGCGCGCGGAGCCGTGGCGGCGCGGCTATCTCGCGCGCGAAATAGTTGGTGGGCTGATCGGCGATCGCCTCGTCCGCGCCCATCTCGACCTGCCATTTGAGCCAGGCGAGCGCTTCCCCGTCGGTTATTTCCGCCCGATCGATCATCTGTTCCGGACTGTGGATGTGAACGTCGCTGCGCAATGCTGCAAATCTTCGGACGTTTGCCGAGTTTATCGCTTGCCCCCGCCCGCGCTATGCCATGGATTATAGCCCTCCCGCATGACAGGACGACGCATGAACGACGTGATGACGCCCGAGCCCGCGACCGAAACCGAGCCCGAGCCCCAGGCCGATCGTGAGACCATGGAGTGCGACGTGGTCGTGGTCGGCGCAGGTCCGGCTGGGCTAGGAGCGGCCATCCGGCTGAAGCAGCTCGCGGCGGAAGCGGATCGCGAGATTTCCGTTATCGTGCTGGAAAAGGGATCGGAGGTCGGCGCGCATATCTTGTCGGGCGCGGTCATCGACCCCGTCACGCTCGACCGGCTCATCCCCGACTGGCGCGAAACGGGTGGGCCGTCAGACTCCCCCGTGACCGAGGATCGGTTCCTCTACCTGACCGAGAAATCGGCGGTGCCCCTGCCCCACTTCCTCATGCCGCCACTCATGAAGAACCATGGCTGCTACGTGGGCAGCCTGGGCAATCTGTGCCGTTTCCTCGCCGAACGCGCCGAAGCATTAGGCGTCGAGATCTATCCGGGCTTTGCGGCGAAATCGCTTCTGATCGAGCAAGGCGGCGCGGTCGAAGGCGTGGTGACTGGCGCTATGGGTGTGGGGCGCGACGGTGAGCCGACCGATGCCTACCAACCGGGTCTGGAACTAAGGGCGAAATACACGCTGATCGGCGAAGGCGCGCGCGGCTCGCTCGCCAAGGAGCTGATGGCGCGGTTCGGATTGTGCGAGGGCAAGTCGCCGCAGAAATACGGGATCGGCCTCAAGGAGCTGTGGCGCATCGCACCCGACAAACACAAACGCGGTCTCGTGCAGCACACGCTAGGCTGGCCCCTCGACAATGCGACTGGCGGCGGCTCGTTCCTCTACCATTTCGGCGAAGACCTGGCGGCTGTCGGCTTCGTCGTGCATCTCGATTACGAGAACCCCTATCTCTCGCCGTTCGACGAATTCCAGCGCTTCAAGACGCATCCCGCGATCCGCCCGACATTCGAGGGCGGCGAGCGCATCTCCTATGGCGCGCGCGCCATCACCGAAGGCGGCTGGCAGTCCGTGCCGAAGCTGGTCTTCCCCGGCGGCGCGCTGATCGGCTGTGCGGCGGGCTTCGTCAACGTGCCGCGCATCAAGGGCTCGCACAACGCGATGCAGTCCGGGATCGAGGCAGCGGAGACAGCTTTCGCCGCGATCGTGGAAGAGAGGCAGCACGACGAATTGTCCGCCTACGAACTGAACTGGCGCAGCGGACCCATCGGTCGGGACCTCAGTCCCGTGCGCAACGTCAAGCCGCTTCTGTCGCGCTTTGGCACGATGCTCGGCACGATGCTGGGTGGAATGGAGATGTGGCTCAACACGCTGCTGCCGAAGCTCGGCTACACGCTTGCGCATAGAAAACCGGACTGGGCAACACTGAAGCGCGCGGATGCAGCGCCGAAGATCGCCTACCCCAAACCCGACGGGAAGCTGACCTTCGACAGGCTTTCGTCCGTGTTCGTGTCGGGCACGAATCATGAGGAAGACCAGCCGGTCCATCTCCTGCTGACAGACCCCTCAATCCCGATCCGCGAGAATCTGCCGCTCTATGCCGAGCCCGCTCGGCTCTATTGCCCAGCTGCCGTGTACGAGGTTGTGGAGGAAGATTCCGGCCCGCGTTTCCAGATCAACGCGCAGAACTGCGTCCACTGCAAAACCTGCGACATCAAGGATCCCGCGCAGAACATCACATGGGTTCCCCCGCAGGGCGGCGACGGCCCGAACTACCCGAATATGTGAGGTTGGCTTTCTGCAACGCAGCGGGTCAACGCCCTACCGCCGCCTTTATTGATTTGCAGGAATAGGAGAATTCCGTAACCATCCCCTCGGAGCGCGGTGTTGTTGCGCAAGGGACAGCCGCGTGGAGAGATGATGAAGCTTTTGCGACTATCGCTCTTGCGGCGCGTGGCGCTGCTTCCCGTCCTCGCTGCGATGGTGGCGGCTCCGGCGTTCGCCGCCGAGCCCGTCGGATCGGCAGACGACAAGATCGTTGCGCCGGTTGAGGGCACGTCGCTCCTCGGCAATTATCTCGCCGGACGCGTGGCGCGCGGCGAACGCGACGCAAGTGCGGCGGCGGATTTCTACGGTCGCGCTCTGAAGCGCGATCCGGACAACGAGGCGATTCTCGAGCAGACTTTTCTGCTCGAAGCCACCGCCGGCCGTTGGGACCAAGCGGTCGAGCTTGCGACCAAGCTGACCGCCGAGGAGCCCGGCCATCGCGTCGCGCGCTTCGTGCTCGGTTGTAAGGCCTTTCGCGATGGCGACTTCAAAATCGCCGAAGAGCATTTCAATCAGGCGCGCAAGGGGCCGATCGCGGACCTGACGTCGGCGCTCGCCGGCGCCTGGGCACGCGCGGCCGACAACCGTTACGACGAGGCGCTCGCATCCTTGAAGGATCTCGACGACGCCGAGTGGGCGCGGTTCTACGAGCGCTATCACCGCGGCCTGATCGCCGATCTTGCGGGCAAACGCGATCTTGCGGCAGAGGCTCTGGCAGACTCCTTCAGCAAAAATCCCGGCACCCTCCGTATCGCCGAAGCCTATGCGCGGCATCAGGCGGCAGCCGGGGATCAGAAAGGCGCGCTCAAGACGTTGCGCCGCCATATCCACAAGACCGCGGGCCACCCGCTGTCGACCTCGCTGCTTGAGGAAATCGAGGCGAAGACCGAGACCAAACTGCTCGTCAGCTCGGCGCGCGAAGGTTTGTCCGAAGTCTTCTATGGCATCGGCGACGCGCTGACCGGCGAGGGCGGCGTCGAGATGGGGATCGTGTTCCTGCAGCTTGCGCTGTATCTCGAGCCATCGCTGCCGCTCGCCAACCTGGCGCTGGCTGAAGCGTGGGAAGCGACGGAAAAGCCGGAATTCGCCATCGACGCTTACAGCCGCATCGCGGAGACGTCGCCGCTCTGGCTGAGCGTGCAGATCCGAAAGGCCTTTGCACTCAACACGCTGACGCGCGTCGACGAGGCCAAGACCCTGCTTGACGGCATTTCCTTAAAGCAGAACAAGGACTTCCGCCCGCTCGACGCGCTGGGCAACATCATGCGCGCGCATGAGCGTTACGGCGAGGCGCTCGACTATTACAATCGCGCGATCAGCCTGGTGGGCCTTCCCGAGAAGAAGAATTGGACGCTCTTTTATGCGCGCGGCGTCTGTTATGAGCGCCTGAAGCAGTGGGACAATGCGGAAGCGGACTTCAAGAAGGCACTAGATCTCGATGGCGAGCAGCCGCTGGTCCTGAACTATCTCGGCTATTCATGGGTCGATCAAAACAAGAACCTGAAAGCCGCGATCGAGCTGATCCGGAAGGCGGTGAAGCTGAAACCCGA
>JBKJVQ010000217.1:0-2756 GCA_046717125.1 Methyloligellaceae bacterium
GCTCGATGCGCACGGATTTCGTGCTCGACGCGCTGGAGCAAGCGCTGTACGACCGGCAGCCTGAGCGCGACGGCAGCCTGATGTTAGCGGGGTTATGAAAGCGCGTCATTTTGGTGATGGCCGCGAATTGATGGCAAGCAAGTAATCACGACGTGGGTGAGACGCTGGCGACTTCACACGACCACGAGCCGTCGCACGGGATCGATTAAAACGGCGGGTCGGTGGGATCGGAATGGCGCTGAGCGATGTCGGTCGGGCTGTAGTAGCGCTTGAGCTGCGCCCCGTAGTGGCGCTCGAGGGCTTGAGTGAGTTCATGCAGGAACTCCACCAGCTTGGCGGTCACCTCGTCTGTCAGATCCACAGGCAGACAAACGAGTGGCAAGTGATTCGGTTTGAGCATCAGCGTTTAGCGCTGCTTACGTGGAGCGGGGCTGCGCAATTTGGCTTTTTGCGCGGCGCGCTCGTGAGCCTCTTTGAGGCGATAGCTTTCACCCTCGACAACAACGATCTCGGCTCGGTGCAGCAGGCGATCGACGAGGGTACCGACGCAAGTCGCATTGGGGAACACCTGACTCCATTCGCCGAATACTTTATTGGTGGTCAAGAGAATGCAACGCTGCTGCTCATAACGCCGGGTGACCACCTCGAACAGTAGATCGGCGTAGCGAGCGTCGTACGATAAGTACCCGAGCTCGTCAATCGCGAGCAGCCTTGGGCTGGTGTAGCGGCGCAGTCGGCGAGCGAGCGCGATGGTGGAGTCCTGAGCGGCGAGATGGTGGAGCATATCGGAGGCCAGCGTGAAGCGTGCGCTGTGGCCGTGCAGGACCGCCTGGTGGGCGAGGTTTTTGAGGAGCATGGTTTTACCCAAGCCATTGGGTCCGATGAACACCACGTTGGCCGCTTCTTCGATGAAGGCGAGCGAGAAGAGCTCGTCGAGCAGGCTGCGGTCGCACTTGGCGGGCCAGGTCCAGTCGAAGTCGGCGATCGGCTTAAACGCGCCCAAGCGGCTGTTATCGAGACGCCGTTTGAGGGAGCGGCGGGCGCGTTCGGTGTCTTCGATTTCGATGACCCGTGCCAGCCACGGCTCATGGAGTAGTGTCGGGGCCTGCGCCAGCAGGCCGTAAAAGCCAAGCCGGCGCAACCGGTCTCGTGCTGTGTCAAGGTTTAGGTTTGTCTCGGTCATTATGGGTGCTTTCATCATTGGACTGCTTGGTAAGTTGGTTGTAATCGGCTAATGGCTGGGAACGCACGCTTAAGTGTTGCAGGCGCGGATCATTGGGCAGTGGCACCGCGATAGGCGGGCGTTGGCCGCGGGCATGAGCCTGGGCGTCGATGAAGTGGCGCACGGCGCCAAGATGCGCTGCGTCTACGGCCAGTGCCGCCGCCATTGCTGCTTCCAGGGCTTGCGCGCCGTGGCTGTCGAGCAACTGTAGAAGCCCGCGGGTGAGCACGCCCAGATGGGCACCGCGCTCGGCGGCGCGCAGGAACAAGGGCTTGGCACTCGCTGCCGCGTGCTGCAGACGGTCTTGTGCGCGATGCGCACCCGCGGCGCGCTTGTGCACGACGAGTGCATCGATGTGCGCCGGCACTTCAACCTGCGCGCCGCGGTCGAAGCTGCGTGGATGGGTGGCGATCACTTCCGCGCCGTCGAGGATGCGCACGCTAGCGAGGTTGGCGAGCACGATCAAAGTGCGGTTTACGTGCGCGTGAGGGATCGAGTAGTCGTTCAAATCAAAGCGCACGTAGGGCACCTTGAGCACGCTTACCTCAAGGCGTTCCTGGCACGGAAATGGGTTTGCCGGCAAGCTGAGCAGGTGTGGTTGTTCTTCTGCAAACACTTCGCGCACACTGCGCCTGCGGTCCTCTGGACAAGGCCGCTCGGCAGCAGCTCCTTCACACCAGGCCAGTGCCTGCGCGTTCAGGTCGTCGAGATCACGGAAGCCGCGCGCGGCGAAGAAGGCATCGCGTGCAAAACGAATGGCGCGCTCCACTCTGCCTTTCTCATTGCCGCGCGCCACCGCTACCGGGCGCGGCTGGAAGTGGTAGTGGGCGGCTAACTCGAGCAGCGTCGGATGGAAACGGATGGCATCGCCTACGCGCTCGAGCACTACGCTCTTTAAATTGTCATACAGCAGTACTCGCGGCAGCGAATTAAAATGGGAGAACGCTTCCACGTGGCCGCGGATGAAGTAAGGCATCGAGGCCCCGAGGTAGAAGCGCAGGAACAAATGGCGCGAATAGGAAAGCACCATCACGAACGCCATCAGCGGACGCACGGCACGGCCGATGGTGAGCTTGCCGAAGTGCGCCCAGTCGACCTGGGCTTGCTCGCCAGGAAGAGCGCGTAGCCGCAGATACGCCTCGCCTGCCGGTCGCGGGCGTAACTGTGCAATGAGCGCGCGGAAGTGATCGGGCGCGCCGGGGTAACCGCGCTCGCGCACCATGGTGTAGAGTCGTGACGCGCGTAACGTGGGGTACTTGGTGAGGGTCTCGAGGACGAAGGCCAAATACGGCTCGATCATCGAGGCGCGCACCGTGGTCTTCGCCAGCGCCACGCCCGCCTGCGCGAGCACCCGTCGCACAGTGCCGTGATGTATCCGTAGTTGCCCGGCAATGGTACCGATTGGCCAATGCTCGGTGTGATGTAAGCGCAGGATCTCGGCTTCAAGCGCGCGCGGGATCATCGAGCGCGCCTTGGGTTACGGCCCTGCGCGCAAGGGGCCCAGCCGTGCGAAGTGCGATAGCACACACCCACA
>JBKJVQ010000218.1:0-21234 GCA_046717125.1 Methyloligellaceae bacterium
CGGTGCTGCCTTCGACCTGCGTGCCGCGGGGTATCGGGATCCGATCCTGATCGCCTCGACCGACGGCGTCGGCACCAAGGTCAAGATCGCGATCGAGGCGGCGCGGCCGGACACGCTGGGCATCGACCTGGTCGCCATGTGCGTCAACGACCTGGTGGTCCAGGGTGCAGAACCCCTGTTCTTCCTCGACTATTACGCGACCGGCAAGCTCGAGGTCGACGTCGCCCGCCGCATCGTTGCCGGCATCGCCGAGGGCTGCCGCCTCGCCGGCTGCGCCTTGATCGGCGGCGAGACCGCCGAGATGCCCGGCCTCTACCCGCCCGGCGACTACGATCTGGCGGGATTTGCCGTCGGCGCCGCCGAACGCGGGAAGCTGCTGCCCCGGGAAGATATCGCACCGGGAGACGTGCTCATCGGTCTCGTCTCGTCGGGCGTGCATTCGAACGGCTATTCGCTGGTGAGGCGCGTCATCGCCGATCAGGGACTTGAGTGGAGCTTTCCCTTCCCGCCCGAAGGCTCGCGGTCGATCGGCGAAGTGCTGCTTGCCCCAACCAGCATCTATGTCCGCCCGCTGCTTGACGCCATCCGTAAAACCGGCGCGGTCAAGGCGCTGGCGCATATCACCGGCGGCGGCATCACAGAGAATCTGCCGCGCATTCTCCCGGGTGGCGTCGCGGCGGCAATCGACTTGAGCGCATGGAGCGCGCCGCCTGTGTTCCGCTGGCTGGCTGAGAGCGGCGATATTCCGCGCGATGAAATGCTCCGAACATTTAACTGCGGCATCGGCATGATCGTCGTCGTCGCGCCATCCAACGCCGCGCAGGTCATAGAGTTGCTCGCGGCCTCCGGCGAACAGCCGAGGGAGATCGGCCGGCTTATATCCGCAGGAGAGACGGAGCCCTCCGTGCGGTATGTCGGCGATCCGGACTTTATGCCGTGACCGCGAAAGCGCGTATCGGCATCCTGATTTCGGGACGGGGCTCGAACATGCAGGCGCTGATCGACGCCTGCCGGCAGCCGGATTATCCTGCCGAAATCGTCTGTGTGCTGTCCAACCGGCCGGAAGCGCCCGGTGTCGAACTCGCACGCAACTCGGACATTCCCGCCCGCGTGGTGGATCACACGCGGCATCCGAACCGGGATGCATTTGAGGTCGAACTGGATGCGGCCTTGCGTGAATTCGGCGTCGATCTCGTCTGCAGTGCCGGCTTTATGCGCCTGTTGACGACACGCTTCGTCGACGCATGGCGCGACCGGCAATTGAACATTCACCCGTCATTGCTGCCAGCGTTCCGCGGCCTCGACACGCATCGCCGTGCGCTCGAAGCGGGCGTTCGGATCGCAGGTTGCACGGTGCATTTCGTCAGGCATGAAATGGACGAAGGGCCGATCGTGGCGCAGGCTGCGGTGCCCGTCGCCCCGGACGATACCGAGGAGACTTTGGCTGCCCGTGTGCTGGCGGCCGAACATGTTCTCTACCCGCACGCTTTAATGCTTGTGGCCTCGGGCCGCGCCCATGTCGTCGGCGAACGCGTGATGATCGACGGACGGTTCCAGTTGCCCGAAAACCTCATACAACCCGCGATCGAGAAGCGGCGGATCGTCCCGGTGACTTGAATCGCGATGAGAAGACAGTCACGTTGCGCGTTGGCAGCACTGGTTTTTGAACGGTCGATCCGTTCGCGTGTTGTCTCTCCGCAACAGGGTAACGCTACGGTCGCCCTGATATGGACATGAATCGCTGGCCGGTGATAACACCAAAAAGGCCTTGGCCGACGCAGTTATGGCGTCAACGAGGGGCGTTTTCGCTGCAGCGGCTGACCTCTCCGTCCGGACGCTGACCCGAAATCCCGCGAGCCAGACGCAAGTTGAAGGAATTGGCATGACTGTCGCTCAGCAAAGCCCTCACGCCCTTGGCGAGGAGCAGAGCATTTGGTTCAAGCTGACGCCCTTGCTCTATTCTGACAACCCAATGCAGGTTCTCATGCAGATGAGCCAAAAATACGGCGGTGTCATACCCGTAAATCTCAAGACACAGAAGATATTTCTCTTGAGTGACGTCGATCATTTCAAGCGCGTGCTGGTCGACAACGCGGACAATTACATCAAGTATTTCGATGGCCTGACGCCGATCTTTGGCAAGAGCATGATCACCGTCGACGGAGCTCTCTGGCAGAAAATCCGCGTGCCGCAACAAGCCTCCTTTCACCCGGGCATGTTCGAAGTCTATTTCCCCTACCTGATGGACGCGATCCACGCCAAGGAAGCGCGCTGGGGAGACCTCGCCCTGAGCGGCGAAGTCGTCGAGATGGTCGAGGAAACGTGGACTCTCGCTGCCGACATGGTCTGCAAGGCGCTGTTCGATCGTGAGATGCCGTTCAACCCCAACTTCGTGTTTAGCCAGGTCAAGGCGTACACGGATGTCATGAACCACAAATCGATCCGCCTGAAGAAGGTCTCGGGCGAACTCGTCGAAATCACGCAGGAAGACGCCGCGAAAGCGATGGAAGTCTGGGCCGGAATTCCAGAAGCTGTGCTTGGCGCGAACATCGTCGAGAACCGGCAGAACACGCTTCTCGCTTCACTGGAGCGCGCCGAAGCCGATCCCGATTTTCCGGAGTTCGACCGCCAGCAGGTGATCGACGAAATGAAGCAATATCTGTGGGCGGGCACGGAGACGACCGCGCTCACCCTGGCCTGGTCGCTCTATCTCCTGTCGCTGCATCCCGAAGCCATGAAGCGCGTGCGCGACGAAGCCTTCGCCGTGTGCGGGGACGCCGATCCGACGTGGAACCAGGTTCAGCAACTATCATACACGCGCATGGTCATCCAGGAGACGATGCGGCTGTTCCCGCCGATCTGGGCCCTCATCCGCATCGCTGATGGCGACGACGAGATCGCCGGCCACCAGATCAGGAAGGGCGACAAGATGGTGATGTGCACCTATGTGGCGCATCACAATCCGGCCTATTGGATCGACCCGGAAACGTTCGATCCCGAACGGTTCTCGACCGAACGCATGAAGAAGCGCGTCAAGTACAGCTACCTGCCGTTTTCCGCGGGCAAGCGCGCCTGTATTGGCGGGGCTTTGTCGCAGATCGAAAACACGCTGGCACTTGTTCAGTTGCTCCGCCGCTTCACGCCAGAGTATGTCGGACCCGTGCCGGCAAAGATCCACGCGACCGTCACGCTCTGCCCCAAGGGCGGATTGCCGTTCCGCATTCACGCTCGCAACTGAGACCCAGTTCGTTCTACGTTCCCGCCTTGCCTGCGACCGGGCCAGCCCTGTTGACGCCATCATGTCAGATCACCATTTCCTGAACGCCGGCTGCGTGTTTTGCCGGTACGTCCCGGCGTGCGGCCGGACAACCCGACCGCAGCGAATTTCAGGGGCCAGTACTTCATGGACATGACCGTCTCAGCCGCCGAGGCCGTCGCTCAGGCGGCGGGCTCCCCCGCGCCGAGCGTCGTGTGGTTTGTGTTCGCCGCGATTGTTGTGGGCATCATTTGCTTCGATCTGTTCTGGATGCGCGATGCGCAGCCGAAGGTCAAAACCGCGCTCACGCTGACCTTCATCTATTTCGCAATCGCCTGCGGGTTCGGACTGTGGATGACGTACGAGTACGGCGTCGATACGGGCGCGTTGTTCGCAACGACTTACCTGCTCGAAGTCAGCCTGTCCGTCGATAATCTGCTCGTCATCGCGCTGATCTTTTCGCATTTCTCGATCCCCGAGAGCCTGCGCCGCAGGGTGCTGTTCTGGGGTGTCGTCGGGGCGATCGTCATGCGCGGCATCATGATCGGATTGGGTGCCGCGGCCATTCAGCGTTTCGAATGGCTGCTGATCGTTTTCGCGGTTCTGCTACTCGCGACCGGCGTCAAAATCCTGTTGTCAAAAGACGAAGAGCCGGAGGTTCCGAGCGGCAAATTTTTGCGGATCGCAACGAAATTCTTTCGGATCGATCCGGAACTCTCGGGCGAGAAATTCTTCGTCAAGCGCTCCTATCCGATTGGGAGCACCGCGAGGCTATACGCGACCCGCCTGTTCCTGGCGCTGATGATGATCGAGCTGGCGGATCTCATTTTTGCCATCGACTCCATTCCAGCAGCGCTGGCGATCTCCACAGATCCGCTGATTGTCTACACCAGCAACATCTTCGCCGTCGTGGGCTTGCGCGCCATGTATTTCGCGGTGGCGGGCGGCCTCCAGTCCCTCGTCTATCTGCGCCCCGCGCTTGGCCTGCTGCTCATCTTCATCGGCGGCAAGATCGGCTATGAGCAACTGATCGGGCATGTGCCGTCGCTGCTGGCGCTCGGCGTCACGGTCTCGCTGATCGGCGGCGGCATCCTCTTGTCGCAGGTGAAGGCGCGACGCGACGCCGCGCGCGACGACTCCGAGCCGAAGCAGCTCGAAGCGCCGGATCGCATCGAAGCGCGGGACGCGCGCTCATAGTTTAGCCGACGACTTCATCCTTGCCGAAGCACATGGCGATTTCGGCGGCCGCGTTCTCGGCGCTGTCCGAACCGTGCACCGAGTTCCGTTCGATCCCTTCACCGAACTCCTTACGGATAGTTCCCGCGTCCGCCTTGGCCGGATCGGTCGCGCCCATCACCTGCCGGTTCTTCGCGACAGCGCCCTCGCCTTCGAGCACCTGCACAACGATCGGGCCGGAAATCATGAACGCGACGAGATCGTTGTAGAACGGCCGCTCCTTGTGCACGGCGTAAAATTTCTCGGCCTCAGCCCTCGACCATTTCGCGCGCTTCTGGGCGATGACCCTGAGGCCCGCATCTTCGAATTTCTTTACGATCGCGCCCGTGATGTTGCGTGCCGTGGCGTCTGGCTTGATGATCGACAGCGTGCGCTCGATGGCCATACGGATTCTGTTCCCTAACGGTTTCGCTCGGCGGCGCTTATAGCGGCGCATGAGAGGCCGAGCAACCATAGCCCATGTTGCGCGGCAACTGTCGCGCGCCCATAGTTAGGCAGCGAAGTGTGAGCCGGCCAGATGCGCATTGCCGCGGTCGCGCATGCCGTTCCCTCTGAAATCGTCGACAATGACGAGGTCATCCGGCGCGTGCGCGCGGCCAATGCCGATCGCTTTACCTCAGACGATCTCGATGGTTTCGAAACGCGCATCCGGGCGCAGTGGCGCATCTCCGGGAGCATGGAACGTCATGTGGCCGAAGCTGGCGAGCCGGCACTGGGCTTTGCCGTGGCGGCCGCGAAACAGGCGCTCGACGAAGCCGGCGTTGCGCCCTGCGAGCTCGATCTGATCATCTATGGCGGGATTGGGCGCGGCTGGCTGGAGCCAGCGACTGCGCCCTGCATCCAGCACGCAATTTGCGCGACCAATGCCACCGCCTTCGACGTGCTCGACGCCTGCGCGGGCTGGGTCCGGGCGATGGAGGTGGCGAAGGCTCTATTGGCGAGCCGCGGCTGGCGACACGCGCTCGTGGTGAACTGCGAAATCGGCATGGTCGGAAGCGCGCGCCTCGATCTGCCCTGCGCGGCCGAGGCAGAGTCGGGCTTCGCTGCGCTCACTGTGGGCGAAGCCGCGACGGCGACGGTCGTCACGCACGATCCAGACAGCGACTATTACGCCGTGTTCCGGACCTTCGCCGAGCACTTCGACTTATGCATGATCCCGCTCGACAATATTGGGCGTTTTGCGTTGACGCCGCCATCGGTCGTCGGAGCTTCCGGCCAGTTCGTAGTCGACTCCAACCGGCTGATCGGTTTCGCGGTGCGCCGGATCGGCGATCTCTACCGTAGTGATCCGACGATCTCCGCAGGTGGATACTCGATCGTACTTACCCATTCGGCGAGTTCGCGCGCGTCGGCACTGCTGATGCGCACCTGCGGCCTACCTGACAGCCTCGCATTCGATATTCACCCGCGTTTTGGAAATGTGTCTTCGGCTTCCATTCCGCTGGCGATCAGCCTCGCGCTTCGGGAGGGACGGCTGCTGCGAGGCGAAAGAGTGCTGGCTATCATCGGCAGCGCCGGCGTCACTATCGCGCTGGTAAGCTTCACGTTCTGACGCCCGTGTGGTAGCGCCACTTGCTCTACACGGTCACCGTGGCGGCCTATTTTGCGCTGTTGGCCGTCCTCTCAGGCAGTTCGACATCTCTATCTGATCCATGCTGCATCTTAACGACGTCACCTACCGGCTCGGCCCGCGCCTGATCCTCGATCGGGCAACGGCCGCGATTCCCGAAGGGCACAAGATCGGTTTGGTGGGCCGCAACGGCGCAGGCAAGACGACACTCCTGCGGCTGATCCTTGGCGAGATCGCCCCGTCGGACGGCGGCATCAATAAGCCGCGCAATGCCCGTATCGGCGGCGTGGCGCAGGAGGCGCCGGGCGGGCTCGAGAGCCTGATCGCGACAGTGCTCGCAGCAGACGGAGAACGGACGGTGCTTTTGGCGGAAGCCGAAACGACATCCGATCCTTATCGCATCGCGGACATCCAGACGCGCCTTGCCGACATGGGAGCGCATGCCGCGCCTGCCCGCGCCGCCGCCATTCTCGCCGGGCTTGGCTTTGACGAGGCGGCGCAAAGCCGTCCGTGCGCTGAATTTTCCGGTGGATGGCGCATGCGCGTCGCGCTAGCGTCCATCCTGTTCGCCGCGCCGGAGATTCTTCTTCTCGATGAGCCGACCAACTATCTCGATCTCGAAGGCGCGCTGTGGCTTGAAAACTTCCTGAAAACCTACCCAGGCACGATCCTGATCGTGAGCCACGACCGGGACCTCCTGAACAGCGCCGTCGACCAGATCCTTCATTTGCATCAGGGGAAGCTGACGCTTTACGCGGGCGGCTACGACGATTTCGAGGAGGCCCGGCGCGAACGCCAGCGGCTCGATCTCAAGCTGAAGAAGCGGCAGGACGACGAACGCCGGCGGATCGAGGCCTTTATCGATCGGTTCCGGGCGAAGAACACGAAGGCGCGGCAGGCGCAGAGCCGGGTCAAGGCGCTGGCTCGCATGCAACCGATCGCGGCCGAGATCGACGAATTCGTCGTGCCGTTCCGCATACCCGACCCGCAGAAGAAGCTTGGCAATCCGCTGTTGCGCCTCGAAAGCGCGAGCGTCGGCTACGAACCGGATCGCCCGATTCTTAAGGCCCTCAACCTGTCGCTGGCGGAAGACGACCGGATCGGCCTTCTTGGCCAGAACGGTAACGGGAAGTCTACGCTCGCCAAGCTGATCGCCGGACGGCTCCAAACTATGGACGGCGCGCGCCGGGCGTCAAAAAAGCTCGAAGTTGCGTACTTCGCGCAGCACCAGCTCGACGAGCTTGCGGCAGGCCGGTCGCCCTTCGATCACATGAAGGAGCTGATGCCAGACGCGACCGAGTCGCAGCGCCGGGCCCGTCTCGGCGCGATGGGTTTTGGCGCGGACAAGGCCGACACGAAAACCGCGAGCCTCTCCGGCGGAGAGAAGGCGCGCCTCCTGCTCGGCTTGGCCACATTCCGTGAGCCGCATCTGCTGGTTCTCGACGAGCCGACCAACCATCTCGATGTGGACAGCCGCGAGGCGCTCATACGTGCGCTGAACGACTATGCCGGGGCGCTCATCGTCGTGAGCCACGATCGGCATCTGCTCGGCTCCTGTGTCGACCGGCTGTGGCTGGTCAGGGACGGCGGTGCGACGCCCTTCGATGACGATCTCGAGGCCTATCGCAAAGTCTGTCTGGCGGAGCGCGGACGCGGTCCAGGCGGCGGCTTGACCGCGTCTGACGGCCGCCCATCGATAGCCCGCTTCAGCCGTGCCGATCAGCGTCGCGAAACCGCATCGCGCCGTGCATCGCTCGCGCCATTGAAGAAACGTGCCCGCAAGGCGGAGAAGGAAGTCGAGCGGCTGGGCGGCAGAATCGCGAACCTCGACGATGCGCTGGGCGATGCGTCTCTCTATGACGGCGATGGCGCGAGGGCTGCGGAACTCTCAAAGGAGCGGGGCCTGCTCGCGAGGCAGCTTGCTGAGGCCGAGGAGCGCTGGCTCGCCGAAATCGAACGCTATGAGACGGCGATGGCGGAAGCGGCGGAGTAGTCGAAACCCTACTCGATCAAGAGCCCTGCTTTTCCCATCGACCGCCGTTCCCTTGCCGCCAATAGCTGACCTCGTATCCGCCCTCGCGGGCGCGCTTCCATGCGGTGCGCGCCCCCGCGACGGCATCCGGATCGCGTCCGTCGAACAGGTGGACGACGCGATCATAGACGCCGATCTTTTCGCACTCCGCGCCGTCGACGAGAAAGCGCACGGTGGAGCCATTCGGGTTGCGCTCGTCAGCCGTAAGGACGACCGGATGCTCCATATCGAGACCGTCCCCCGCCATCCCGTGCGGCAGGAAGCTGTCGTCCCGAAAGGTCCAGAGCAGCGTATCGAGCGCCGCGACCCGTTCCGCGCTTCCTGCCTGCACGACCGCCCGCCAGCCGCGCTCCACGCAGCGTTCAACCAGCAGCGGCAGCACGTGATCGAGCGACTGCCGCTCGAGATGATAAAACAACACCTCCGAAGATTTCTCAGGCATAGGGATTGTCGCCCTTGCGCAGGTGCAATCTGACGGGCGTGCCAGGGAGATCGAACGCCTCGCGCAATCCGTTGACGAGATAGCGCTGATAGGATTCGGGCAAATCCTTCGGCTTTGAGCAGAAAACCACAAAGGTGGGTGGCCGGGCGTTGGGCTGCGTCATGAACCGCAGACGGATGCGCTTGCCTTGCGCTGCGGGCGGCGGATGCGACTCGACCGCCCCGATCAGCCATTTGTTGAGTGCGGCTGTCGACGCGCGCTTGTTCCAGGTGTCGTAGGCGTCGAACACCGACTTCATCAGCCTGTCGAGACCGCGCATGTTGAGCGCAGAGACGGGCGCGATCTGCACGCCTTTTACCTGCGGCAAGAGGCGCTGAACGGCATCGCGCAGTTCGCGGAGTTCGGCTTGTGTATCTTCGACCGTATCCCATTTGTTGACGCCGATGACGAGCGCCCTGCCCTCCTGCGCGACGAGATCGGCGATGGTGAGGTCCTGCTTCTCCAGCGCGGAATTGGCGTCGAGCAACAGCACGACCACCTCGGCAAACCGAATGGCGCGCAGCGCGTCCGAGACGGAAAGCTGCTCCGCCTGCTCATGGATGCGCGCCTTGCGGCGCAGACCCGCCGTGTCGAACAGCCGAATGCCCCGTCCGCGCCAGGCGATATCGACCGAGATCGCATCGCGCGTGATCCCGGCTTCCGGCCCGGTGATCATGCGCTCTTCGCCGATCAGCGCATTGACTAGGGTAGATTTGCCGGCGTTCGGCCGTCCGACGATTGCGACTCGGATCGGCTTGTCCTGGCCGTCGCCTTCATCGTCCTGTTCCGTCTCCAGCACGTGAGACAGGATCGCGTCGGCGAGATCGGACATACCCTCGCCATGCTCGGCGGAGGTCGCGACCGGCTCGCCGAGCCCGAGCGCATAGGCCTCGAGCACGCCCGACTCTCCGGCGCGGCCCTCGCTCTTGTTGGCGGCCAGCACGACCGGCTTCCCCGCGCGGCGCGTGATCTCGGCGAAAACCTCGTCGGCGGGGGTAATGCCCGCGCGCGCATCGACGACGAAGAGAACCAGATCGGCGTCGGCGATCGCGGCCTCGCTCTGCGCACGCATTCGCGCGCCGAGAGAGTCTTCCTCCGCTTCCTCGAGGCCGGCGGTGTCGATGAAGCGGATCGTCGTCCGGCCAAGATCGGCCTCGGCTTCGCGCCTGTCGCGCGTCAGTCCAGGCATGTCGCTGACCAGCGCGAGCCGTTTGCCCACGAGCCTGTTGAACAGTGAAGATTTGCCGACATTGGGCCGGCCGACGATAGCGACGGTGAACGCCATGGGGACTTCGCGAGAGAGAGTGGCGTGCGCAGCGTCAGTTCAGCGCGACAAGCTCGCCTAATCGGTAAAGATATACATGCGCCTGCCCACGACAACCGGAGAAATGATCGCGACGGCCGGCGTTTCAGACTTGCACACCAAAAGGATCACCTTTTTTCCGCTTCCTTAGGGCATTTGCTTTCGTCGCCCTGGCAATCAGCGGCGGTCTTTTCCCGGTGCCGTTGCAACACTTCCGGCTCCGCCCCGAACTTGTGACCCTCCGGGAAGACGCGGACGCGCTCGCCTTCGAGACGCTTTTCGTCCTTCTTGAAGGGATTAAATTTGCTGAAACTCTGCCCCCCGCAACCCGCCACGCCCGTTGCGAAAAGCCCGACAACGAGAATGACCCCAACGTTTGAAAACGGCCGGAAAAACGACATCTGAGCGTCCCGCTTCGCTTGGCGTTACTGGCTGGCCGCTTCGGCCGGCTTTGGCGGCTCGGCGGCAACGATCAGAGCCAGCATCATGTCTGCGCGTTCGCGCAGATTGCTGGGCGCAGCCTGGTCGACAAGAATGTCGGAAAATTGTTTCTGGGCGGCGTTCAGGTCGCCCGCGCGCCATGCGGACAGCCCGACCAGCTCGCGGGCGGAACTGCGCCATGGATTGCCGTCCGCGTCGAGCGCCCCGACGCGATCCTTGATCGCCTTGGCGTCTGCCGTGTCGAGCAGCAGAGTCGCCGCCTGGATGCGCGCGTAGTCCCTGAAGATGGGATCCGCGGAGTCGTCGGCCGCGACCGAGTCGTAAATCGCGACCGCCTCATCGCGCTTCGCGCCCTTTGCATTGGCAGCCGCCAGGCGAAGCCTCGCCAACGTCTCGTACCCGGCCGGCGCGTCGTTTTCGAGCTTGCCCAGGGCGGCGCGCGCCTCTTCGGTCTTGCCGGCTTCGGCGAGCGTCAACGCGTTGTGGAATTTCGCACCGGCATCCGCGATACGGTTGGCGTGCCAGTACGTGTATCCGCGATAGCCAGCGACGCCGACGACGAGGGCGACCGCCACAGCGAGCACCGTCGAGCCATGACGCGCCCACAGCGCCTTCATCTGGTCCCGGCGTATCTCTTCGTTGACTTCGCGAAACAGGTCGCCGTCGCTCATGCCAAAACCCCTTGCCGGGGCGTGTGGTCCACGCTCCGGAAACTCAATACCGCTTCGGGCCTATAGCCCTGGCGTCGAGAAGGCGCAAGCTGGGGGGTGTCCGCCGCGCCCTTCCCCCTGCGCGCCGGAACAGGCCCTTACCTGCCCGTTAACTTGGTTTTTTTCGTGACGTCTTCGGGGTCACTTCGGAGCGCGTATGTATGCTCAGGAGCGGGAAACGCACGCGCGCGCACATCCTTGGCATAGCGGGCGACCGCCCCATCGATCGCCTGTCCCAGCTGCGCGAACTCCCTGACGAACTTCGGCGGATTCGGGTTTAGCCCCAGCATGTCTTCAAGCACAAGAATCTGCCCGTCGCATTCCGCCGACGCGCCGATGCCGATGGTCGGGATAGAAATTTGCTTCGTAATCCGCGCGGCCAAGAGCTCGGCCATGGCCTCCAACACGACCGCGAAAGCGCCCGCGTCCGACACCGCTTTCGCGTCAGCCTCGATCTCCGCCCATTCCGCCACGTCGCGGCCGCGCGCCTGAAAGCTGCCAAGCATGTTGATCGACTGGGGCGTGAGACCGACATGGCTCATCACCGGAATGCCGCGCTGCGTGAGATAATGGACCGTCTCCGCCATGCGCACGCCGCCTTCGAGCTTGACGGCGCCGCAGCCGGTCTCCTTGAGCACGCGCGCGGCGTTGCGGAATGCGACGCCTGGACTCTCCTCGTAGCTACCGAAGGGTAGGTCGACCACGACGAGCGCGCTGGAAGATCCGCGTACGACCGCTTGGCCGTGCATAATCATGAGCTCGAGCGGCACCGGCACGGTCGTGTCAAATCCGTGCATAACCATGCCCAGAGAGTCGCCCACGAGCAGCACATCGACATGCGGGTCGACAATGCGCGCCGTGTGGGCGTGGTAGGCCGTGAGCGCCACGATCGGCGTTCCGCCTTTGCGGCGCGCAATCTCGGGCGCTGACGTGCGTCTAACCTGAGCCTGACGGGACATCTACTACCTCGCTGAGGGCGGCGGCGTCTTATGCCAGAAATATGGGCATTGCTGCAGTTGCAAAGTAGGAACAGGGAAAACTGTCGCAGCCTTACACCAGCCGGCTTTGCTCGACTGCCGCGCCAATAAATGAGGCGAACAGCGGATGGGGGTCGAAAGGTCGCGACTTCAGTTCGGGATGAAACTGCACGCCCACGAACCACGGATGCTCCGTGATCTCGATGATCTCAGGCAAAAGCCCGTCAGGCGACAATCCTGAAAACCGCAAGCCCGTCGCTTCCAGACGATTCCGATAGCGCGCGTTCACCTCGTAGCGGTGCCTGTGTCGTTCGGATATTCGGGTCGAGCCGTAAATCTCGGCGACCTTGCTGCCGCTTTCGAGCACTGCGTCATACGCCCCCAGCCGCATCGTCCCGCCCAGGTCGCCGTTGGCCTGCCGAAGTTCGAGTTCGTTGCCGCGCATCCACTCCGTCATTAGGCCGACAAGCGGCTCGTCGGTCGGGCCGAACTCCGTCGAACTGGCCGTCTCGATGCCCGCAAGGTCGCGGGCCGCTTCAATCACCGCCATCTGCATGCCGAAACAGATGCCGAAATAGGGGACGTTGCGCGTGCGCGCGAACCGCGCCGCATTGATCTTTCCCTCGGCTCCCCGCTCGCCGAACCCGCCCGGCACGAGAATACCGTGCACATGTTCGAGGTGCGGCGCGGGGTCTTCCTCCTCAAAGATCTGCGCTTCGATCCAGGAGAGGTTGACCTTTACCCGGTTCGCAATTCCGCCATGCACCAGCGCTTCGATGAGCGATTTGTAGGCGTCCTTGAGCCCGGTATATTTTCCGACGATTGCGACTGTCACTTCACCGTCGGGCTCCGCGATGTTGTTCGCGATCGTTTCCCAGCGCGAAAGATCGGGTTCGCGCGCATTCCCGATTCCGAACGCGCGAAGCACCTCCCGATCCAGACCCTCGCGGTGATAGGCGATCGGCACCTCGTAGATCGATGCCACGTCCAACGCCTCGATGACCGCCTCCGGCCGCACATTGCAGAACAGCGCGATCTTGCGGCGCTCGTCCCGCGGCACGGGCCGGTCGCAGCGGCAGAGCAGTATGTCCGGTTGGATGCCGATCGAGCGCAGTTCCTTCACCGAATGCTGGGTTGGCTTGGTCTTGAGTTCGCCGGCGCTCGGAATCCAGGGCAGCAACGTCAGATGGATGAAGATCGACTGGCTTTCGGACAATTCGTTGCCGAGCTGCCGGATCGCCTCAAAGTACGGCAATCCTTCAATATCGCCGACGGTCCCGCCGATCTCGCACAGGACGAAATCGACATTCTCGTTCCCCGATAGGATGAAATCCTTGATGGCATCGGTGACATGCGGGATCACCTGTACTGTCCCGCCGAGATAGTCCCCCCGCCGCTCGCGCGCGATGATCTGCTGGTAGATGCGGCCCGTGGTGATGTTGTCGGCCTGGCTCGCCGGCCGGCCCGTGAAGCGCTCGTAATGGCCGAGATCGAGGTCGGTTTCCGCACCGTCATCAGTGACGAACACCTCACCGTGCTGGTAGGGACTCATCGTCCCCGGATCGACGTTGAGGTAGGGATCGAGCTTGCGCAGCCGGACGGAATAGCCGCGCGCCTGCAGGAGCGCACCGAGCGCCGCCGAGGCCAAGCCCTTGCCGAGGGAAGAGACCACGCCGCCGGTAATGAAGATGTACCGCGCCATGGGCCCCGACCTTACAGCCAAGCGGATATGAGTCGGAAGCCCCGTCGCATCAGGCGACGGCTGCATCCCACGAATTTCACGTTACTGAGCCTGAGGCGGCTGCGGAGCGGCTGGGGCCGGTGGATTGTCCGGGCTCGCGGGCGCGGGTTGGGGCTGGGCTTGTGGCGCTGCGGGCTGGGCCTGCGGCGCATTGCCGGGTTGGGGAGCCGATTGCGGAGCAGCGCCGGGATTAGGCCCGCCGGGCTGCGGGACGGGCTGAAGCGGCGACAGACCGGGCAGCAAGCCCTCTCCCTGATTCTGTGTCGGAAAAATCGATGTCGGCGCGGCGTCGCGCCGCGCAAGCAATGTCAATGTAATGCTCGTCACAAAGAACAGGGCCGCCAGAAAGGCGGTCGTCCGGGTCAACACGTTGGCCGCGCCTCGTCCCGTCATGAAGCCGCCGCCCGCGCCACCGCCCCCGCCAATGCCGAGTGCGCCGCCTTCGGAACGTTGCAACAGGACGACCGCCACGAGGGCGGCCGCGACCATAAGATGGATGACGAGGACGACTGAGCTCATGCGCGGTCCTTTACAGACTCGGGCGCGAGCGATCAATGCGCGTTTGTGTCAGCGAAACGAGCGCCGGAAAAACGAGAACCAGCTGTCTTCGTCGGCTTTGGCCCGCTCCAGGCTGCGTTGCTCCGCTTCGGACTGGGCCGCCTTAAGCTGCTGGACGTCGACCGGCACGGCTTGAACAGGCTCGGCCCGCGAGGCGCGCTGATTGCCCGCTTGTCTGCGCTTCGCCGGATCCTGCGGCTCACCGGGCACGATACCGTCGGCGGACAATGGCGCGCGACGGTTCGGCTGAGCTTGAAGGGAAAGTCCGACTGGGTCGCCCTTTAAGCGGGTTTTCAGAAGAGGCTCGCCGCCGCCCGGCTGTTTCCCACCTGGCGCGAGCGATGCTGCTGCCTTGTCGGCGGAAGCAGCTCTTCCGCCTTGGCGCCCGCTCTCATCAGCCGCTGCGAATGGCGGCGATCCGGGCTCCTGCGCCGCTCTTGCCGCTTCTGCTTCAGCCTTGCGCTTCTCAGCTTCAGCCTGTCTGGCGGCCCCCTGCGCCGCTCGTTCGGCCTCCGCCGCCTTCAAAGCCTCCATTTGCCTTTCGGCCTCAGCCTGCTTCGCTGTCTCAACCTTGGCGAGAACCTCGGTCTCCTTGATCTTCTGGACGCGATGGGGAGCGGGCTCGGGTAAGGGCGGGGGTTTGCCGTTCGTCAGATCTTCCCGCTCGGGACAGCGGAAGCGAACGATTTCGTCGACATGCACGTAGCGCTTAGCGCGCTCCAACTGCTCGCCGGAGAGATTCTTCGTCGCCCATTCGGGTCCTTCGTCAAGCGCCCTCGTAACGTCGATGGAATCAAGTCGCGTGAGTTCGGCCTTGAGTTCCTCGCACGCGCCGATCGTGAGCGGCTCGGCGCGCGCAATTCCCGCCGCCGCAAACGGCGCGACGATCGCAAAGGTCAGCACTGACGCGAATGCGCGGTATCGCATGCACCCGTCCCGTATCCAGAATTGGTGGTCTCACCCTCGCGCGGCCCAAAAGCCTACCGATAGGTGGATACAATCCCGTAGAAGTCGGCAGCCTTAAGACTTGCGCCGCCGACCAACGCCCCATCGACATTGGAGACGGCCATCAACTCGGCCGCATTGTCCGGTTTAACGGACCCTCCATACAGGATTCGGATTTTGTCGGCCTCGCCGTTAACAAGCAACTTAGAAAGGATATCCCGAATGAATCCATGCACTTCGGCGACGTCTTCCGGTGTCGGAGTGAGGCCGGTACCGTTCGCACAGACCGGTTCGTAGGCGATAACGGTATTCCCCGCGTTCGCTGTCTCCGGTACGGAGCCCTGGATTTGCCGGCCGACAACGTCCAGAGTCTCTCCGGCCCTACGCTGCGCTTCGGTCTCGCCGATGCAGATAATGGCCATCAAACCTGCCCGCCAGACGGCTTCCGCCTTGGCGCGGACATCGGCGTCGGTCTCTCCATGGTCGGCCCTGCGCTCCGAATGTCCGACGATCACAGCCGTGGCCCCGGCGTCGCCCAGCATCTCGGCGGAAATGTCACCCGTATGCGCGCCGGACGCCTTGGCGTGGCAATTCTGAGCGCCGAGCGCGATATCCGAGCCCACGAGCTTTTCCGCCGCCGCCCGCATGAGCGTTGCCGGAGGGCAAACCATGATGTCGGCATTTGGCAGGCCTGCGGAACCAAGCTTCTCGATCAGAGCGCCGATTTCGCCCAGCGATGCTTCGAGGCCGTTCATTTTCCAGTTGCCGGCCACGAGCGGGCGTCTCGACATACGCGTTTCCCTCCTTTACCTAGGGCCGTGGGGCGGTGGCTTGCCGCGACCCGTCCCGGTTTCTATTATTCCGGCGCTTCGCCGCATGCTTGTCCGAACGTCGGGCGAAATCAATGCGGTTGCTTCCTTGATCCCCACAGAGGCTGCTGAGACACATGCTCGAGGCTTTGCGCAGAGGCGCTACTACATGGATTGCCAAGGTGCTGATTGGCCTTCTTGTCATCAGCTTCGCGGTCTGGGGTGTTTCCGATATCTTCAGCGGACCAGGGCAGGCCGAGCTGATTCTCGTTGGAGAAGAGGCAGTATCGCAGGAGGAGTACCAGCGGGCCGTTCAGCTCGAGCAACGCCAGATGAGCGCCGAGCGCAAGCAGCAGCTTTCCCTCAGCGACGCGCGTGCGCAGGGTCTCGACAACCGCGTCATGACGCGGCT
Organism: Methyloligellaceae bacterium; assembly: GCA_046717125.1. GTDB lineage: Bacteria > Pseudomonadota > Alphaproteobacteria > Rhizobiales > Methyloligellaceae > JBKJVQ01. Next base: position 16,472 of record JBKJVQ010000218.1, read on the forward strand.
CGTGGGCGGCGCCGCACTCGATTCGCATGCCAAGGACCTTGAGCTCGGCATCACGAACGAAGCCGTTGCGGATGAGATCATGCAGTCTCCGGTATTTCAGGACGAAACCGGCAAATTCAATCAGCAGCGGTTTCTGCAGGTTCTCAACGCGGGCGATCTGAACGAGCAGGCCTTCGTCCGCTCGCAGAAGCAGGCATCGATCCGTGAGCAGCTGACAAACACGGTCGGCGCTTCCGTGCCTTCCCCGCAGGTGCTGCTCGACGCGGTGAACCGGTTCTCGCGCGAAACGCGCGTGCTGCGTTATATCGAAGTTCCAGCCAGCGCCGCGGGTGACATCGCAGCACCGACCGAGGAAGATCTCAAAACTTACTACGAAGCCAACAAGCCGCGCTTTACGGCCCCGGAATATCGCCGCGTCGGCGCCATCGTAGCGACGCCCGCGACTGTTCCCGGTATTGAGGTCTCGGAGGACGATCTGCGCGCCGCCTACGAAGCGCGTAAGGATCAGCTCGGCAAGCCCGAGCGCCGGCAGGTCCAGCAGATATCCTTCCCGACCATGGAGGAAGCCAAGGCCGCGTATGATCGCATCAAGGGTGGCGTGGACTTCATGGCGGTCGCAAAGGAGCGCGGCCTGAGCGAGCCCGATGCCAATCTCGGGATGCTGCAGAAAAGTCAGCTCGCAGATCAAGCTGTCGCCGATGCCGCGTTCAAACTCGAGAAGGATCAGCTCAGTGAACCGGTCGACGGCAAGATCTCGAAATCGCTCGTACGCGTGACCGAGATTGAGCCAGGACAAACGCCTAGCTTCGAAGACGCAAAGAAAAAGCTCGAGGAAGATTTGCGCAAAGAGCGCGCCGCGGACAAGCTCGCTGATCTTTACGGCAAGGTCGAAGACCTGCGCGCGTCGGGCGCCACGCTTGAGGAGGCCGCGCAGAAGCTCGGTCTGAAATATGTGACCATTGATGGCGTGGACCGGCAGGGCATGGGTCGCGACGGCAAGACGGTCGATCTGCCTCAGCGCGGCGTCGTGGTCCGAGAAGTGTTCGCTTCCGATCCGGGTATCGAGGCGAATGCCGTCGAGGTCGAGGGCGGGGGTTACGTCTGGTTCGATGTTCTGGGATCGACTCCGGAGGAACTGAAACCATTCGACCAGGTTCGGGCTGAAGCCGAAAAGTCGTGGCGCGAGAACGAGCAGAGGACGCGTCTGTCGCGATTCTCGCGCGAGCTCGTCGAAAAGCTGCAGAAGGGCGAAACCCTCGAAAACATCGCGAAGGCATGGAATGGCGAGGTCAAAACCACGCCGCCTTTGACCCGCGCCGGCGGCGGTGGGCTTCCCGCCGATATTTCAGCCGTTTCGCAAGCCTTTGCGCTGCCGCCCCAGGCTTACGGGTCCGCGCCCGGCGCCGATCAGAACACGCGGATGGTGTTCCAGGTCATGGAGGTCCGGCCGCCTGCCCCGCCCGAGGGCGAGGAAGCGAAGAAGCTGCAGGATCAGGTCTCGCCCCTCATCGCGGATGATCTGGTCATGCAATACGTGAAAGGTCTCCAGACCCGGTACGGCGTGAACGTGAACCGTCAGGCGCTCGACAGGTTGACCGGCAGCGAGCAATGAGCGCGCCGCCGCGTCCCGGGTCGTTTTCCAGGGGCACGAGCGATGCCGCGCTCGAACCGTCTCTTGACACCTTCACCGCGGCATACGAGGCGGGGCGGTCGCAAGTCGTCCGCACACGTCTCGTCGCCGACCTCGAAACACCGGTTTCGGCGATGCTCAAGATCGCCGAGGGCCGCGAGAACGCATTCCTGTTCGAATCCGTCGAGGGCGGCGCTACCCGTGGGCGCTACTCGATCATCGGCCTCAACCCCGACCTGATCTGGCGCGCGCGCGGGTCCGCCGCTGAAATCAACCGGGCGCCGGAGGGAGACGCGCAACTCTTCGTCGCCGAGAAGCAGCCGACTCTGCTTTCGCTTCGCGCTCTGCTCGCGGAATCCGCGATTGAGCTGCCGGACGACCTGCCGCCTATGGCTGCGGGCATTTTTGGCTTCATGGGCTATGACACGGTGCGGCTGATCGAACGGCTTCCCGACGCGCCGCCGGATGCGCTCAATCTGCCTGACAGCATTCTGCTCCGCCCACGGACAATCGTCATCTTCGATTCCGTCAAGGACGAGATGATGGTCGTGACGCCGGTTCGTCCGGCGGACGGAATCACGGCGAGCGCCGCCTATGCGGCAGCGGTCGAACGTCTCGACGACATCGTCGCCCGGCTGGAGGCGCCGCTGCCGCATCCACGCGATCTCGACATCGCGGCCGCCCTGCCCCAGCCCACCTCGAACACGCCGCCCACCGACTATCTCGACATGGTCGCCCGCGCCAAGGAGTACATCGCAGCCGGCGACATTTTTCAGGTCGTGTTGAGCCAGCGCTTCTCCACGCCGTTTACGCTGCCACCATTCGCGCTTTACCGCGCCCTGCGGCGCGTCAACCCGTCGCCGTTCCTCTATTTCCTCGATTTCGGCGGCTTCTCGATCGTCGGCTCCAGCCCCGAAATTCTCGTGCGCGTGCGTGACGGCGAGGTCACGATCCGCCCGATCGCCGGTACGCGTCCGCGCGGGGCGTCTGCCGAGGAAGACGTACGGCTCGCGGCTGAACTTCTGGCCGATGAGAAGGAGCGCGCCGAGCATCTGATGCTGCTCGATCTCGGTCGCAACGATGCCGGGCGCGTCGCGAAGATCGGCACGGTACGTGTCACCGACAGCTTCTTCCTCGAATATTACAGCCAGGTGATGCACATCGTCTCGAATGTGGCCGGCGAACTTGACCCGCGCCACGACGCGATCGACGCGCTGATGGCCGGTTTCCCGGCGGGAACCGTGTCGGGCGCGCCGAAAGTGCGGGCCATGGAGATCATCGATGAACTGGAGAAGGAGCGGCGCGGCATCTATGCCGGCTGCGTCGGTTATTTCTCCGCCGCCGGCGAGATGGACAGTTGCATCGTGCTGCGCACGTCGGTGATCAAGGACGGTGTCATGCATGTGCAGGCCGGTGCAGGTATCGTCGCCGACAGCGTGCCGCAATCGGAACAGGACGAATGCGTGAACAAGGCGAAAGCCCTGTTTCGGGCGGCAGAGGAAGCAGTACGTTTTGCGGCCCGATCGCGGCGCGGCCAGTAACCGGAGGGACGTTTCTGCGATGCTTACGCTGACGTTGCTGCGCCATGCAAAGTCTGACTGGGACGACAGCAAGCTTGCCGATTTTGACCGGCCGCTTGCAGAGCGGGGGTTGAAAGACGCGCCCATCATGGGCCGCGCCATGGCGGCGAACGGCATCGCGCCCGACCTTGTGCTCTGTTCGCCTGCCGTGAGAACGACCGAGACCTGGGCGTTGGCCTCCGAGGAATTGACCGCGGTGCCGGAGACCCATTTCGAGGAAGCGCTCTATCACGCGCGGCCACTGGTCCTGCTGCAGCGTCTCCGTGCAGTGCCCAATACCGCGCGTCATGTCATGCTTGTCGGCCACAACCCGGGGTTCCATGCCTTCGCGGCGCAGCTTGTAGGCTCTGGCCCCGTCAAGCTTGTCGAGGCGATGAAGAGTAAATATCCGACAGCCGGCGTTGCCAACATTGAGCTCGACGTCGCGTCCTGGTCCGATCTTGCTTGGGGTGACGGACGGCTTGAACAGTTCCTGACGCCAAAGACGGTGAAATAGCCACCGACATCGCAAGCGACGCTGTCCACGCCGTAGCCCGGATGAAGCGGCGCGTAATCAAGGTCATCGACACTGCCATCCCGGATGCGCTTCGCTCCAGCCGAGCTACGCAAGCTTGACGCCTAATCCCGACGGCGCATAACTGGCGCCATGCTGACCCTCATCGATAATTACGACAGCTTCACCTACAACCTCGTCCATTTCCTGGGAGAGCTTGGAGCGGAAACGCGCGTGCATCGGAACGACCAGGTGACGGTCGATGAAGTCCTGGATGAGAAGCCGTCCGCCATCGTGCTTTCGCCCGGCCCCTGCGACCCCGATCGCGCCGGCATTTGCCTCGATCTGATTCGCCGCGCAGGGCCGACCATTCCGCTACTCGGCGTCTGTCTCGGCCATCAGGCGATCGGGCAGGTCTATGGCGGACGCGTCGTCCGCGCGCCGACACTGATGCACGGGAAGCTCTCCACCGTGCATCATACCGGCGCGGGCGTATTTGCCAGCCTGCCCCCGCAATTCGCGGCGACCCGCTACCACTCGCTGATCGTCGAGCGCGAGACACTGCCGGCCGATCTCGAAATCACGGCCGAGACCGCCGATGGCATCATCATGGGGCTGCGCCACCGAACCCATCCGGTGCATGGCGTGCAGTTCCATCCGGAGAGCATCGCGTCCGAACACGGCCATGCGATCCTCGCCAATTTCCTCGACCTCGCTGGCGTGACGCGCAAGCCGCTCCGCGTCCGCGAGCGGGCGGTGGCGCATGCTGGCTGAGACCGGCCGGCCGGATGTCCAGACCGTCGATCTGAAGCCGTTCATCGCCAGGATCGCCGCCGGAGAAACCCTGTCCGAGAATGAAGCCGCGCAGGCGTTCGGCGTCATGATGGACGGACGCGCGACGCAGGCGCAGATCGGCGCGCTGCTGATGGGCCTGCGTGTGCGCGGCGAGAGCGTCGACGAAATCGTCGGCGCGGCGCGCGTCATGCGCGAGAAGAGCTTGCGCATCGACGCGCCTGCGGGCTGCGTCGACACGTGCGGCACGGGCGGCGACGCCAAGGGC
>JBKJVQ010000219.1:0-7170 GCA_046717125.1 Methyloligellaceae bacterium
CGTGTGAGGCACCCGCGTTTGCTGGCGGGCTCGTCACGGGACGCCGACGCTGGACCTGACGCGTCACTCTACCGTGAGCACTTCCAGCGCTTGATGATGTAGTCGGGGTGCTCGGTTTGCCAGCGCACGAGCTGGAACTGGCCTTCGCGCATACAGGCGTTCATGCCGGCAGGCTCGTCGAACGGAACCTTGATTTCCTGGCACTTTTCCGGCGTGGCGACGAGGCACGCAAAGATAAGTATCTCCAACATTGGGCTTTGTCCGCAGGGTTGAGGCTGCCGGTATCGTAAACCCACGCAATCTCTCGTGCGCTGCTCATCTCGCCACGTATCCCGATCGTGATCGGCGGCGCAATCGGAGCAGAAACGGCTATTGCGCGGCTTCCCGCGGCGTCTGTTCGGCGTCTGCCTCGACGGTCGCGTCGAGCCCCTTGAGGGCGGCGAGATGGGGCATGGCGATCACGTTGTATCCGCAATCGACGTAATGCACTTCGCCCGTCACCGCCCCAGCCAGATCGGAAAGCAGATAGAGCGCGCCGCCGCCGACCTCGTCGAGCGTGGGCGAACGGCGCATCGGGGCATAGGCGCGCTGGTAGTTGAACAGCACGCGCGCATCCGAGATGCCTGCCCCGGCCAGCGTCCGCATCGGTCCTGCGGACAGCGCGTTGACGCGGACACCCTTCTCGCCGAAGTCGCAGGCGAGATAGCGCACGGAGGCTTCGAGCGCGGCCTTGGCGACGCCCATCACGTTGTAGGACGGAACCACGCGCATCGAGCCGCCATAGGTAAGGGTCAGGAGCGATCCGCCATTCGGCATCAGGGCGGCCGCGCGCCGCGCGATCTCTGTGAACGAGAAACACGAGATCACCATTGTGTGCGAGAAATTCTCGCGCGTGGTGTCGGCGTAACGGCCCTTCAGCTCGTTGCGGTCGGAGAACGCCAGCGCGTGCACGAGGAAGTCGAGGCTGCCCCATTTTTCCTTCACCGCCGCGAAGACATTGTCGACGGAGTCCGTGTCCTCGACATCGCACGGTACGATGATCTCCGCGTCCATGGATTTTGCGAGCGGCAGAGCGCGCCGGCCAAAGGCCCCGTCCTGATAGGAAAAGCCGAGCTTCGCGCCATGGGCGTGCAGCGCGCGAGCGATGCCCCAGGCGATGGAGCGGTCGTTCGCGACCCCCATGATGAGGCCTCGCTTGCCTTCCATGAGAGGGCCGGCCGGCTTCACGCTGTGTCCGGATTGATCTTTCAACTCACGCATGACCTGCCGTCCCTGTTTGCGGTCTCACGCATCATAGCGCCGAAACACAAGCGTTGCGTTGGTTCCGCCAAATCCAAATGAGTTGGACATGACGCAATCGATCTCTGCTCCGTCCTTCAGTGTGGTCACGATCGGCATGTCCTCGAACGCCGGATCGAGCCGTTCGATATTCGCCGATGCGGCGACGAAGCGATTGTTCATCATCAGAAGCGAGTAGATGGCTTCCTGCACCCCGGTTGCGCCGAGCGAATGCCCGGTCAGCGACTTGGTCGCGCTGATCAGCGGAACATCCTTGCCGAACACTTCGCGGATCGCCTCGATTTCCTTGATGTCGCCGATCGGCGTCGAGGTGGCGTGCGGATTGATATAGTCGATTTTCGTTCCGTTGAGATCCTGCATGGCCATGCGCATGCAGCGCACGGCGCCTTCGCCCGATGGCTGCACCATGTCGAAACCGTCCGACGTCGCGCCATAGCCCGCGACCTCGCCATGGATGCGCGCGCCGCGCGCTTTCGCATGCTCCAGTTCCTCAAGCACGAGAACACCCGCCCCGCCCGCGATCACGAAACCGTCGCGGTCCGCATCGTAGGCGCGGCTTGCGCGCTCGGGCGTCGCGTTGAAATCGGACGACATGGCGTTCATGGCGTCGAACAGCACGCTCAATGTCCAATCGAGCTCCTCGCCGCCGCCGGCGAAGACGATATCCTGCTTACCCCACTGGATCAGCTCGGCGCCGTTGCCGATACAATGCGCGGACGTCGAGCAGGCCGACGAGATCGAATAGTTGACGCCCCTGATGTGGAACGGCGTCGCCAGCGTCGCCGAATTGGTCGAGCTCATCGCCTTGGGAACCTCGAACGGGCCTACCTTCTTCGGTCCCTTTTCGCGCGTGGTGTCCGCGGCGTCGACGATGGCGCGCGTGGAAGGACCGCCCGACCCCATGATCATGCCGGTGCGTTCGTGGCTGACCTCGTCGTCCTCAAGGCCCGCGTCGCGCACGGCCTGTTCCATCGCGATATAATTCCAGGCTGCTCCTGCGCCCATGAAGCGGCGTGCCTTCCGGTCGACCAGCTCGCGCCAATCGAGCCGCGGCGCGCCGTGAACCTGGCAGCGAAATCCGAGCTTCGCGTAGTCGTCGGCCTGGACGATCCCAGATTTTCCCTCGCGTAAGGAGGCGAGCACTTCCTGAGTGTTGTTTCCAATCGAGGAAACGATGCCCATGCCGGTTACGACAACGCGTCTCATTAGAGGTCCCCAGAAGGCGTGCCGGCCATCGCGCCGGATGACGACGCCTGGGCAGGCGATTGCATGGATGCGAGCGCCTGCGTTTCGAACAGGCCGACGCGCAGGTCCCGCGCCACGTAAATGGTGTCGCCGTCTGCCTTGAGGAACCCGTCGCCAGTACCGAGCGTGAATTTGCGCCGGATCACGCGCTTCAGTTCGACGGCATATTCCAGCTTTTTCATGGTGGGCACCACCATGCCCGAGAACTTGACCTCGCCCACGGATAGCGCGCGGCCCTTGCCGGTCCCGCCGATCCAGCCGAGGAAAAATCCCAGCATCTGCCACAGCGCATCGAGCCCCAGGCACCCCGGCATGACGGGATCGCCCTGGAAGTGACACGCGAAGAACCAGAGGTCGGGATTGATGTCGAGCTCAGCCACGATACGTCCGCGGCCATGCGCTCCGCCTTTTTCATCGACCGAAGATATCCGGTCGAACATCAGCATCGGCGGGAGGGGCAGTTGGGGATTGCCGGGTCCAAAAAGTTCGCCGCGGGCGCAGGCCAGCAGGTCCTCATACTCAAAGCTTGAACGACGCTCCGCCATGATCTCCGCGCGGGTTGCTGAAATTGTCAATTAAGCTGCCCCACCCCAAAGGAAGGCGCTTCCTAACACAGTCGATGGGTGACCGAAAGGCTGCGACCCCGCGGCGGCCATACTCCGGTTCCGGAGCGAATTTGCAGCTCTACTCCCGTGCCCTCTTGTGTGGGGGCGCGGATCGGATGATAATACGACCATAAATTTCTACAAAGGCGAAATGGCACGGATTGCGATGCACGGGACACGGACACAACTCCACGACAGGCTGAGGGGTGCGGGTCTGCGGCCCACACGGCAGCGACTTGCCTTGGCGCAGCTCCTGTTCGGGTCGGGCGACCGTCACGTCACCGCAGAGGCGTTGCACGAGGAGGCAATTCGCAACCAGGTGCCGGTATCGCTGGCGACCGTTTACAACACGCTGCACCAGTTCACGGCAGCAGGGCTCTTGCGCGAAGTCGCGGTCGAGGGCGCGCGCACGCATTTCGACACGAACACTTCAAACCATTATCATTTCTTCTGCGAGGATTCCGGCGCGCTGAGCGATATCCCGGAAGGAGAGATAGAGGTCTCGGGTCTGCCGAGTGCTCCCGAGGGCATGCGCATCGCGCGCGTCGACGTGCTGGTGCGCGTCGCGCCGCAGCGGCGGTAGCCGGTTCAGTCTTATTGGATCCGCTCGTCCCGGTAGACGCCCCAGAGCCGATCCTGCTTCATCCATCCCTCGAATTTGTCGAGCGAAAGACGACACCATTCGCCGTCGCAGCTTGTGACGCTGGTCAGAACGCCGGGTTGAAGCTTGGCGACGACCGCGCCGCCTTCGCTGCGCCCCGCGTAGAGCGGCAGCGAACCGCTCACTTCCTTCACCCAGGGAGAAACGACAGCGGTGCGTCGAGCGCTGAGAAGCCCGCGGAACACCCACCCCTCGGCCCCTTCCGCGTCACGCACCTTGCGCCAATGACCGAATTCGGCCGTGATCTCCACGGGGAGGCCGGCACGATTGAACACCCAGGCGATACCGTGCTCGGGCGATGGGCCTTTGCGCACGTTCACGCGGTCGGATTTCAGGCTGACAAAGCGCGGTACGGGCAGGCCGGACGGCTTGTTGGCCGAGCCCGGGCCACCGGGCGCATCCTCCTGGGCGGACAGACCGGCCGGAACAAGCAGGCCCATCGCGAGCGCCAGCGCGACGATCGGCGCGCGGACCGCAAAAAATCCAATCAAATTTGAAAACCCGGCTCGAATCACCTCGCCCCCTTCGCGCAGCACAGTCAACCGCATGCCTCAAAATGATGAATGGATCGTGGCCATGGGGTGGAACAAGCATCTTTGTGTCGCGCCGCCTCATCTGTTAGACAGAGCCGCGCCGGTCGCCCCCGGCTGCGTCCTTCGTGAAATCCGCGAGGACCGGCGGCGCGCCCTGAGCATGATGTCGAATAGTGTGAAGCGGTTTTCGGACCACATCATGCTCAAACTCTTGGAAACGATCACGTTCATGACTTTCGTTCGCTTCGACCAAAAGTCATCGTGATCCAATCGGATACTCGCCTCGAACCCCCGAACGCCATGACCATGGACCGTGCCCTCGTTATCGTCACGCGCAAGCTCCCCGATGTCGTCGAGACACGGATGCGGGAGCTGTTCGACACGCGCCTCAATATCGACGACGCGCCCATGGGCCGCGACGCGCTGATCGACGCCGTCAGACAGGCTGCGGTTCTGGTTCCGACCGTCACCGACCGGATCGACCGCGCGGTGCTCAGCCAAGCTGGTCCACAACTCAAGCTGATCGCGAATTTCGGCACCGGCGTCGACAACATCGATCTTGAGACGGCGCGGAACCGCGGCATCATCGTAACCAATACCCCCGGGGTTCTGACCGAGGACACCGCCGACATGACCATGGCGCTGATCCTTTCCGTGCCGCGCCGGCTGGCGGAGGGAGCGGCGTTCTTGCGGGGCGCGAACAATCAGTGGCCGGGCTGGTCGCCGACCTGGATGCTCGGACATCGCATCTGGGGCAAGCGCCTCGGCATCATCGGCATGGGTCGGATTGGTCAGGCGGTCGCGCGCCGCGCCAAGGCGTTCGGATTGCAAATCCACTATCACAACAGGCGGCGCGTCGCGCCGGAGGTCGAGCGCGCGCTCGAGGCGACCTACTGGGACAGTCTCGACCAGATGCTCGCGCGCATGGACATTATCTCGGTCAATTGTCCGCATACGCCCGCGACCTATCACCTTCTGTCCGCGCGCAGGCTCGCGCTGCTCAAGCCGGGCGCCTATGTCGTGAACACGGCGCGCGGCGAGGTCATCGACGAGAACGCGCTCGCACGCATGGTCGAGCGGCACGAGATCGCCGGCGCGGGTCTCGACGTGTTCGAGCACGAGCCGGCCGTCAATCCGAAACTGCTCAAGAGCGATCGGGTCGTGGTGTTGCCGCATATGGGCTCGGCGACCGTGGAAGGGCGCGTCGACATGGGCGAGAAGGTTATCATCAACATCAAGACCTTCCTCGACGGGCATACGCCGCCCGATCGCGTGCACCTGTCGATGCTCTAGGGGCTTTGCAGTTGCACTGCCGACTCTTTGGCGAAGCGCCATATTTCCGGCGCGTGGCAGGCGTTCTTCTCTATCCCCTTTGACGACGGAGACGTTTCATGCCCCGTTTTTTCATTCTCGCCCGGATCTGCTGCGGCCTGTTCGCTTGGGCTTTCATTGGTGCGACTGGCCTATCAGCCCAAACCGATGAAGGGTCTCGCCGCGTCATCATCGAGGACGACGCTCGGGCGAAGGTCATCGTCCGGGAGGACGAGCCGGACACGGTCATCATCAAAAAGGATGAGCCAGCCAGGGTAATCGTCAAGGAGCAGCCGGCGAAAGTCATCGTGCGGGAGAAGCCTGCGGTGGTCATCGAAAGGGAGCCGGGAAAAATCATCGTTGACGAAGAGCCGGAAGGACTCGTTCTTAGGGACGATCCAGGCATGGTCATCGTCGAAGACAGGGACGGCAATGTCATCGTCGGGGAGACGCCGCCTCTCATCGTCAACCTGCAGGCAGAACTGAAGCGCGTCGGCTGTTATCGGGGCGAGATCGACGGCGCCTGGGCGTCGGAATCGGCGGCGGCGCTCGAGGCTTTCTACCTTGCCCGCGGCTTGGAAAATCCGACCTTTGAGCCGACGGAAGAGGCTCTAGCCCTGGTCAAGGCAGATGACGACATCGCGTGCATCGCGGCAGCCGCTCCGCAGGATGTCCATATCAGAGACTGATGTCCCGGCTCCTGGTAAAGGACCCGCCGTATCCACGGCTCGGACTAAATTCACGGACCTAACCGGACGGACAATGCCCCGTGCACCTCTCTAAGCTCTAGGCCGGATTTCCCGAACGTGTTTGTTCGACAGCTTCTCGCACCACTTTGTTTCTTCGCCAACGGAGCGTGCCTGGCCCAGGTTGAAGGCGCATTTCCCGAGAGCGGCAACATCCCGCGCGAGCAGACGATCCGCTATCTCGACCAGAAGGGCATCGTCCAGCTTCAGCAGGAATTGATCCGCGCACAGTGCTTCGCGGGTCCCGCCGACGGCGTCTGGGGCAGGTCGTCTCAAGAAGCCCTGATGAATTTCAATATCCATTCCCGTGTCGACATGGCGTCGGTCGACCCGGACATCGAGGCACTCAAACTCCTGCAGGAAACGCCGGGCATCATCTGCCCGGAACGAGCCGTGCGCGATAGCGGGCCTTTTCCAAACGGCTTGCGGTAGATCGCAATCGGGTTTGGATGCCGTACGCGAGAGCGGCTTTGCTCGCCTGAGCGCGCCCGCTCATGTTTTTCCGGCGCAGCGTCCCGTTGTTCCAGCGCCGTTCATTTTCGACGTGATTGACTCCGCTCCCGACTTGGGCGTCCTGTGTCCCAGGTCTTGCGAACGACGGAGGACATCATGATGCGTGCGACCGCTCTACTTCTGCTTACTTCAGTTGCAATTGTCGGCTTCGGGCCTTCCTCTTCAGAGGCGGGCGCGGGTACGGACGGTTCGCGCCAGATCGTTATCGAGGACAAGGACGCGAAGAAGGCCGAACCCACCGAGGAGAAAGTCAAGGA
>JBKJVQ010000220.1:0-7192 GCA_046717125.1 Methyloligellaceae bacterium
CCTCGACCGAGACCTTGAATTCGTCGGCGAGGAAGTGGCGGAACCGCGCGCTGTCGAGTACGCCGGCCATGCCGACGACCATGTGGTGCGGCAGGCCCGAAAATTCGCGCAACGCCCAGACCATCGCGTCGAGCGGGTTGGTGACGACGATAACGAAAGCATCGGGCGCATATTTCTTCAGTCCCGCTCCGACCTGCTCCATTACCTTCAGATTGATGCCGAGAAGATCGTCGCGGCTCATGCCGGGCTTGCGCGGCACCCCGGCCGTGACGATCACGACATCCGCGCCCTTGATGTCAGCGTAGTCGGCCGCGCCCTTCAGTACCGTGTCGTAGCCTTCGACGGGACCGGACTGGGCGATGTCGAGCGCTTTTCCCTGCGGCGCGCCTTCGACGATGTCGAACAGGACGACGTCGCCAATATCATCAAGCGCGGCCAGATGGGCCAGCGTGCCGCCGATCATTCCCGCCCCGATCAGGGCAATTTTCGTGCGCGCCATGTGATGGTCCCCTTGCCAGTTAGTGGTCCCGGCTCGTTTGCCCGAAAGATTGATGCGCCGCAAGGCCGCCTTCTGTTCGAGTTGACCCATGGCCCGCGGCGCGCTCGGCGCGCAAATCAAGCTGGCGCATTTCCATGAGGCGCGAAGCGGTACGCCGGAACTCCGCCGCCCCGTCGCCGGAGGGATAGAGCGCGTCGGGCTCGGCATCGGCCGACACGATCAGTCCGGTGCCGCTGTCGTAAAGCGCATCGATCAGCGTGACGAACCGGCGGGCGGCGTTGCGGCGGGCAGGACTGAGCACGGGCACGCCGTCAAGCACGATGGTGTGGAAGCCATGCGCCACCGCGCGGTAATCCTCGGGCCCGAGCGGGGCTTCGCAGAGGTCGTCGAAGGAAAAGCGCGCGACCCCCATCGCCGCCTCCGGCACGTCGATCGTGCGGCCCCTGACGCTGACGGACGAAGGCGATCCGTGTACGGAATTTGTCAGCCGTTCGAAGGCGCGGTCGAGCGCGTCGTGCGCTGCGGCGTCCGCCGGCGTAAAATAGCGTTGCGCGCCCTCCAAGCGGCCGCGCCGGTAATCTCGCGCCGCTTCAAGCGCGACGACATCGCATCGCTCCTCTACCAGCCTGATGAACGGCTCGAAAAGCGGGCGGTTGAGACCATTCCTGTATAGATCGCGCGGCGCAGTGTTGGAGGTCGTGACCAGTATAAGTCCCTGCGCGAACAGGCGCTCAAATAGCCGGCCGAGGATCATCGCGTCGGCGATGTCGCGCACTTCGAGCTCATCGAGACACAGAAGCTGCGCCTCGGCGAAAACCTCCGTGGCCACGACCGGCATCGGGTCGCCGCTGTCCGCGCGGCGCGCGGCCGCGATCAGATCGTGGACCTCGCTCATGAACTCCTGGAAGTGGATGCGCCGCGTCGGCGTAAAGGACACCGACTGGGCGAACAGATCCATCAGCATGGTCTTGCCGACGCCCACGCCGCCGAACAGATAGAGGCCGCGCGGCGGAGTTGGCGCGGAACGGAAGAAGGCACGGAGATCGGATTTTGCCGAGCGCAGGCGATCGAGCCTTCCGGCCAGGATCTCCAGCTCCTCAACCACGAAGGCTTGGCTAGGATCGGGCGCGATGACCCCGGACGCGAGCATAGTCCTGTAGGCTTCAAGAAGTGTCTGCCCCATGCCGCTTCCCGTCATCCCACATGGCGCGCACGCAAATCACACCAACGGCGGCTCGCGTCAATCCCGATGCCCCGACGCAATCGACGGAATTTTCCGCCGGCTCATTTCCGCAAGCGCGATGCCTGCCATCAGCCAGAAGCCGCCGACGAGAAAGCCTGCCGCCACGTCGGTCGTGAAATGCACGCCGAGGAAAATACGGCTGAAGCCGATCAGCACGATCAGGATTGTCGTCCAGAATGCGATCTCGAACCGTCCGCGCGGCCAAGGCAATTCGCGCAGGATGGCATAGGCGATGATGCCGTAGACCGCCATCGCGCCAGTCGCATGGCCGCTCGGAAAGGCCGGCGTATAGGCCGTGAGATCGAGCACGAATTCGGGCCGCGCCCGCGCGAAGACGTACTTGCCGCTATAGGTGGTGATCTGCGAGCCGACCACGCTCATCCAGACCGCCGGGATATAAGCCCGGGGCCCGCGCGCCCATAGAAAACCGCTCGCCACGATGGCGACGGCCGACAGCGTCGGCATGCTGGCGAGTTCGGTGATCCACATAAACAGCGCAACGAGAAACGGATGCCGATAGGGCGCGATGAAATCGGCAATGGCCTGGTCGAATGTTTGCGCTTCTTCCGCTTCGAGGACCGCTTCGACGAGACCGCCGAGCAGGACCAGGAGATAGACGCCCGCAACGACGAACAGGGTCAGTGGCAAGCCAGTGAAATTGCGCGGATCGAGCCGCGTCGCGATCACCCGATAAGTTCTGGGAAACCGGTCGCGAAACCAGACGCGCAGGGCGAAGCGTTCGGCCAGCGTAGATTGTGAAATTCGCCCGTAGCCGGCGCGCGCACCAGTGTAAGCAAGCCGTGAGCCGTAGAGAAGCGCGCCCCAGAGAACGAACAGCAACAGCGCGAAGCCGGTGATGACGAGTGCGGCGTCGGCGTTCGACAGGCTGGTTTGGGGCAAGAGAGGTGTCCGTTGCGTGCGTTGCGGGCGCACTCTAGGTCAATCCGATGCCGGATTGAATTGTGCTGTCAGGGCACTCTCAACGGATCGTCAGGGTCTCGAATACCCGGCTGCCCTCCGGTATCTCGTGCCGCTCAGCCGAACCGAAGGGCGCAACGGCAGTGTCTTCGGGCGGCGCGGCGATATGGTTGAGGTCGACGGCGTGGGGCGTGCCTGTCAGCCCCTCGTCAGTTTGGTTCAGCACATAATAGACGCCGTTCCAGAGATTGGCGCCGAACTCGCTCGGCATCTTGAAGAAGAACAGGAGGCCATGTTCCAGCCACGAGAAATCTTCGCCGGTGACGAAGCCGGGAGACGCGTAGGGATACGGCACGTGGCACAGGATCTCTTTCGCGCCGTCCCAGGCATGTGAATTCGCGCATCGACAGGAAGTAGTCCTGGAAGTGCCTGTGATCGAGCGTGATCGCGAACCCGATCCTGTCGCCGTTTGGCGTGAATGCGACGCTCCCGATCGGGATCGACTTTCCGTCCTTCGTCTGAAGCGCGATCTGTTTGACGCCGGCGAGGTCCCATGCCGCGGCCATGCCGGGCCAGACGAAGACACAGACGAAGACGAAGACGAAGACTGCACCCAATTTCAGGATGGCGTTTACTGGTCTCATCGAATCCTCCCGCGACGCGACGCCTCGCCTGCTTCAGATAACAAGCCCGCGACCTTTGACGCATCACATCGGTTCCGGTTGCCGGAACCAGTGAACACCGCAACGGTTCTGACCTTGCAGCTTTTCCGGAAAAAATTGAATGCGGGCTTCCAAAGCGGTCGGAATCATGGCGCGCGTCGGCTACGCCGCACGCGCCATCGTCTATCTCATCATCGGCTATTTCGCGCTGCTGGCGGCGCTCGGCTCAGGCGCGACCAAGGACACGGACGATGTGTTCCAGGTCGTGCTCTCGCAGCCCTTCGGCATGGTTCTGCTGGCACTGTTGATCGCCGGACTGTTCGCCTTCGGCGGGTGGCGCATGGCGCAGTCCCTGTTCGACGCCGACGATCACGGCACCGATGCCAAGGGGTACGGCATCAGGGCCGCGCAGTTCATCTCCGGTCTGATCTATTTCGTGCTGGCGGCGAGCGCGCTCGGTCTCACCCTGAGCTGGGGCGGCGGCGGAAGCAGCGGCGGAGACCCGACCGGCCAGTTGATCGCAGCCGCTGTCGAGCAGGGCTGGGGGCGCATCGCCCTGTATCTGATCGCCGCTGTCCCGGTCGGAATCGCCATCGCTCATTTCGTCAAGGCGTACCGATGCTCGTATGAGGACCACTTCGTCTGTGACAAGGACGTGCTCGACCGGGTCCGGCCCGTCGCCCGGATCGGCCTTGTCGCGCGCGGCGTCGCCTTCCTCATCATCGGTGGACTGATTTTCTGGGGCGGCCTGTCCTATGCTGCCGATAAGGCACCAGGAACGCAGGCCGCGCTCGATGCCTTGCGATCCGCGCCGTTCGGATGGGTGCTATTGATGCTAATGGGTGCAGGCCTGATCGCGTTCGCCGCATTCTGCGCGGCGCAGGCGGCGTACCGGCGCGTTGACGTCTAGGCGTCCCCAACTAACGCAATGAAAAGCGCCGCCAAATCCGGCAGCGCCTTCCCATTCATTGAGTCTTCCGGTTTTCTAAGTCTTCCGGTTTTCAGAAACCGGTCGTCCGCCCCAGATCAGGGCCGGGGCAGGCTTTTCTGAATGATGTTTAGAACTTGTCGACCTTATCCTTGATCTTGTCCTTGACCTTGCCGACCGTCTGCTGCGCTTCGCCTTTGCGCTCCTGGACGACGCCCTCGGCTTCCGTCTCCTCGGAACCGGTCATCCTGCCGACGCCCTGCTTGACGTTGCCTGCGGCCTCGTTGGCCATACCTTTGATCTTGTCGCCTGTGCTGCCCATGGGTCCGATCTCTCTCTTCTGTCACGCCACCGGTGTTCGATGGCCGCGATGACGCCACCGGCGTCTCTAACTTAAAAACCGGTGCAAGGGCTGTATGTTCCAAGGTGCCGTTGGCCCTGTTCTCAGCTGCGAACCGGGGGATTCAACGACCGAGAAGCCGCCGCAACGCGCCCTTAATCCGCGCCATCAGGCTCTGACCGTCGCCGCGCATCCGCTGCACGGATCCCTCAATTTCGAGCCGTTGACTGCCTGTGAGCCGCCCGACTCCCTGCTTCAGCGCGCCAACGGTCCTGTTGCCGCCGCCGCGCAGCCGATCGCCCATTTCGCCCATGTCCGGCCTCCTGCTCGCACGATGTTTAAACATGGGCGGAAGAGCCGGGTTCCAGGCAAGCGCGAAATCACCACCCGCACGGCAAAAAGAACCAGAATGCTGCGACGCGCCATATATGATGCAGTGCACATCAAGAGAGTTGCGATCCATGGACCAACCCGTCATCGACGGCACGATTCACAAACTCCAGACCGGCCAAAACGGCTTGCTCGAAGCGCATCTCTTGCGGCTCGACGACATTTCGAGGCGCGCGCGGTTCGGCATGGCGGTGAGCGATACTTTCATTCGCAGTTACGTACGGGGGATCGGCCGGTTCGACAGTCTGCTCTACGCCTATATTTCCGGTGGAAATGTGCATGCGGCGGCAGAGCTGAGACTTGCGCGAGCAGGCTTTGCAACGGCCGAGGCGGCCTTCTCGGTCGAGAGCGCGTGGCAGGATAACGGCATCGGCAGTGCGCTGCTCGGCAGGATCATCCGCTCGGGGCGCAACCGGGGCGTACGGCGCATCGTCATGAACTGCCTGCTCGAAAACCGGCGCATGCAGCACATTGCGAGCAAGTACGACGCGGATCTCCGCTTCGATCACGGCGAGGTCGTGGGCGAACTGACGCGCGGTCCTAATTTCTTCTCGCTCTGGCGCGAGCAGATGGAAGACCGGATGGGGCTCGCCGTCGCCGTTCTAGATGCCGGGCGCAAGCGCGAGAAGCCCGCCGCCTAGATTTTGATCGTGGCGTCGCACGTTCTGAACTAGCCTCATTTCCAGGGCGGTCATTCCGGGGAGTGGGATGGACCTGCGTTGGGGAAGCTGGTCGGCATCGCCGTCCGTCTGGGCGGCGCGGGCAACATTTTACTTTGCCTTGCAGGGAGCAGGGCTCCTTTTCGCCTATGCCTGGCTCGGCTTCGGCACATCACCCGACAGTTTTCCCCCCGGTTTGCGGCTCGATCCGATCCATGCGGGCGTACACCTCATCTGGGGACTGATCGGGGCGACCATCGGCTTTTTCGCACCTCGGTTCGCGCCCGCATTCATGTTCGCGTTTGCGATCTTCTATCTGGGTCTCGCCGTCCTCGGCACGTTCACGCACGCCCATTTCGGCATGCGGCTCGCCACCGGCGAGAACGTGTTTCACTGGATCGTCGGACCGCTTGCGCTTCTGGTCGCGCTGGTCGATCCGCCGTGGCGGTGTCGCAATGCTTGACGCGGCGCTATCGCTCATGGGCGCGGCGGTCGCTTCCTATGGACGGCGCTGCGTCTGCATCGATCGACTCGACTGTCGTCTCGACGCGCCCGTCCCATCGGGCCCCGTCATCTTCATCGGCTGGCACGAGGCCAATCTCATCGCCATCGCCGTTCATCGCCTAATGCGCAAGAGACCGGTCGCGGCGCTCGTGCCCGCCGGTCTCGCAGGTCGCGTCATGCGCGGATGGCTCATTGGGGCCGGCGTCGCGCCCGTAGCGATGAAGCACGGGCGCAGCCGCAGCGCACTCAGCGCTCTGTGCCTGGCCATCGAAGCAGGTCACGATGTGGTAATCGCTGTCGACGGCCCCGAGGGTCCAGCGCACGAAGTTCAGGATGGCGCAGTCTGGATCGCGCGCCGGACGGGGGCGCCACTCATCCCCGCCGGTTTTGCCGCGACACCGCGTCTGCGCCTGCCGCGATGGGATGGTCTCGTTGTCCCGCTTCCCTGGGCGCGCACGATCGCCGTGATGGGCAAGCCGATCAACTCCCATGACGAACCGGGCACAATGAGCGCCACGCTCCGGCATGCGCTCGATGACGTGACCGCCCGCGCCTGCCTGAGCACTGCGGAACATAAAGCCGCCGGTATTGCGGAGCACGCGCAATGGAACTGAGGCTCCCGAACTGGGTCCGCATCGTCGTTGCCGTCTCCGCGATCATGCAACTCGGTTTCGGTGTCACGCTCCTGTTCGATCCCGGCCGGATCGCCGAGGTCTGGCCCTGGCCGCTGCCCCCGCTGACGGCACGCATTCTTGGCGCAAGCACGCTCGTCTCTGTGCCGATGGCGCTGATCTGCGTTGCGGCGGGACGGTGGGTCGTGGCGGCGATTTCATTCGTGATGATGTTTCTCTACCGCCTGCTGCAGCTTGCCGCGGGGCTGCTGCATTGGGACAGATTCGACCCCGAATCTTTCGTGACGCTGAATTATTTCGGCGGCGGACTTCTGATGCTCGTCGTATTCGGCTGGCCGATTCTCGCCGGGCACAAGGAGGCGCTGCCGCCTGCTCCGCCGACGCTGCCTCTCGGAACAATCATGATCTGGCGGCCGC
>JBKJVQ010000221.1:0-4111 GCA_046717125.1 Methyloligellaceae bacterium
CTGCATGAGGACATCGCCATGAGCGCCAAGAAGTCCGCCAATACGCCGACCACCGTGGTGGCAGACGATCCCGAAGATCGAAAGGGCCAGCTGAAAAACATCGGCGGCTCGCAATCGAATCACTGGAACAGCATTCTCGCCAATCAGGCGATGCGGGCGCTGTGGGTCAACAACTCAAGTCCGGAGGAACGCGATAAACAGTTGAGCGCCACTGTCGCGGCATTGGTCGGGATCGGGCCGAAGGACGAACTGGAAGGCATGATGGCGGCGCAACTGGTCGCTGCCCACAACGCCGCGATGGAATGCTACCGGCGGGCCATGATCGGCGAACAGACCTTCGAGGGACGGCGCGAGAGCCTCACTCAAGCCAATAAGCTATCGCGCACCTATGCGGCGCTGCTCGAAGCCCTCAACCGCCATCGCGGCAAGGGCCAGCAGAAGGTCACGGTCGAGCACGTCCACGTTCACTCTGGCGGCCAAGCCATCGTTGGTCACGTGGAGCATCCGGGGGGAGGGGATCACGCGAAACCGGAGGATCAACCCCATGCAAAGCAGATTGCCCATGCATCTGAGCCCGCGTTGCCTTGCCCGAACCCGCAACGCGACGCTGTGCCAGTCGCCCGCGATGCCGAACGGCCGTTGCCGGCTACACGGCGGGCTCGCGCCGGGCGCGCCCAAGGGTAATCGCAACGCATTCAGGCACGGGCGCTACACCACCGAGGCAATCGCCAGCCGCCGCGAGGTCGCCGCGCTGATCCGCACCATGCGCGCTTTGGCGGGCGCCCCCGAGGAGGGGGATTGAATCCTTGCGTGGGATCGGGCGCCGAACCGCGCAGGGTCTCACGCAATTTTTCCGGGCCGGTTTTCCCGCCTATAAAAGAGGCCGCACGGGGCGGTCATAGGTAATTCGCCGTCCATAAGGGGCGAGCCATGACGCGTTAATGGGGTTGCTGCTAAGTCGGTCAAATGGCGATGACGAGCGGGAGAGTCGAATCGCCGCGCTGCGACCCCCTGGCGCAGCAGCCGCGCGCAGCACCCAGACCTGATAAGCACCTCGCGGGATGCTCTTCGGAGCATTTGGAGGAACTGCCCCGAAGAGTGAGCCTGAGATTTCGGGAACTAAGCCGCCAGGGGATCCACGTTGGCGCGGCCGGCAGCATCCGCAGATGCAGCTTCGTCGATGGCAGCCATGACCGCTTTCGGCGCCGTCTGGTGCACCATGTGCCCGGCGCCCGGTACGCGATGGATGGTGCTGTTGGGCAACTCGGAATGCAGTCGTGCCGACTGCTTTTCGACATCGATGAGCCTGTCTTCCTCACCTGCCAGGATGACGACGGGCATCTTGAGTTCGGCGTAGTATCCGCGGGCTGCGAAAGCCCCGGGGATCATCAGCGCGCTCTCCGCCGCGCTTGCGCCGATCTGAGAGGGACGGAAGGTCATCTCCTTCGGGAAGCCATCCTCGAACTTTTCCGGCACTGACGCTGGGGCGAAGTACTTCCGGGTCATATACGGCCACATGAGGCGGGCGAGCACGGGCGAAAGAGTGTACCGAATCGCATCTCCAAGCACCGGTATGGCAGGACCGGACATCGCGACCACGTCCGCACGCACACTCGGGAAGTAGTAACCCGAAGCAAGGACGAGACTTCTCACCAGGTTCGGAGACCTGAGCGCAAGCGCCACCGCGACCGAGCAGCCCCACGAATGTCCAAGCACGGTCGCCTTCGAGATCCCGATTTTGCGGAGGGCGGCTTCGATCAGCTCTGCTTGCGCCTCCGCGGTCCAGACCTTTCCACGGGGCCGCTCGCTGTGGCCAAAGCCCGGGCGGTCAAACGCGATCACGCGATACGTCTTGGAGGCCGTTTCGATCAGGCCGCTCGACGCGAAGTCCTGGATCATGCTGCCGTTGCCGTGCAGGAGGACCAGCGGCTCGCCTTTTCCTTGCTCGACGTAGTGCAAGCGAACTCCATCGACCTCGACGAACTTGCCCATGGGCGGGTTTCGTCTCTTCGCTGATGCGGCCAGCCGGTAGTTCACGAAAGCCGTGACAGCCAGGCCCACCGCGCCAACGGCCGCGCCCGCGAGATAGGAATGGGAGCCGACAATGGCGGGAACACCAGTCTTCGCCGGAGCCAGGGCGGAAAGGGTCTTAGCAAGGCGAGCTGTGGAACGGCGTGAGGTCATGTCGTGCATCCTAATCGGCATGCACGACCATCCGGAGGGACCGAGCGATGTTGCAGCGCAGCATAAAGCGCTGGCGAACCTTTCTGTTCCGCTGCTTGGCAATGTAGCTCATCACTTGCCGCCTTTCACCCGGTTCTCGGTCTGTTTCCAACCGAAGTATGCGCCGGCGGAATCCACCATTGTCTGACTATCCGTTCGTGGTCCTTCGGGTCGCCTTTCGCTGTGCCGACGCTCGGGTCAGAATGGGATCGTCCCCCTTGCGCCGCCCAAGGTGGCGAAGGACGAGCACTCCGACGACCTTCGCGCGGCATTCGAAGCCCATCTCATCGAAACCAAAGACATTCCGCGAATGGCCAGACTGGTGCGAAGGCGATCTCTAGTTCTTCCTGACGCGCTGTCAGGATGCGAAGCGACGCGCGCTTCTCTTCCGGTTAATCGTCAGACACCATTCTGGCGGCAGTTCCGGGGCCTCGTCGGTGATGCTGGAGCGCGGTGATCGATCCCCTTCCCCGCTTCCTGGCCGCCGCTGTCTAGCCTTGCAAGGGACATCAAGCTAAGTCTATCCGCTCAGCTGGATTGCTGAGACTTGTACCATTTCTTTGCTCTTGGAGATGCCGACGTTGTCTGCGCAGGGCCCCGGCTCGCAAGTATGGCGTTCTGAACACCTCAGGCAGGCAATGGACGCTGCCAGCGTGGCGCTATGGTCCTGGAACGTCGATAGCGACCACTTCACGATGGACGAGCGCGCCTTCGATCTTTGGGGCTTGCCGTGGGCTGACGAGGTCTCCTTTGAGGAGCTTTCAGCCCACATCCACCCCGCCGATCGCGACCGGGTTCGCGCGGCGTTCACCGGGACGCGCTCGGTCGCGGGCTCCTATGAGATCGACTTTCGGATCATGCTTGGAGAGGACGTCCGCTGGATTTCCGCCCGCGGCCAAGGCGCGGACGCCGGCATCGTTAATCGGGTTATGTTCGGCATCTTCCTGGATGTGACCAGTCGTAAGCAGGCTGAGGAAAGCCACGAACTGCTTGCGGGTGAAATGAGCCATCGGGTCAAGAACCTCCTGGCGATCGCGACCGGGCTCACGCACATTTCATTGCGCTCTGCCAAGAGCCTCGAGGAAATGGCTAAGGGTCTGATCCAGCGCCTGACCGCGCTCGGGCGGGCCCATGACCTGGTCCGTCCCCTCCCCGGAAGTGAAGGGAAGGCGGCGCTGCTCGGCGACCTATTGTCCGTTCTGCTTGCGCCATATGACGATCCGGAGGCATTTGCTGGACGTATCCATGTCGCCGTTCCGAGGATGGGAATAGGCGAAGGGACGGCCACCACACTCGCCATGGTCATCCACGAACTCGCCACCAACTCAGTCAAGCATGGGGCCCTGTCTGCTCACGAGGGGACGCTGGATGTTTCAGGCGCCTGCGACGAGACCCACCTATCCCTCGTCTGGGCGGAAGACGGCGGGCCTCCGGTGGAGGGTACGCCCGAAATGCGCGGGTTCGGCAGCAAAATGATAGCGCGCAGCATGTCCCAGCAGTTCGACGGCGCTCTGACCTACGACTGGCAACCGAGTGGATTGGTCGTGACTCTGCGGATGCGCAAGGACCGCCTCGCAGCCTGACCGCAGCCGAAAACATGACGCCGGAGCTGCGCGCGGAGATCGCGAGAAAAGTCGCTGCTAAGCGTTGGGCGAAGGCTAGGCGCCGGATGCCGGTACGTTCCACCGTCAAGCGACTCGCCTCGACGCGGGCTGCACAAGCGGTCACGGGGTTTGCAGCATCGGCCGAGCGTCGCCACGGCCCTCCAGCGGCTTCTGCTCACGCGCTTGGGACGCGCGCAAAATGGCTGGCCCTATGGTTCGTCACTGCTTCTGATCGGCGGTATCCCCCGGGCCTCGTATCAAAACGTATACAATCTGAAACCAAC
>JBKJVQ010000222.1:0-2908 GCA_046717125.1 Methyloligellaceae bacterium
CGTCTTCGTTCGCGCGTAACGGACATCCGCAGACGTTGCCCTTGTAGAGCTTGAGCTTGACCTCGCCCTCGACATGCTCCTGTGACTTGTCGACCAGCGCCTGCAGCATCAGCCGCTCGGGCGAAAACCAGAACCCATAATAAACGAGCTCCGCGTAGCGCGGCATCAGCGCATCCTTCAGATGCGCGGCCTCGCGGTCGAGCGTGAGGGACTCGATCGCACGGTGCGCGGCATGAAGGAGCGTGCCGCCCGGCGTCTCATAAATGCCGCGCGACTTCATGCCGACAAAGCGGTTCTCGACGAGATCGACGCGGCCGATGCCGTTCTCCTTGCCATAGGCGTTGAGTTCGGTCAGAAGCTCGGCCGGCGACAGGCGCTTGCCGTTGATCGAAACGGGATTGCCCTGCTCGAAGCCGATCGTGATCTGGGCCGCCTTGTCGGGTGCATCCTCCGGCGAAATCGTCCGTTGAAAGACATATTCCGGCGGCGGCTGCGACGGGTCTTCCAGCACCTTCCCCTCGGATGAGGAGTGCAGCAGATTCGCATCGACCGAGAACGGCGCCTCGCCGCGCTTGTCCTTGGCGACGGGGATCTGATGCTGCTCGGCGAACGCGATCAGATCGGCGCGGGATTTGAAGTCCCATTCCCGCCAGGGCGCAATGACGCGAATTCCAGGCTCAAGCGCGTAATAGGTGAGTTCGAACCTCACCTGGTCGTTGCCCTTGCCCGTCGCGCCATGACAGACGGCGTCCGCGCCGGTTTCACGCGCAATCTCGATCTGGCGCTTGGCAATCAGCGGCCGCGCGATTGACGTGCCAAGCAGGTAGACGCCCTCATAGAGCGCGTTCATGCGGAACATCGGGAACACGAAATCGCGCACGAACTCCTCGCGCAGATCGTCGACGAAGATCTCCTTGATGCCGAGCAGTTCGGCCTTTTTCCGGGCTGGCTCCACTTCCTCGCCCTGGCCAAGATCCGCCGTGAAGGTCACGACCTCGCAGCCATAGGACTCCTCGAGCCATTTGAGGATGATCGAGGTGTCGAGCCCGCCCGAATAGGCGAGCACCACCTTCTTTACGTCTTTCCCTGCCGCCATTGTCTGTCCCGATGTGTTGAGCCGCGCGGACACTAGAGGAGTATGAGCAAGAGAGGGAACCGGTTTCGCGCCCGATGACGTTTCAGCCACGGACCCCTAACGGCGTTGCTCTGGAGCGGTGGCGAGCTGAAGAGGGCTTATCGCAATCACGCACCTTTTGCGGAGAACTGGCTAATCCCGCTCGAAAAGGGAAAAACATTCCATCAGTCTGACAATAATGAAATGTCTTTGCGCTTATACTCTACAAAATTAGTAGACTATAGGCCGACAGCGACGCGCGTTTCGGCGTATCGTCCGACCTGAGCTTCGATGGTCGCGCCGTTTCGGTGTCCTCTCACGTCGTCCCTGGCGACGACCGTCGAAGTGCTTGCGGCGCAAGAGGAGGGATTTATGACGACACTGATCGTACCCGGTCTCGGCGGATCAGGGGATGGGCACTGGCAGCGCTGGTGGACGACCGTGGACCCCGGCGCGAAGATCGTCGAGCAGCCGGACTGGTCCCAACCCGATCTGCCCACGTGGACCGCGCGCGTCGCCGAGGAGGTGAGCCGCCATCCGGTTCCACTCCTCGTTGGCCATAGCCTCGGCGCGGTGCTGATCGCGCATCTTGCGGCGCAGCGGCCGGACCTGACAATCCGTGGCGCGTTGCTGGTCGCGCCCGCCGACGTGGAGGAGAGTGAAACCCTGCGCGCGGCAGCGCCCGGCTTCTCGCCGATCCCGCGGATCAGGCTGCCCTTCCCCTGTACCGTCGTCGCCAGCACGAACGATCCCCATATGAGCATCGGCCGCTCCAAGTATTTCGCGCAGATCTGGGGTGCACGCTTCTATCATCTCGGCGATAGCGGCCATATCAATATGGCGAGCGGATTCGGCGCATGGCCAGGCGGGTTGCAGCTCGCAGCCCAGCTCCTCAGCCCGTTGCGGATGCCGCGCTTCCATCCGGTCGAGACGCGCGCGCCCCAAGACCATGTGCCGCGCGCTGCGCATGCAAGCTAGAACATGTTGCCTTCTGCCAAGGATCACGACCATGTCAAGCCGATTTCTCTTTGCACTCGCAGCCGCGGCAGCAATCCTAACCGGCACGCAGTCCGTCGGTGCACAGACTACCATCCTCAACGTCTCCTACGACGTGGCGCGGGAGCTCTACAAAGAGATCAACCCCGCCTTCATTGCCGACTGGAAAGCCAAGTCCGGAGAAACGATCCGCATCAACCAGAGCCATGGCGGATCGAGCAAACAGGCGCTGTCGGTGCTGAACGGTCTTGCTGCCGATGTGGTGACGATGAACCAGCCAACCGATATCGACGTGCTGGCCGAGAAGGGGAAACTGGTCGATCCCAACTGGCGCAAGAAGTTCCCGCACAACGCCGCGCCGTACCAGACGATTTCCGTATTTCTCGTGCGCAAGGGTAATCCGAAAGGCATCAAGGACTGGAGCGATCTGGCGCGCGACGGCTTGCAGGTGATCGTGCCCAATCCGAAAACGTCAGGCAACGGACGATACACCTATCTTGCGGCGTGGGGCGATGCGCGGCTGAAGGGCGGGGACGATGCGGCCGCGCAGGCTTTCGTGACAAAGCTGTTCCGCAACGTCCCGATCCTCGATGGCGGCGGGCGCGGCGCGACCACGACCTTCACCCAGCGCGGCATCGGCGATGTTCTTGTGACGTTCGAAAATGAGGCGATTCTGATCGGCAAGGAGCTGGGAGAGGGCAAGTTCGATATCGTCTACCCCTCGACCAGCGTCGAAGCCGCACCGCCCGTCGCCATCGTTGACGCGGTTGTCGAGCGGAAGGGCACCCGCAAGCCGGC
>JBKJVQ010000223.1:0-3487 GCA_046717125.1 Methyloligellaceae bacterium
ACCTGCGTCGGCACGGACTGGTGCCGCTTCGGCACGCGGGATTCGACCGGGCTCGGCATCAGCATCGAAAAATTCATGTGGGGCTCATGGACCCCCGCCAAGGTGAAGATGGGGGTCTCAGGTTGCCCCCGGAACTGCGCCGAAGCGACCTGCAAAGATGTCGGCGTCGTCTGTGTCGATAGCGGCTACGAGATCCATTTCGCCGGCGCGGCGGGGCTCGACATCAAGGGCACCGAGGTGCTCGGCCTTGTCGCAAACGAGGATGAGGCGCTCGAAGTCATCGTCGCGCTGGTCCAGATGTATCGCGAGCAAGGACGCTATCTTGAGCGCATCTACAAATGGGCCAAACGTATCGGCGTGCCCGAAATCAAACGCCAGGTCATGGAGGATGTGGAGCGCCGCCGCGCCTTCTACGACCGCTTCGTCTTCTCCCAGAAATTCGCGCAGGTCGATCCGTGGTCGGAGCGTGTCTCGGGCAAGGACAAGCACGAATTCCGGCCGATAGCGTCGATCGGCTTTCCGATCGCGGCGGAGTGAGCATCATGGACTGGACGCCGATCGGGTCGATCGCCGACATCCCGCGTCGTGGCGCACGCTGCGTGAAGACGCCGCTGGGGCGGATCGCCGTGTTCCGCACTGCCGAGGACCAAATCTTCGCCATCGAGGACCACTGTCCGCACAAAGGCGGACCGCTGAGCCAGGGCATCGTGCACGGCGCGTCCGTCACCTGCCCCCTGCATAACTGGGTGATCTCGCTCGAGACGGGGCGGGCGCAGGGCGCGGACGAAGGGGCGGTCAGGACGATCCCGGTCAGGGTCGAGGGAGAGCGTCTTTTCATCGCGCTCGAAGATGCAGCCTCGCGGGCGGCCTGAGGCTCGGCGGTGCAGGAAGCGCGCGAGGTCAGGACCACCTGCCCCTATTGCGGGGTCGGGTGCGGGGTGCTGGCTCAAGTTGCCGCGGACGGCACGACAACGGTGCGCGGCGACCCCGACCACCCCGCCAATTTTGGCCGGCTCTGCTCAAAGGGAGCGGCGCTCGGCGAAACGATCGGGCTGGACGGGCGGCTGCTTCATCCCGAAGTGCACGGGCAGAGGACGGATTGGAGCACGGCGCTCGATCTCGTGGCATCGACGTTCTCGCGGACGATCGCGGAGCATGGGCCCGACTCGGTGGCGTTCTATGTCTCCGGCCAGCTTCTCACCGAGGATTATTACGTCGCTAACAAGCTGATGAAGGGCTTCATCGGCTCGGCCAATATCGACACAAACTCGCGGCTTTGTATGGCCTCGTCGGTCGCGGGACAAAGACGCGCCTTCGGGTCCGATACTGTGCCGGGCACGTACGAGGATCTGGAGCTGGCCGATCTGATCGTCCTGGTCGGGTCGAATCTCGCCTGGTGTCATCCGGTCCTCTATCAGCGCATTGCGGCCGCGAAGGAACGGCGGCCGGAAATGCGAATTGTGCTGATCGATCCGCGCTGCACCGCAACCGCCGACATCTGCGACCTGCACCTCGCGGTACGCCCCGATGGCGATGTTGCGCTGTTCACCGGCCTGCTTGCCTGGCTCGAAGAGCATGGCGCGACAGACCGTGACTATGTCGCGACGCACACGAACGGTTTTGATGAGGCGCTGGCGGCAGCGCGCAGCACAAGCCTCGGCGACGTTGCCAAGGCGACGGGACTGCCCATCGATCAGTTGACGGAATTCTATCGGCTGTTCGCAAACACCGAAAAAGCCGTCACCGTCTACAGCCAGGGCGTGAACCAGTCCTCATGCGGCACGGACAAGGTCAACGCGATCATCAACTGCCATCTCGCGACGGGGCGCATCGGCAAGCAGGGCGCAGGGCCGTTCTCCGTGACCGGCCAGCCCAACGCCATGGGCGGCCGCGAGGTCGGCGGTCTCGCCAACATGCTCGCCGCCCATATGGACATCGAGAACCCGCTGCACCGAGAGCGCGTGCAGCGCCACTGGAATTCGCCGCGCATCGCCGACCGCCCCGGCCTCAAGGCGGTCGACATGTTCCGCGGCGTCGCCGATGGGCGCATCAAGGCGATTTGGATCATGGCGACCAATCCGGTCGACTCAATGCCAGACGCAGACGCCGTCGCGGCCGCGCTTGAAGCCTGTCCTTTCGTTGTCGTCTCCGATGTCGTGGTCGAGACCGACACGCTCCTTTTCGCCCATGTGAAGCTGCCCGCAACCGCCTGGGGCGAGAAGGACGGCACGGTTACCAATTCCGAGCGCCGCATCTCGCGTCAGCGCGCTTTCCTGCCCGCCCCCGGCGAGGTGAAGCCGGACTGGTGGATCGTGTGTGAGATCGCGAAGCGCATGGGCTTCGGCGCAGCGTTCGACTATGCGTCCCCGGCCGAAATTTTTGCCGAGCATGCCGCGCTGTCCGCGTTCGAGAACGAAGGGACACGCGATTTCGACATTGGCACTTATGCGGGCATCGATACAGCTTCATTTGATGCGCTGGAACCGTTCCAGTGGCCGCAACCCAAGGGCGCGGCGCAGCGCGAGACGCGCTTCTTCGCCGATGGACGGTTCCATACGCCGGATCGTAAGGCGCGCTTCGTCGCGGTGCGGCCTGAACCGATCCGGCGCATCGGCGACGAATTCCCGATGATCCTGAATACGGGCCGCGTGCGCGACCACTGGCACACGATGACGCGCACAGGAAAATCCCCGCGCCTGTCCCAACATCTGGCCGAGCCCTATGCCGAGATCCATCCTGGCGACGCCGCGCGGTTCGGCCTATCCGACGCCGACATCGCGAAGGTCACGACGATGCATGGCTCTGTGCTGGTCCGTGTCCTGATCTCGGCGCGGCAGCAACCAGGCTCCGTCTTCGTGCCGATGCACTGGAGCAAACAGTTCGCGAGCGCGGCGCGGATCGATACGCTCGTCCCCGCGACAACCGATCCCATTTCCGGCCAGCCAGCCTCGAAACATGTCGCGGCGCGGGTTCAGAAATTCGCGGGGGCGCAGTTCGGATTCGCGGTGCTGCGCGACAGGCCTCGCAATCTTCAGTGCGACTACTGGGCGTTGGCGCGTTGTCAGGCCGGATGGCGCGTCGAACTCGCGTCCGGTGAGGTGATAGCGGACCTTTCCACCTTCGCGGCGACATTGTTTCGCGCGGGTCGCGGTACGGAAACGCTTGCCTATCACGATCGCACATCTGGCCAGCATCGGTTTGCCTGCTTTGAAGGTGAGAGACTTATCGGCGCGCTGTTCCTCGCGCCGGAGCCCGTCGCCGTGTCCCGCGACTGGGCCGCCGCGCAACTCGATGCAGATTTTGTCAACCTCCGCGCGCGCTACGCCATCGTCGCCGGCCGGCCGGGGCGCGGGGCTCCGGATCGCGGCCCGACTATCTGCGTCTGTTTCGGCGTTGGCGCGAGACAGATCGCAGATGCAGCCGCTGCGGGTTGCACAACTGTAGCCGCCATCGGTGCGGCGCTTCAGGCTGGAACGAATTGCGGCTC
>JBKJVQ010000224.1:0-4131 GCA_046717125.1 Methyloligellaceae bacterium
CGCTTGTGCTGGTCGAGGGCGTAGCGGTCGGTCATGCCGGCGATGAAGTCGCAGATCATTCGCGCCTGTCCCGCACCTTCGCCCTCCGAGGGGACCTCGCTACGCCACTCGGCCGGGAGCGACACCGGGTCCGCCACGTAGCGGCGAAACAGATCGGTGAGAATGCCGCCTGCATCGGTCATGATCCGGACGATCCGCTCATGCCGGTATACGCGCGCGTTGAGAAACGCGCGCAGCTCGTTCAGTTCGCGCGTCGTCGTATCGGGGAAAACACAGACCGCTGCGCCCGCATCGCGAATGCCGTCCGCATCGCGCGCATTAGCGGCAAGGATACGCGCCAGCGTGGCCGAGACGGCGGCATCGACCAGCGTCGTGATCAGCCGGCGGTGGACTTCGTAGAGCAGCCTTACGCCTTCTACGCCGGGATGGGTGTCCAACGCCGCGTCAAGCAACCGTCCGGTCAGTGCCATCGATTGGAGCTCGTCCAGCGTGAAGAACCCGGCGCGAAATCCGTCGTCGAGATCGTGGGCGTTATACGCGATATCGTCCGCGAGCGCGGCGAGTTGCGCTTCAGCCGATGGCCAGCGCCCGAGCCCGAGGTTCTGCTGCGCAGCGTAGGCTCGAACCGCGAACGGCCATGATGTTTCATCCGCACGCGGACCGTTATGCTTGGCCAGACCTTCGAGCGTCTCCCATGTGAGATTGAGACCGTCGAAGGCGGCGTAGCGCCGTTCCAGCTCCGTCACCACACGCAGCGACTGGGCGTTGTGATCGAAGCCGCCATGGTCCGTCAGCGCGGCATCAAGCGCTTTCTCGCCCGCGTGCCCGAACGGCGGATGACCGAGATCGTGCGCCAGCGCGATCGCTTCGGCCAGATCTTCGTCGAGCTGCAGCGTCCGCGCCATCGAGCGCGCGATCTGCGCCACCTCCAGCGAATGCGTCAGGCGGGAACGGTAGTGGTCGCCTTCATGAAAGACGAAAACCTGGGTCTTGTGAGTCAGGCGTCGGAAGGCGGTCGCGTGGACGATCCGGTCCCGATCGCGCTGGAAAGGCGTGCGGGTTGGACTTTCGGGCTCCGGAACCAGCCTTCCCTTGCTCGATTCCCAGCGCGATGCATATGGCGCGCGCGGATCGACCGCTGGACTGATCGATTGAACCCCTGTCACTTGGTCCTTATCTTCGCAGTGCGGGCGACGCGCCCACCGGACAGCAGGCTGATCAGACCATGACACAGGCTTCCATTCTCGTCAGCGACCGAGCAGCGCGGCGTATTTCCGAAATTGCGCCGGAGGAAACGCCGCTGTTCCGCATCACGGTCGAAGGCGGGGGCTGTTCTGGCTTTCAGTACCGGTTCGACCTCGTCAACGACCGCGGCGACGACGATATCGTCATCCAGCAGGACGGAGCGACGGTGTTGGTCGACTCGATCTCGGCGGAGTATCTGGCGGGTAGCGAGCTCGATTTCGTCGACGATCTGATGGGCCAGCGGTTTCAGGTCCGCAATCCGAACGCGACCGCGTCCTGCGGCTGCGGCACGTCCTTCTCGCTCTAGCCATCATTGCGAGGCCGCAAGGGCCGAAGCAATCCAGCACTGCGCGATCTGGATTGCTTCACTGCGCACGCAATGACGAATATGGGGCATCATGAAAATCGCCACCTGGAACATCAACGGCATCAAGGCGCGGCAGGATGTGGCGCTGCGCTGGCTGTCGGACGCCGCCCCGGACATCGCCCTGCTCCAAGAAATCAAATGCGTAGACGAGGCCTTCCCATCGGAGGCGTTCGAGGCGCTTGGTTACAACGTCAGCGTCCATGGTCAGAAGGGCTTCAACGGCGTCGCGCTCCTTTCCAAGCTCACGTTCGACGAATGCAATCCGCGCCTGCCGGGCGACCCGGACGACGTCCAGTCGCGTTACATCGAGGCCGTCGTTTCGGTCCCGTCGGGCGCGCTGCGGGTCGGATGCCTCTATCTTCCAAACGGCAATCCGGTGGGCACGGAGAAGTTCGCTTACAAGCTGGCCTGGATGCAGCGGCTGAAGGCGCATGCCAAAGCACTTTTGGCGCTTGAGGAACCGCTTGTTCTTGCGGGGGACTATAACGTCATCCCCACGCCTGCTGACGTTTACAATCCGGCTGCATGGGGGAACGACGCGCTCTACCGGCCCGAAAGCCGCTCGGCTTATCGCTCACTCGTCAATCTGGGCTTTACCGACGCGTTCCGCGCGGTCGACGACCGTCAGGGCCAATACAGCTTCTGGGATTATCAGGCAGGCGCCTGGCAAAAGAACCATGGCTTGCGGATCGATCACATCCTGCTCTCGCCACAGGCGGCGGATCGGCTACAGACAGCCGGGATCGATCCTGCGCCCCGGAGTTGGGAGAAACCGTCAGACCACGTTCCCGTCTGGGCCGAACTGAATGTTTAGCGGGCGAGGACCGCTGTCTCGCTGACGGTCGCGGCGTTCGCGTCCTTTATCGAGACCCCGTCTTTTGCAATCGGCCTCACCGAGGCGCTATCGATGAGCCCGGCGTCTGCCGCATCGATCTTGAGATCGAGATAGGTCTGCGCGCGCCACACCGCCGCGATAGCCCGGGCTTCGCGCTTGATGTCGGGGGTGGCCAAGGACAGCGCGCGATCGTGGCCAAGCCGGATCGCGGCAGCCTCGTGCGCTGCAACGGCTGTGCGCGACTCATTTGCCGATATCATCAGTGCGAGCGCACGCGCAGGCTGAGCGGAAACCAATTCGCCGCGCCACAGGATATCGCCAAGGAGCGCCTGCGAAGGAGCGTGGCGCTTCTTGGCGGCATTCGCGAGCCATTTGACGGCGACATTAATGTCCCGCGCCGTGCCGTCTCCCGACATGTGCATGCGCGCGAGCCGATATTGCGCTGCCGGGAAGCCGAAATAGCTGGCGGCATGGAAGTACAGCCCTGCTGCGCGCCGCCGGTCGGCCGGAACGACCCCGGCCACGCCATCCTTCTGGAGATCGCCAAGCGCGACGAACGCTTCGGCAACATAGCGCGCGATCGGGCTCGACGGCGCGATGTCAGCGTGCTGATCGGCGATCAGGCTGAAATACCGGAATGTCTCGGCCCTATCGGACGCCGCGTAATGTCGGGCGAGCGTAATCTGTGCGCCGAGCACGCCGCGCGCGGCAGCATAGCGGAGCTTAGGCAGCGCATCGTCGACCTTGCCCACCTTCAGAGTGGATTGGCCGTCGCGGTAAGCCTGGGTCGCGGAGACCCGCGGAGCGGCCTCCGGGGTCGCGTGTCCCGGGACGGCCTGCGTAGCCCGGCTCTCGTCGCTCTGCCACAACGGCGCGCTAAAAAAGCCCGCGCCGACAGCGACGATGACGCCAAATGAGATGCCGCTAAATGTCCGCATAGCACGTCACTTCCGTTGCAGCGCCGGGGTGGGTGACTGCGCCTCTTCGGGCGGGTCCCACTTGATCGGCATATTTCCATAAAGCCCCTGTCCGCAGGCGAGGTTCCGGGGCTTTCCAAAAGCCTTGCCTTCGCCCCAATTCCGCCTCGGAAACTTCCAGATCGAGCACGCCGGTTGTGGCATCGATCGAAATCATGTCGCCATCCTGCAACAGTGCGATGGGTCCGCAGAGCTGCGCCTCCGGACCGACATGGCCTATGCAGAAGCCGCGCGTGGCGCCGGAAAATCGCCCGTCGGTGATGAGCGCAACCTTGTCGCCCATGCCCTGCCCGTAGATTGCGGCAGTGGTCGACAGCATTTCGCGCATGCCGGGTCCGCCTTTCGGGCCCTCGTAGCGGATGACGATCACGTCGCCGGCCGCGTAGTCGCGGTTGCTGACCGCCCTGAAGGCATCCTCTTCGCAATCGAAGCAGCGCGCGGGCCCGCGGAATTTCTGGTTCGTCATGCCGGCGACCTTCACGATCGCCCCGTCCGGCGCGAGGCTGCCTCTGAGCCCCACGACGCCGCCCGTCACCGTGATCGGTGCGTCAGCAGGGTGGACAACGTCCTGATCGGGATTCCAGGCGACCGACGCGAGGTTCTCGGCGATCGTGCGGCCGGTGACTGTCAGGCAATCGCCATGCAGATAGCCGTGGTCGAGCAACGTCTTCATCAACAGCGGAATGCCGCCTGCCTCGAACATGTCC
>JBKJVQ010000225.1:0-4744 GCA_046717125.1 Methyloligellaceae bacterium
GCGTACCGCCGAGCCAGCGATGGTTGATGTAATACTGGGCGCTGCGCTTGGCCGCCGCCGCGACCGCTTCCGAAGCCTGCCGCTTCGTGCCGACGTAAAGAACGCGTCCGCCGCGCGCGACGACATCGCTGACCTGCACCAGCGCTTGATGCAGGAGCGGCACGGTCTGGGCGAGGTCGATGATATGGATGTTGTTGCGGGCGCCGAAGATGAACTGAGACATCTTCGGGTTCCAGCGATGGGTCTGGTGGCCGAAATGCACGCCAGCTTCCAGAAGCTGGCGCATGTTGGGTGTAGGCAGCGCCATGGGCCTGCGGTCCTTCTCCGGTTGAGCCTCCGCGGCTTCCGGCGCGGGCAATGAGCCCACGCCACCGGAACGACCTACTATCACTTGGATGAGCCGGCCTTTGACTGGCGGCGTGTGGAATGCCGCGCCTTATCGGCGCGTAGACCGTGATTGGCAAGCTGAGTAGTGGCCGAATAACCGGACTTAACCGCCACTAGCCAGTGATAACCGCGGCTACCCGGCCGCGACGCGGGTCACGCCGTCGATCGCATTGATCATCTGCACCTCGCGCGGCCCAAGTCTAACCTTATCATGCACGATCAGCTCGACGTCGCGGCCGAGCTCCGGCAGCCGCAGCACGAGCCGCACCTCGCCAGACGCGCCGTTCGAGGCGCGGCCGAGCTGTTCCGCCAACGCCGGCAGCGACCGGGTGGAACTCATGTAGAGCCGCCAGTTCTGGCTGACACTCGCCGCAACCTCGTCCAGCGACTGGATCGACTGCACCCGCACCTTGACGTTGTCGTCGGCGGGTTCTGCCTCGACGAGAATCAGCACGGCCTTGCCGGGCTCCAGCAGTTGGCTCGATGTCGCGAGGATGTCCGAGAAGATCACCGCCTCAAATTGACCGGAGCGATCGCTGAAGCCCGCGAAGGCGAAGCGATTGCCGGACTTGCTCTTGCGCTCCTGCCTGTGGGTGACGGTTCCCGCCAGCGCGCCGGCCGCACGGCCCGACTTGGCCCGCAATGCGAAATCGACCCAGCTCTCGACATTCCGCGTGCTGAGCACCTGCTCGTAAGCATCCAGCGGATGACCCGACAGGAAGAAACCCACCGCCTCGAATTCGCGCGCCAGAGCATCCATCGGCAGCCACGGGTTCTCCGGCGGCTTCAGCGTCACGCGCCGCTCGACCCGTCCCCCGCCGCCGAACAGATCGTTCATGCCCTCATCGTCCTGCGGGCGGCCGGACAACGATGCGAGCCGCTCGGCGTTCTCGAAGGCGAGCGCTCGCTGCGGTTCGAGCGCGTCGAACGCGCCCGCCGCGGCCAAGGTCTCGACCGCCTTGCGATTGAGCACGCGCGCGCTGAGCCGCGTCGCAAAATCGCTGAGGTCCGCGTACGCCCCGCCCGCCTCGCGCTCCGCCACAATCGCATCGACCGCATGTCGGCCGACGCCCTTGAGCGCCGCCAGCGAATAGCGGATCGCGCCACCCTCGGGCCGGAAATCGCCGCGCGAGGCGTTGATGCAGGGCGGTGCGACACGGATGCCGCCGCGCCGCGCTTCCTGCGCGAACAGGTTCAGCTTGTCGGTATTGCCCAAGTCGAGCTTCATCGACGCCGCGAGGAAAGCGACCGGATGGTTCGCCTTGAGATACGCGGTTTGGTAGGCGATCAGCGCGTAAGCCGCCGCGTGGCTCTTGTTGAAACCGTAGCCCGCGAACTTGGCGACTAGATCGAAGATGAAATTCGCTTTGCCGCGCTCCACCCCGCGCTCCACCGCGCCCGACACGAAGCGCGCGCGCTGATCGTCCATCTCCTTCTTGATCTTCTTGCCCATCGCGCGGCGCAGGAGATCGGCTTCCGCGAGCGAATAACCCGAGAGCACCTGCGCGATCTGCATCACCTGTTCCTGGTAGATGATGACGCCGTAGGTCGCGGAGAGGATCTGCTCCAGCAGCGGATGCGGATAGCTCGGCTGCTTGCGCCCGTGCTTCCGCGCAACGAAACTGTCGATATTGTCCATCGGCCCCGGGCGATACAGCGCGACGATGGCGATGATGTCCTCGAACCGATCCGGCTTCAGCTTGCGCAGCGTATCGCGCATGCCCGAACCTTCGAGCTGAAACACGCCGACCGTATCGCCGCGCGACATCAGCGCATAGGAAGCCGGATCGTCGAGCGGCAGCGCGGCTGCGTCGAATGAGCCTCCGCCTTCCTCGATCAGCCGCCGCGCGACATCGATCACGGTCAGCGTCTTCAGACCGAGAAAATCGAACTTCACGAGCCCGGCGGCCTCGACCCATTTCATGTTGAACTGCGTCGTCGGGAGGGTCGATCGCGGATCGTGATAGAGCGGCACGAGATCGAGCAGCGGCCGGTCGGCGATCACGACGCCCGCGGCATGCGTCGAGGCGTGCCGGTAGAGCCCTTCGAGTTTCTGGCCGATATCGAGCAGACGCGCGATGCCCTCGTCCTGGTCGCGCGCCTCGCGCAGGCGCGGCTCGCCGGCGATCGCCTGCGGCAGCGTGACCGGGTTCGCCGGATTGTTCGGCACCATCTTGCAGAGCCGGTCGACCTGCCCATAACTCATGCCCAGCACACGGCCGACATCGCGCAGCACAGCCCGCGCCTGCAGCTTGCCGAAGGTGATGATCTGCGCCACGCGATCCGCGCCGTAGCGGTTCGCGACATAGCGGATCACCTCGTCGCGCCGGTCCTGGCAGAAATCGATGTCGAAATCGGGCATCGACACGCGTTCGGGATTGAGGAAGCGCTCGAACAGCAACCCGAAGCGGATCGGATCGAGGTCGGTGATCGTCAGCGCCCAGGCGACGAGCGAGCCCGCGCCGGAGCCGCGGCCCGGCCCGACCGGGATGCCCTGCCCCTTGGTCCATTTGATGAAGTCTGAGACGATCAGGAAATAGCCCTGATAATTCATGCGCGTAATGACGCCGAGCTCGAAGTCGAGGCGTTGCTCGTATTCCTCGCGTGCAAACCCATCCGCCGGCCCCGCCGCCGCCAGACGCAGCGCCAGGCCCTCGACCGCCTGCCGCCGCAACTCGGTCGCTTCTTCCGCCGCTCCACCACCTGCGGCCGCGATATATTGCGGCAGGATCGGCTTGCGCGTCGGCGGCCGGTAGGCGCAGCGCTGCGCGATTTCGAGCGTGTTGGCCAGCGCCTCCGGCAGATCGGCGAACAGCGCCGCCATCTCCGCCGCTGGCTTGAACCGGTTTTCGGGCGTCAGCCTGCGGCGGCGCTCGACCGAGACATAGCTGCCCTCAGCGATGCAGAGCAGCGCATCATGCGCGTCATGATCTTCCGCGACGGCGAAATAGGCCTCGTTGGTCGCGACCAGCGGCAGGCCGAGCGCATAGGCCGCCGCGATCAGTAGAGGTTCGACCAGCGCCTCGTTCGGCGCGCCGACCCGCTGCAGCTCGACATAGAGCCGGTCGCCGAAGATTTGCGCCATCCATTCGATGCGCATGCGGGCGGCATCGGTCTGGCCGCACGCCATCAGCGTATCGATCGGGCCCTCGGGTCCACCGGTGAGCGCGATCAGCCCTTCCGCATGGGCGGCCAGATCGTCCGTGCCGACGGCGGCGACATGGCTTTCGCTCGCCCGTTCGAACACGAGCAACGACAGCCGCATGAGATTGGCGTAGCCGCGCTCATCCTTGGCGAGCAGCGCGATCCGCGGCGGCCGCTCGGCGGGCGCATCCGGCGCACGGCGCGGAGACCGGCCGTCGGCGAATGCAACCGCGACCGTGCAGCCGATAATCGGCTGGATACCGGCCTTGGCGAGCGCCTCGGAAAACTCCAGCGCGCCGAAGAGATTGTTCGTGTCGGTGAGCGCCAGCGCCGGCATGGAATCGGCCTGCGCCAGAGCCGCAAGCTTCGGGATGTGCAGCGCCCCTTCCAGCAGGGAATAGGCGGAATGGGTGCGCAGATGCACGAAGGGCGCGTGTGCTGGCCGTGCCAATTCGTTCGATGTCTCTGTTCGCATTATACGCCGAGTCAGAACGGGATTCGGATACCCCGGCAAGGCGGTGCTCCGCTTTGTCCCCGCCTGACCGAGTTTGTCCCCAATGAAATAATGTTCTTATTTTGTTCCTATGGCAATAACTGGTGTTCCGCTTCAGTCTTGAATTGCATCACAATCCTTGAGATAGGCGCTGCAACTCTGGCTACCCGTCCAGAAGGCGACGAACTTGAGAGAGGATGACCGTGAACGCTAGCTATATACCTAGCCTGTCAGCATCAGCATTTGCGGTAAACGGCGAAACACTGACAAACTTGCTGAATTGATCGAAAAGAATGGAGAACAGCCAACGTGCACTGTTAAATTTGCTGATCAAATGATGCGAGAATATTCAATTGATGAGGTAGTTCGCTTATAAAACAACAAGTCTAACCGTGTACAATTTTTTTTTATTGATTGTTGTTCAAAAGATATCTACACTGAGATAACATTTTCACGGAAACCCCTAGTTTTTGTAATGGTTTCCTGAGACGCTGACAAAGTAGACAGTGTAGGTAGAGATATTCTGAAGAATCTTGGAAGGGGCTGTTCCAAGATGGCGGTTCCTTCATAAACTGGATTTTGTTCCTATAATTATAGGATTTATACTTATGCTCTATATAATTGTGGGACTACTTTTTTTATTCGGACATATTTCTCCAAGCTCAACCATAAAAACGTTACCAGATAATAACGCTTCTGAAATTGCTTTTGGAGCTCTTA
>JBKJVQ010000226.1:0-5356 GCA_046717125.1 Methyloligellaceae bacterium
TGATAGATGTATCCGCCTCGATCGAAGATCACGTCGGTGACACCGGCCTTTGTGGCGGCGGCGGCGATCGCCTTGCCCACGGCCTCGGCGGCGGCGACGTCGCAGCCCTTGCCGAGCTTGAGCGACGCATCGCGGCTCGACGCCGATGCGATCGTCTTCGCCTCACGATCGTCGATGATCTGCGCGTAGATGTGCTTCGACGAACGATGCACGGACAGGCGTGGCCGCCCGCTTTTCACCTGCGCCGCGCGGAGGCGCTTGCGCACCCGCGCCTTGCGGCGCGCCGATGATGTGTTGATCGCGACCATGGCTACTTCTTCTTGCCTTCCTTGCGCTGGATGAATTCACCCTGATAGCGCACGCCTTTGCCCTTGTAGGGTTCGGGCGGCCGGTACCGCCGGATTTCGGCTGCGACCTGCCCGACCTTCTGCTTCTCGATCCCCGAAACGATAAGCTCGGTCGGCTTCGTCACCTGGATCTGGATGCCGTCCGGGATCGGATAGAGAACGTCGTGGCTGAAACCCAGCTGCAGCTGCAGATTCTTGCCCTGTAGCGCCGCACGGTAGCCCACGCCCGTGATCTCCAGCGTTTTCGAGAACCCGTCCGTGACTCCGCTGGCGATATTCGAGACCAGCGTGCGCGACATGCCCCACATGGCGCGGGCACGTTTGGACTCGTCTCGCGGGGCGATCTCGATGCCGTCGTCGCCCATCTTGGCGAGGACTTCTTCCACGAGCACGACCGACAGTTCGCCCTTGGGTCCCTTCATCGAGACCTTCTGGCCGGCGACATTCGCGGTGACGCCCTTGGGCACTGCGACTGGCTTCTTCCCGATCCGCGACATTGGATCAAACCTCTAGAATATGTTGCACAGGACTTCGCCACCGACATTTTCGGCGCGAGCGCGTGAGTCCGACATCACGCCCTTGGGCGTCGACAGGATCGCGACGCCAAGACCGTTCTTCACCATCGGCAAGTCGCTGACGGATGAGTAGACGCGGCGGCCCGGCTTGGACACGCGCTTGATGTCCTTGATGACCGGCTCGCCGTCGAAATATTTCAGCTCGATGTCGAACTCGGCGCGGCCGCTGTCATAATCGGCGCGCGAATAGCCGCGGATATAGCCTTCCTCGACAAGCACGTCGAGGACATGACCGCGCAGTTTCGACGCAGGCGTCGAAACCTTATTCTTCCGGCGCATCTGCGCGTTCCGAATCCGGGTCAGCATATCGCCGAGAGGATCGTTGACGTTCATCTGAGATCTGTCCCTACCAGCTCGACTTGACCATGCCGGGAATGAGTCCCGCCGAGGCGAGATCGCGCAGCGCGATGCGCGACATCTCCAGCTTGCGATAAAAAGCGCGCGGCCGGCCCGAGATGGCGCAGCGGTTGCGGATGCGTGTCGGCGACGAGTTGCGCGGAAGCGCCGCCAGTTTCAGGCGCGCTGCAAAGCGCTCCTCGGCGGGGAGACGCTTGTCATTGGCGATCTCCTTGAGCCGCGAACGGCGGCCACTGAATTTCTTCGCCAACTCGCGGCGGTGGTCGTTCTTCTCGATCATGCTCGTCTTGGCCATTGTCGTCCTTTCGAACCGCTTAAGTGGTGCGGAACGGGAAATTAAAACCGCGCAGCAGAGCGCGCGCCTCGTCGTCCGAGCGCGCCGTCGTGCATACGATGATGTCCATGCCAACCACCTGATCGACCTTGTCGTAATCGATCTCGGGGAAGATGATGTGCTCCTTGATGCCGAGCGCGTAATTGCCTCGGCCGTCAAAGCTTTTCGGGTTCAGACCGCGGAAATCGCGCACCCGCGGAAGCGCGATATTCACGAGCCTGTCGAGGAATTCGTACATGCGCGTCTTGCGCAAGGTCACCTTGGCGCCGACCGACATACCCTCACGCAACTTGAAGCCGGCGATCGATGTCTTCGCCTTGGTGATCACGGGCTTCTGACCTGCGATCATGCCGAGTTCGCCCGCCGCCGCATTCACCTTCTTCGAGTCGCCGACACCCTCGCCGAGACCCATGTTGATGACGATCTTGTCCAGGCGCGGGACCTGCATCGGGCTCTTGTATGCGAATTCCTTGGTCAGGTCGGCACGCACGACGTCGTCGTAATGCTTGCGCAGCCTCGCGACGTAAATCTCATCAGCCATCGATGCTCTCTCCCGAGCGCCGCGCGATCCGCACTTTGCGCCCATCGTTCAGAAACTTGAATCCGACGCGCGTCGGCGACCCGTCCTTCGGGTCTTCGAGCGCGATGTTCGAAATGTGGATGGGCGCTTCCTTGGCGATGATTCCGCTCTCCTGACTGGGCGTCTGCTTCTGGTGCTTGCGCATCATGTTGACGCCCTGGACGATGGCCCGGCTTTCGCCGCGCAGCATCTTCAGGATCTGGCCCTTCTTGCCCTTGTCCTTGCCGGAAATGACGACGACCCGGTCGCCCTTCCGGATTTTCAGCTTGTCCGCCATCTAGAGGACCTCCGGCGCCAGGCTGACGATCTTCATATGCTTTTTGGCGCGCAGCTCGCGCGTCACCGGGCCAAAGATGCGCGTACCGACCGGCTCGCCCTGGTTGTTGATCAGGACTGCCGCGTTACGGTCGAAGCGGATCAGGCTGCCGTCCTGACGGCGCACGCCCTTGGCGGTGCGCACGACGATCGCCTTCATCACCTGGCCTTTCTTCACGCGGCCGCGCGGGATCGCCTCCTTCACGGACACCA
Organism: Methyloligellaceae bacterium; assembly: GCA_046717125.1. Taxonomy (GTDB): domain Bacteria; phylum Pseudomonadota; class Alphaproteobacteria; order Rhizobiales; family Methyloligellaceae; genus JBKJVQ01. The sequence continues at coordinate 2,722 of JBKJVQ010000226.1, forward strand.
CGATCGTGTCGCCGATCGAGGCGTATTTCCGCTTGGAGCCGCCCAGCACCTTGATGCACTGCACCCGCCGCGCGCCGGAATTGTCGGCGACGTCGAGGTTGGTTTGCATCTGGATCATGGCTTTCGCCCTTCTTCTTCAACCGCACGGCGTTCCGTGCGTGGCATTTAACTCTTCGCCACCCCGGCTTCACCGGTCAGCAGCACCCATTTCTTCTGACGTGACAGGGGCGCGCATTCCTGGATGCGCACGATGTCGCCTTCCTTGGCCGCGTTCGCCTCGTCATGCGCATGATATTTCTTCGTCCGCCGCACCGTCTTCTTGAGCAGCGGATGCGTGAAGCGGCGCTCGACGCGGACGACGACGGTCTTGTCGTTCTTGTCGCTCACCACGACGCCCTGGAGAATTCTCTTCGGCATGTGTCCTAGCCTTGCTTGGCCGAGCGCTCATGCGCCCGGGCAAATGTCTGTATGCGGGCGATGTCCCGCCTGATCTCGCGCACACGCGCAGTGTTCTCGAGCTGACCGGTTGCCGCCTGGAAGCGCAGATTGAACTGCTCCCTCTTCAGCTTTGCCAATTCGTTGCCTCGCTGGTCCGGCGTCATTTCCTTGATCGTCTTTCTGCTCATCTCAGCCCACCTCGCCCAGACGCGCGATCACACGCGTCCTGATCGGCAGCTTCGCAGCACCGAGGCGAAGCGCCTCGCGCGCGATCGCATCGCCAACCCCGTCGATCTCGAACATGATGCGGCCGGGACGCACGCGCGCCGCCCAGAATTCCGGCGTCCCCTTGCCCTTGCCCATGCGCACTTCCGTCGGCTTCTTCGACACCGGCAGGTCCGGGAAATGCGGATCCACACGCGGCCGGCGCGCTTCATGGCGCGGGTCATGGCGCGGCGCGCCGCCTCGATTTGGCGGGCGGTCACGCGCGCGGGCTCCTGCGCCTTCAACCCGTACGAGCCAAAGCTGAGTTTGGCACCGGCTGTCGCTGCGCCCTTGATACGGCCCTTATGGGCCTTCCTGAATTTTGTGCGTTTCGGCTGCAGCATAACTTAAGCTCCAGGCCCATCGCGACGGTCTCGCGAACGGCCGCCTTCCTGACCTTCGAGGGCGCGCCTCTCCTGCGCCATCGGGTCGTGCTCCATGATCTCGCCTTTGAAGATCCAGACCTTGATGCCGATGATGCCGTAGGCGGTGCGGCCGAGAGCCGTGCCGTAATCGATGTCGGCGCGCAGTGTGTGAAGCGGCACGCGGCCTTCGCGGTACCACTCCATGCGCGCGATTTCAGAACCGCCCAGACGCCCGCTGCAATTGATGCGGATCCCGAGCGCGCCCATGCGCATCGAAGATTGCACTGCGCGCTTCATGGCGCGGCGGAAGGCGATGCGGCGTTCGAGCTGCTGCGCGATGCCCTCGGCGACAAGCGTCGCGTCGAGCTCGGGCTTGCGCACTTCGACGATGTTCAGATGCACGTCGCTGGCGGTCATTCTCGCCAGCTCCCTGCGCAGCGTCTCGATGTCCTGACCCTTCTTGCCGATCAGGATGCCAGGGCGCGCCGTGTGCACCGTCACCCGGCACTTCTTGTGCGGGCGCTCGATCACGACCTTGGAAATGCCGCCCTGCTTCTTCGACTTGAGGATGTGCTCGCGCATCTTCAGGTCTTCATGCAGCAACTGGCTGTACTCGCGCTTGTCCGAGAACCAGCGCGAATCCCAGGTTCGGTTGACGCCGAGCCTCAGCCCGATCGGATTGACCTTCTGTCCCATGTCTTATGCGGTCTCCTCGACCTGTCGGACAATGACTGTGAGCTGGGCGAATGGCTTGAGGATGCGCGCCGACCGCCCGCGCGCCCGCGGCTTCATACGCTTCATCACCAGGCCCTTGCCCACGAATGCCTCCTTGACGACGAGCTGGTCGACATCGAGGTCGTGATTGTTTTCGGCGTTCGCGATCGCCGAGGTCAGTGCCTTCTTCACGTCGGCGGCGATGCGCTTGCGCGAGAAGGTCAAGTCCGCCAACGCGCGGTCCACCTTCTTGCCGCGGATCGACTGGGCAACGAGATTGAGCTTCTGCGGGCTGATGCGCAGGAGCCGCGTCACGGCCTTTGCCTCGGTATCGGGAAGCGCGCGCTCGCGCTTGGGCTTGCCCATCACTATTTCCTCTTCGCCTTCTTGTCGGCCGAGTGGCCGTAGAAGGTGCGCGTCGGCGAGAACTCGCCAAATTTGTGGCCCACCATGTCCTCGGTCACCGAGACCGGGATATGCTTCTGGCCGTTATGGACGGCAAAGGTCAGGCCGACGAACTGCGGCAGGATGGTAGAGCGTCGCGACCAAATCTTGATCGCCGCGTTCGAGCTTCCGCCGCGCGCCTTTTCAGCCTTCTGCAGGATGTACCCGTCTACAAACGGGCCCTTCCAAACCGATCTCGACACGTCCTTATCCCTTCTTGCGCTTCAGGTGACGGCTGCGCAGGATGAACTTGTCGCTCGCCTTGTTGCTGCGCGTCTTTTTGCCTTTGGTCGGCTTGCCCCATGGGGAAACAGGATGACGGCCGCCGGAGGTGCGGCCTTCGCCGCCGCCATGCGGGTGGTCGACCGGGTTCATGGCGACGCCGCGTACCGTCGGGCGAATGCCCATCC
>JBKJVQ010000227.1:0-5404 GCA_046717125.1 Methyloligellaceae bacterium
CAGGACGGTCCTTCCCGCTGCAATGCCGGCGACATCTGGCAACTCGGACCACACGGGCTAGTTTGCGATGATTCTTTTAATCCAAGCGTGGTGGCCGCGCTAATGGGGGGCGAGCGGGCCGAGCATCGTCATTGACATGAAGACCGGCGGGGTCCGGATCACAGGCCCGATGACGAAGGAGGAAAAGGTCCAGTGGGACGAATGGCCGACACTGCGCGAGTCTTGCGGCCAAACGCTCATCTGGTCTTCATCACCGGCGAGTCGGTCATGAACCGCAGGACCGCGCCAACGACGCGATTACGGTCACGGCGATGCCGGCTTTCTCAGAGCCGAGCAGATCTGCTTAGTCACGAGCTGACCGGTCAGCACCTGAAGGAAGCCCGGCTGTTTGCGGCGATAGAGCTCGTAGTCGTCCTTTGCGATGACGACCTCGGGTCTTTTCGGATCTTGACGGCCTGTCGCGCCGCCCGCACTCCCGCTCCTATAATGCTTGGCAGAAAGCATTGGGGCGAGGATGGCGCAAGAGCCGTCTATCTAGTGTGGCACGAAGGCTCGAAGAGACGCGGTACGTATTTACTTCGCCGCGTGAAGCGAACCATCTATTGGCTTGAAATGCGCGAAGGTCGGTATGTACGCTATAATTATTGTTGGCACCGAGTTTATGAAGCCGACGAATTTGGTGGTTTCTCTCACAAAGGCCAAGCGCGAGGGAGCATCAATTTTTCCCGCACATAGCCAGGAAGATGCGCTTCCCTTTCTGAAGACCTGGGAGTCGCCCCTTGGGGGTTGGCATTTTTGATTAGCTTGCGACACCTCAGTCCAAAATTCCAAAGGCTGGTGGCCCCCATAGCAGATATAGGTCTGGTCCTCGACGCTCGCGGGGGAACTCAGTTATGGTATCGGCTTTGGCAGGTCAGTGGAGAACTCATGAAAGACGAAGATATTGTCATCGTCGGCGCGGCGCGAACGCCGGTTAGCTCGCAGAGTGCACCTGCCTATCTTTCCAGGACGTAGATTCCCGGCGCGTCACCGATCGGGGGGTGGGCAGCACTTCCGACGGGAGACTCGGGTATTTTCTCTCCGGACCGTGCCCCGAGCCAACCGGTCCAATCGGTCCACCAGCTGCCGCCATGCTCTCGCGCGCCGGCCAGCCAGGCATCGGCGGTCGTTGGCGCTGAGAGGATGTCGTTCGTCCAATACCCGCCTTTGCCTTTGGACGGTGGATTGATCACGCCGGCGATGTGCCCGCTCGCAGTCAGTACGAAGCGGGTCTGCGCGCTTGTCAGCGGTGCGATCCGCCAGACCGAGCGCCAGGGCACGATGTGGTCCTTCTCGGCGCCCACCGCGTAAATGTCCTGGTGAATGCGGCGCAGATCGATCGGCTGCCCGAGCAACGAGATCTTGCCCGGCGTGATCAGGTTGTTCTCGAGGTACGTGTTGCGGAGATAGAAGCTGTGCGCCGCCCGGGCCATCCGGGTACCGTCGTTGTTCCAGTACAGGAGATCGAACGCGGGCGGCTTGTTCCCCATCAGGTAATTGTTGATCACCGTGTTCCAGATCAGGTCATTCGCGCGCAGCAGGTTGAACATGTCCGACATGCGGCGGCTGTCGAGATAGCCGCGCTCGAGCATCTGCTGCTCCATGTAGGCGATCTGCGGCTCGTCGATGAACACCGCCGTGTCGCCGACCTCGGAAAAGTCCAACAGCGATACCATGAACGTGGCCGCACCGAAGCGCTCGTCGCGCTGCGCCGCCAAATAGGCCAGCGTCATCGCCAGCAGCGTTCCGCCGATGCAGTAGCCGACTGGGTTGATGCGCTCGGCGCCCGTGATCTCGCGCACGACGTCGCTCGCGGCGAGCGGGCCGTCGGTCATGTAATCCTCGAAGGTGATGGCCTCCATCGAAGCATCCGGGTTCTTCCAGCTGATCATGAATACCGAGAAGCCTTGCTCGAGCAGGAAGCGGACAAGACTGTTTTTCGGCTGCAGATCGAGGACATAGAACTTGTTAATCCATGGCGGAATGAACAGCAGGGGCACGGCGTAGGTCTGCGCCGTCATCGGCGCGTAATGGATGAGCTCGATGAGGCGGTTGCGGTAGACGACCTTGCCTGGGGTCTTGGCGAGGTTCTTGCCCGGCGCGAACGCTGCGGTGTCTGTCATGCTGAGCTGGCCCTGGCGGAGATCGTCCAACAGATTGCGGAGCCCTGCGGCGACGCTGGCGCCGCCCGTCTCCCATGCCCTGCGAACTGCCGCGGGATTGGTCGGCAGAAACGCGGTGGGGCTTATCGCGTCGAGGAACTGACGGAGATGAAAGACAAGCCGCTGCCGTTCGTCGGGATCGACCGCCTGCCGCTCGGCTTCCTCGAGAAGCTGTTTAGAAAGAGCAAGATAGCTCTGCTTCAGCAGCCGAAAGAAGGGGTGCTGCTCCCATTCCGGAGCGTCGAAGCGCCGGTCGGCCTCGGCGCCTTCCGGCCTGGCCGGTGCGACCGGTGCGAGTCCCCACCAGGGCGCCACGGTGCCAATCCAGATCTCCGCCGCTTCTCGCCACATCGTCAGACCCAAATTGGCGGCCGCCGTCGTTGCGTGGACCGGATCCGCCGTTGATCGGGCTGAGAGCGTCATAAGAGCCCGCGTGATCTCGCCCCATGAGATCGGCAGTAGCCGGTGGAGAGGGTTGGCCCGCCACAGCTGGTCGACCATCTCGGGCAGCAGTTCGGGACTAGCGCCATGACGGAGCACCGCCTCCGTCGCCTTTTTTTCGCCCGCCCGCGACATGCCGATCTTTGCGGAGCGACGCCGCGTGGGAGCGGGTGCGACGGGGTCCGCTTCCGCCGGTCCGTCCGGTCGCTTAGTCATCGCTGCTCCGGATTGTCGCAAATCCGACGATCTCGGCCGCTTCTGCCTCACCGCGGTATCGTGGGACGTTTTCTTCCTATCCATTGCGGAACACCCAGCATTACAGAACATCTGAACCAGTATAGCGCTTCATTCGGCGGGTTGATCCCCAACTCGCACACCCGGCGACGAGGTTTCCTTTGCCTTGTCTCTATCCCGAAGGATTGCTTGCTCGTGATGATCGGCAAGATCGCATTTGAGCATGGGTCGGCTATTGCGGCGGCTGGTGCTGCAGCAGGCTTGAGGGAGCTCGGGTTCACGACCGACTCTAGAGGTCATCGCTCGTCTTCATGATGCCGCCGAAGGGCGGCATCGGCCCGGTCACGACTTCGTGCTTCACCCGGCTATAGCCAGCTTTTACCAGGCCGTCGGTGCGAGCGCGATCAGGCGGAAAAGCGTGTCGTCGTGGCTGCCGTAAACCCATGTGTCGTTCGTGAGAGGGGGACGCATGCCGCCTCCGCCGTGACAGCCATTGCAACCGGCGGAGAGGTATCGGTGGTGACCCTCCTCAGCGATCGCAGCGATATTGGCGTTGTAAGGATTTTCAGCTCTCCCTTCGGGGTGCTGGCGACGAGTTTCAAGGGCGGCGTGGCAGGGCCAAGCATGGGGCCGCCAGCGGGTGTAGCGCCCCCGCCCGGAGCCGCGCGCCACTACCTGCAGCGGGAGCCGCCCCGGCAGGCGCCGGTGTTGCGCTCGGTGCACCGCTCGCTGGAGCTTCTGCGGCAGGGGCCGGACCTGCGGAAGGTTCGCCTGCAAGCGCAGGCACCGATGCGGTAGCGAGCGACATGCCCAACATAGCTGCCATCGTAAAGCCTGCTAGAAGGAAGGGAAACTCTTATAGAGCTTACTCCATTGCTCCGCCGTCGCCTGGGGATCGGCGTGCTTAGCTCTTAGGCATCGCGCTGCGGGTGGCCTCGGCCATGAGCCGGCCAAGCTCTTGCGCTTGCCGAGCGTAGGACTGCATCTGTTTCTGGGCAAAACTGCTCTGCAGTCTCAGGAGGTCCTGCAGATCTTTAGCTTTGGTCAACTCGTTAGCTAACGCGAAGCCGGCCTCGGCGTTTTCCTTCGCGAATTGAATCGCCCTCTCCTGAGCGGTTTTAAACCCGGAGGTCACCGTGCCTGAGGAAGCTGATGACCATGCACTCACAGCCTGTGCCATGGCATCCATGAATTGACCGTAAGCTGTCCGCGCTTGTTCAACATTCTTTTCCGCAAGCTCACGCAGTTGCTGAGGGATCTCGAAGGTCTGTTTCTCGGTCATGGTCTCCTCCCGGTTTGGTTCAGTTGATAAGCTACCCAGCTTGCGCACGGTCGATGCTATTTGTGGCAGGGACCTCAATTGGCTCCACCATATCGGCCACCACCTTGGTTGACAACACGCGGATCTTCTGCCCATGGGCACGCCGAACTGGTTTTGCCAATAAGTAAATAGCTTGCAAAATCTAAGATCTCGTCGAGAGTCTTGACTGCCGCTAGTATCACGAGACCGCATTGACGTCGCGCGGGACGATGTCAAGCATGTCACAGGGTCAAGCATCAGAAAGCACTGAACTGTATCTCGCAGGAGGATCGTCTACCGCCTATCACATTTGACACCTGACGCCTGCGTTTGGGCGAGCCACGGAGCCACGATGATCGCGATTGGGGTGCCCGCCGAAGGAGAGGACGAGCAGCGCATCGGGCTGACGCCCGAGACCGTCAAGAAGCTGGTCAAAGCGGGTGCCAGCGTCACCGTGCGTTCGGGCGCAGGTGAGAGATCCCACTTCTCCGATCAGGATTACAGCGCCGCAGGCGCCAAGATCGCCAAGACCGACGCCGATGCGGTTGCCGATGCCGACATCGTGCTCACCGTCAGGCGGCCTCAGCCCGCGGTGGTCAAAGCCATGAAGAAGGGCGCGGCCCTGATCGGCATGCTCGATCCTTTCTCCGATGCCGACGGCCTCGATGCGCTCGCCAAGTCCGGTGTTGCGCTGTTCGCCATGGAGCTGATGCCGCGCATCTCCCGGGCGCAGAGCATGGACGTGCTGTCGTCGCAATCGAATCTTGCGGGTTACAAGGCGGTGGTCGATGCGGCGGCGGCCTTCGAGCGCGCGCTGCCGATGATGATGACGGCGGCGGGCACGGTGCCCGCTGCGCGCGTCTTCGTCATGGGGGTGGGCGTTGCCGGCTTACAGGCCATCGCCACGGCGCGCCGCCTCGGTGCCATCGTCACCGCGACCGACGTGCGCCCGGCCGTCAAGGAGCAGGTGGCCTCGCTCGGCGCCAAATTCATCGCCGTCGAGGACGAGGAGTTCAAGCAGGCCGAGACCGCGGCCGGCTACGCCAAGGAGATGTCCGACGCCTACAAGAAGAAGCAGGCTGAGCTTGTCGCCGAGCACGTCAAGAATCAGGACATCGTCATCACCACGGCGCTGATCCCAGGCCGCGCCGCGCCAAAGCTTATTTCACGCGCCATGATCGAAAGCATGAAGCCTGGCTCGGTGATCGTCGATCTCGCCGCCGAGCGC
>JBKJVQ010000228.1:0-3008 GCA_046717125.1 Methyloligellaceae bacterium
GAGGCGACCGATCGCGCCGATACGCCGGCCGAATCCTATCTGCTCGGCGAACCGCTCGTGGCCGACTACTGGGCCGAAGGGCTGGCGGCGTTCGAAGGGACGGCGTGATCGGCGAACGCGACGGCTAAAGCGCAATCCACTTCGAGATTGCGCTTTAGTCTTTGACCTAGCATCATCTTTTCAGAAAATCGGTCGTCCACTTTTCTGGATGATGCTCTAGAAATCGCCGCTGCCTAAATCCCCGGCGTCGCCGCCTCCGCCGAACAGCGAATCCCAGAAACCGCCGCCTTCGCCGCCGCTGTCGGCGCCGGCATCGGCCATCTCGGTCTCCTCCTGAGGCGTTTCCTGCTGCGGTTCGGCCTTCTCGGCCGGCTCGGCTGCCTGTGCCGGCTGCGCTCCGCCCATCCCCAGCATGCTGCCGATCGCACTGCCCAGCAGCAAGCCACCTGCCACGCCGACCGCCGTCTGCGCCGCGCCGGCGAGGAATCCGCCGCCGCCGGATTGCGCAGCCTGCGCCTGCCGGTCGTCCGCCATGGAAGGCACCGGAAACCGCTTGCCGCTCTGCGGTACGCCGGACCCTGAGCTGCGCATCCGGTCGGACGTGAAATCGTCTTCCTGCCGATTGTCGACGGAATCGTAGCCATCCGATGCCTGCGGCCGGCGCTCGGCCTCTTCCAGCGCCTTCTGCTGCACGATGATGGTCTGCGCCATGTAATAGGCAGCCTGCGGCCGGCGCTGGATGAAGTCGCCGATGAGCGCCTCGGATTCCGCATCGCGCGGCGCTGCGGTTTTTTCGACGTCGGTCAGCCGCTGAAACAACTGCTCGATCGCCTGCCTGTCCTGCTCGTTCATGGGGTCGCCTCCTCTGCAATGCGCGTCCTCACGCACGGCAAAGAAATGGGTATTGCTGCCCGCGCGCGCCATGCCGCGCGAATCTCTGTGTCGAACCTCCCCGCATTCCAGGGAGCAATACTAAGGATAAACCGCCTCGATGGCTCCGCCGGACGCTTCGATGACGCGGATATTCGCCAGGATCTGACTGGCCGGGACCATCATTCCCATCCGCACCAACCTTCCGCCGGGGACGTCGTTGGCGAACAGCCCGGGCGCGGGACGCGTGCCGTCCCAGCCGGCCGGAACCAGGGCCGTCAGCAGCACCATGTCGTTTCCGGCCATGTCGAGGACGCGGGTCGGGGTCGCCGCCAGAGACCGCAGCGCCGTCTGCAGCCCCCGTCCCGAGGGGAGCGCGACCAGCTCGACGCTTCCCTCACGACTTATCATTCGCGCATAGGGCTCGTCCTTCGGGCGTCCGTCGACAATCGCATGGACTTGGTCGCCCGGCGACGCCGCGTCGTTCCGCGTATCGACAGCGCCCGCCGCAATGCCAAACAATCCAGTCGGCCCGAGATGGCGGCCGGTCGCCAGATGGACCAGGCCCCTCAGGCCGAACTCGGCGGAATGCGCAAGGCCGACGAGATAGATGCGCACATGCGCCGGCCAATGCGGCAGGAATCCCTCCGCCAGATTTCGGTTCACGCCGCAATAGCTGGCCCAGAAACTCCGGACCTCGGCGAAATACGGAAAGGCGCCGCCGGGATTGCGGTTCAGGAAGCGTGCGAAATCCTCTTCGGCGAGGTCGGGAATATGCGCCATGTAGGCCAGCGTGCCGCTGCCGGCCTGCCGCTTATAGCCCGGCGTCGCCTCCGCCGCGGCGCGCATGAGCGGCGGCATCTCGGGAACGGCGAAGCGGAACGCCTGCGCAGCGAACCCCGACTCGGGCTTGCAACCCATCCAGACATAGGTCGACGACCAGGCGAGCAGCCCGGCTACCGTAAGCGCCGCGATGCCGAAAATCTTGCCCCAGCGCATGGTGCGCTCCTCTACGACCCCGACCACAAATTAGCAGCGATTGCCGGCGGGGATAAGCGGCTCAGCGCTAGAGATCATCGAAGGCCGCTCTGTCCTCCGCCGATTCCCAGTCGCTCAGCGTCGTCTCCAGGAAGCGCAGAAAGGCTCTGTCTTCGGACGCGCATCTGCGCGGGCGTCTTCGTCCTTTGTCGCGCGGCATGTCGGCCGGGCTTTTCGGTTTTCGCGACATCTGAATGGTCATCGCTGATTGGAACTGCGTTGCGGCATTCTTACCGCCCTTTCCTACTCCCGCTCCAGCCGCCATATTGGCCCTATGCCCCGATCCAGACCCAACATGTTCGGCAGCCGAGCCGAGCCGCGCGGCGCGGCGCCGCCCGGCGAATATGGCCTGCCCGCCGGTTCGCCGCGCCCGCTCGGTTTCGGCGAGACGCCGCAGCCGCTCATCATGGGCCACCCGCTCGTCTCGGGCGCGCCGATGCCGATGTTCATGCCGGCGCGGCCGCCGCGCCCCGACAAAAGCGAAGGCGGTATCGCCTTCAGTCTCGAATCCGACCTAATCCCGAAGGGCGATCAGCCGGCCGCGATCACCGAACTGGTGGCGGGCGTGGAGGCGCTCGAGCGCGACCAGGTGCTGCTGGGCGTCACCGGCTCCGGCAAGACCTTCACCATGGCGAAAGTGATCGAGGCGACGCAGCGACCGGCCCTGATCCTCGCACCGAACAAGACGCTGGCGGCGCAGCTCTACGGCGAGTTCAGCAGCTTCTTTCCGAATAACGCGGTCGAGTATTTCGTCTCCTACTACGACTACTACCAGCCCGAGGCGTATGTTCCGCGTACGGACACATATATCGAGAAGGACTCGTCGATCAACGAGCAGATCGACCGCATGCGCCATGCCGCTACGCGCGCGCTGCTCGAACGCGACGACGTCATCATCGTCGCCTCGGTGTCCTGCATCTACGGTATCGGCTCGGTCGAGACCTACATGGCCATGACGCTGAGCCTGAAGCGCGGCGACAAAGCGCCCCAGCGCCAGCTCATCGCCGATCTGGTCGCGCTGCAGTACCGGCGCAACGACGCCAATTTCATTCGCGGATCGTTCCGTGTACGGGGCGATACGATCGAGTTGTGGCCGGCGC
>JBKJVQ010000229.1:0-5174 GCA_046717125.1 Methyloligellaceae bacterium
AACGAATCCGGCCGCGCGGTCGGCGAGGTTTTGCGTTTCTACAAGGCCGAGACGCAGGACGTGATCGTCATGCATGACGAGATCGATCTCGCGCCAGGCAAGGTCCGCATCAAGAAGGGCGGCGGCAACGCGGGGCATAACGGGCTCAGGTCGATCAGCGCCCATATCGGCAATGAGTACCAACGCCTGCGTATCGGCATCGGCCATCCCGGCGTGAAGGAACTCGTGCAGCGGCACGTGTTGGGCGATTTCGTCAAGGCAGACCGCGAGTGGGTCGAGACGCTGCTTGACGCAATAGCGGCCGCGACGCCGGCGCTGGTGTCGGGCGACGGCCCGCGCGCCATGAACGAGATCGCGATGCGCACTGGCGATTCCGCCCCGGTATCGCGTCAGGCGGAGGATGCTCCGCGCGAGGATGCGGCTGCCTCGAAAGCCGCGCCCGGCAGGAGCGAGGGCGCACTCGCCGGTATGCTGAAGAAATGGCTGGGTCGGTAAAGTTTTTGTATGTCCCCCCTCACCCGGATTGCTATGCAATCCGACCTCTCCCCACAGGGGCGAGGTGTTCTTTTTCCTCGCCACGTCTTGCCGGGTCGGAAGGCCTCGACGGCGCGACTCGGCACACCTCTCCCCGGCGGGGAGAGGTCGAACGGCGAAGCCGTTCGGGTGAGGGGGCTGACTTCGCCATATTGACCACCGTGAGACTCTGATGGGCTTCAAATGCGGGATCGTCGGGTTGCCCAATGTCGGCAAGTCGACGCTGTTCAATGCGCTGACGCAGAGCGCTGCGGCTGAGGCCGCGAACTATCCGTTCTGCACGATCGAGCCGAATGTGGGCGATGTGCCGGTGCCGGATGAGCGGCTGACGCGGCTCGCTGCCATCGGCAAGTCGGCGCAGATCATCCCGACGCGGCTCACCTTTGTCGACATCGCCGGGCTGGTGAAAGGCGCGTCGCAGGGCGAAGGCCTCGGCAACCAGTTCCTCGCCCATATCCGCGAGGTTGACGCCATCGCCTATGTGCTGCGCTGTTTCGAGAACGACGACATCACTCATGTCGAGGGGCGCATCGATCCGCTGGCCGATGCCGAGACGGTCGAGACCGAACTGATGCTCGCCGACATCGAGTCGATCGAGAAGCGCATCCCGAACCTCGAAAAGAAAATCAAGGGCAACGACAAGGAGGCGAAGGAGACGCTGGCGCTGCTTCAGGCTGCCTATGACGTGCTGAAGGACGGCCGCCCGGCGCGTCATGCGCAGATCGACGACGCGCAGCGTCCTTTCTTCCGGACGCTCGGCCTGCTCACCGCCAAACCGGTGCTCTATGTCTGCAATGTCGAGGAAACTTCCGCGGCCACCGGCAACGCGTATTCGCGCATCGTCGAGGCGCGCGCGGAGGAAGAAGGCGCGGGCTGTGTCGTCATCTCGGCGCGGATCGAGGAAGAGGTCGCGCAGCTTTCCGCCGATGAGCGCGCCGACTTTCTGCGCGATCTCGGTCTGGAGGAGCCCGGCCTCAACCGGCTCATCGGCGAGGGCTACAAGCTGCTCGGCCTCATCCCCTATTTCACCGTAGGCCCGAAAGAGGCGCGCGCCTGGACGGTCAAGACAGGCGCAACCGCGCCGCGCGCGGCAGGCGTCATCCATACCGATTTCGAGAAGGGGTTCATCCGTGCCGAGACGATCGCCTATGACGATTACGTCCGGCACAACGGCGAAGGCGGCGCGCGCGAGGCGGGGCGGATGCGCCTCGAAGGCAAGGATTACGTCGTCGCAGACGGCGACGTGATGCATTTCCGGTTTGCGAATTAAGGGGCGTCAGTAGAACGGCTGCTGTCACTTCTCCCACCGCGCCGCGGAGGCGTCATCCGCATCCCGCGCTTGGACCCAGGACGTTCCGTCCGCTCGTTCCTCGCATTTCCAGAACGGTGCGCGCGTCTTGAGATAGTCCATCAGAAATGAAGCCGCCTCGAACGCATCCTGCCGGTGCGCCGACGCAGTCACCACCAGCACAATCGGTTCGCCGGGCAGAAGCCGCCCCACGCGATGCACGATGAGACAGTCCTGCAGATCCCAGCGCCCACGCGCCTCCTCTTCAATGCGCGCGATCTCTTCCTCGGTCATGCCGGGATAGTGCTCGAGCGTCATCGATTTGAGGCCGTCGTCGTCCCGCACGAAACCCGAGAAGCTGACGACCGCGCCGATATCGGTCCGGTCGCGCGTCATCGTGGCGATCCGCTCGCCGATATCGAATGGTTCTGTCTGTAGACGGATCATAATTGAACGGGTCTGCGCATCAAGACCAAGGCATCATCCCCCCGTCACCGGCGGGAAGAACGCAATCTCCGCCGCTCCCGCGATCGGCGCGTCGGCCTGCGCGTGGCGCCGATCGAGCGCGGCCCGAACGGTTTTCCTGTTCCTGAAGGCGTCGGCGAACCCGTCGCTCCGGCGGCTGAGCCAGTCGACCAGCTCTGCGACCGTGGTCACCTCCCGCGGCAGATCGACGTCCTCCTCGGCCACTCCCACCTTCTCGCGCACCCAGGCGAAATAGAGCAGCCGCGTCACCGCGTTTGGTCCTCGTCAAACAGGTGGCGCACGGCTGCCTTCCAGTAATCGTAGCCGGTATAAAGGGTCAGGATCGCCGCGAGCCAGAGCAGGATCAGTCCGACCAGCGTCGTCGCCGGGAAAATCTCGTCGCCCGCCGGGCCGGCCAGCAGGAAACCGATCGCCACGAGCTGTAGCGAAGTCTTCCATTTCGCGAGCTTGGTCACCGGCACGCTGACGGAAAGCTCGGCCAGGAATTCGCGCAGGCCGGATACCAATATCTCGCGGCTGAGAATAATAACTCCCGCCCAGAGCGACCAGCCGGCGATGGTCTGGTCCGCCGCCAGCATCATCAGAGCGGCCGATACCAGCAGCTTGTCGGCGATCGGATCGAGCATGCGGCCTATGGCGGTCTGAAGGCCCCACGCGCGCGCCAGATAACCGTCGAGAAAATCGGTGATGCCCGCCGAGATGAAGATCGCGAGCGCGAGCCAGTTGCCGATATCCCCTTTCAGGAAGAAGCAGGCGACGAGCGCGGGCACGGCCACGATCCGCGCCATCGTCAGAATGTTGGGTAACTCAAACAGCCCGCCGAAGCGCCGTCGCGGCGGCGTCTTCCCGACCTCCCGTTCCGCGACCGTCACGGCCGGCTCTCGTGAAAATGGCCATAGATCGCGCGCGCCATGCTTCCGCTGATGCCTTCCACGGATTCGAGGTCGGCGATGCCGGCGCGGCTCACGGCCTTGGCCGAGCCGAAATGGCGCAGCAGCGCGCGCTTGCGCGTCGGGCCGATGCCCGGCACCTCATCCAGTGGTGAGATGCCGATCTGCTTCGTGCGCTTGGCGCGGTGGGCGCCGATGGCGAAGCGGTGCGCCTCGTCGCGCAGCCGCTGGACGAAATAGAGCAGGGGGTCGCGCGGATCGAGCACGAGCGGCGGCGCGTCCACGAGATGAATCCTTTCGCGCCCGGCATTGCGATCCGGACCCTTGGCGACGCCCGCGAGCACGATGTCCTCCAGCCCGAGATCACACATGACGCCATGGGCGGCGGAAAGCTGTCCCGGTCCGCCGTCAATCAGTACCAGATCGGGGCGCGGTGTCGTGGCATCCGCCTCGGTTTCCTTCTTCAGTCGCGCATATCGTCGGGTCAGCATCTCGCGCATCATGGCGTAATCGTCGCCTGGCGTGAGAGTTTCCGCGCGCATGTTGAATTTCCGATAGCTTGTCTTGATGAACCCGTCCGGTCCAGAAACGATCATCGCCCCGACCGGGTTCGTTCCCATGATGTGGCTGTTGTCGAAAACCTCGATCCGCTGCGGCGGCGCATCCAGCCCGAACGTCTCCGCGACTCGCGCCAGCAACTTGCTCTGCGACGCCGTATCAGCCAGCCGCCGCGCCAGCGCTTCCTTCGCGTTGGTCGACGCATGCGCGACCAATTCGCATTTCTCGCCGCGCTTCGGATGGAGCACGGTCACTTTCCGGTTTGCGCTGAGCGAAAGCGCCTCCGCCAGAAGCTGACGGCCGGGCAAATCGTGGCTGACGAGGATCAGCTTCGGAGCCGGCCGCTCGTCGTAGAATTGCGCAATAAACGATTCCAGCGCCTCCTCGATCGGGATGCTGCCTTCGGCGCGGGGGAAATAAGCACGGTTGCCCCAGTTCTGGCCGGTGCGGAAGAAGAAGACCTGCACGCAGATTTGCCCCGCGTCCTGATGCGCCGCGAATACGTCGGCTTCGTCGACGCCCTGCGGGTTGATCCCCTGATGCGACTGGACATGGCTCAGCGCCGCAAGCCGGTCACGCATGGCGGCTGCGCGCTCGAAGTCGAGATTGCCGCTCGCCCGCTCCATCATTTCGTGCAGCCGCCAGCGCACGGCGTCGCTGCGTCCGGTCAGGAACAGCTCTGCTTCGTCGACAAGAAGCGCATAATCCTCAAGCGAGATCTCGCCCGTGCAGGGCGCCGAGCAGCGCTTGATCTGGTAGAGGAGGCACGGTCGATTTCGCGCCTCGTAATAGCTGTCCGTGCACGAACGAAGCAGGAAGGCCCGCTGTAGCGCGTTGATCGTGCGGTTCACCGCGCCGGCCGAGGCGAACGGCCCGAAATATTTGCCGTCGCAGTTGCGCGATCCGCGATGCTTCACGACCTGCGGCGCGGCGTGATTGCCGGTCAGGAGAATGTACGGGAACGACTTGTCGTCCCGCAGCGTGACATTGAAGCGGGGCTTGAGCCGCTTGATGAGGTTCGCCTCGAGCAGCAGCGCCTCGGTTTCGGTCGCCGTCGTTACGAACTCCATCGCCGCGGTGTCGTGGATCATGCGCGCGATGCGGTTCGTGTGGCCGCCCAGCCTCGCATAGGATGCGACGCGCTTCTTCAGGCTGCGCGCCTTGCCGACATAGAGAACCTCGTCGTCACGACCGATCATGCGGTAGACGCCGGGGCCGTTCGGCAGCGTCTTCAGCAGGCGCGCGATCAGCTCCGCGCCGCGCATGGGCGCGGCCGCGTCGTCCCGCACGTCCTCGCGCGTCGCTTCGATGTCCGTCTCTTGTTGCGTCATGAAAACTTGCCGGAGGGCAAATCTGCCGCTCCATCCTCGACCCCGAACTTAAGGTGAACGGACCCGTCTGTTAACCCCCTGCACCTA
>JBKJVQ010000230.1:0-2609 GCA_046717125.1 Methyloligellaceae bacterium
GCCTCATTTGGTTCCTGTCCGGCGAAGGGGGCTTGCCATGGCAAGCAACGCAGTCCGGCAAGGAGCTTGCAACGCCGGCAAGGAAAGCGCCGAATGCCGATCCGCCGGAGGCGGCGAGCGCCAGAAAGGGGCCAGGTTGGGCTCTTAACTGCAGCAGGCGTGGTGCTGAGCAAACGGCGCTGACCTGCCAATTGGCGCAAACCCTCGTAACCAAGAACCGTCAGGTGCTGACCAAGGTCACGGTATATATTCCTGCGGCTCCTGCTGAACCTCGCCTCAATGTGCAATTGCCTCTCGGTGCGCTGCTCCCTGCGGGCGCCGTGGTTCTTGTTGACGACCATCCGCCGCGCGAGCTTGATTTCACCACATGCGATCGCAACGGCTGCTACGCGCAAATGCCTGTTTCGCCCGAGTTCCTGGCCCTGCTGCGCAAGGCGGAGCAATTAACGGTGGAGTTCAAAAACCTGGCGGAAAAAAAAGTCAGTCTCCGGCTATCTCTCGACGGGTTCGACCAAGCCTATGCCAAATTTTAGAACTGTCTCTTCCGCGTGCATGAGATCTGGCCGGGCCTATCTCCCATGCCGACGTCGTGCTTCATTGACCGTAGCCGGCTGAGACGTTCTCAGCGGTTAAACCGATGCAGTGGCAGCCCACGCCCTTGACCGAGGGCTAGTGATGCTAGGCGCGTTCGCGCTCGGCGATCACCGCCTCCATGGCGAGGTCGACCCAGTTGACCATCAGTGTGTCGATGCGGCCGCCGCGTCGTAGGGCTCGTTCGAAAGGTTCTCCCCCTCGGCGTCTCGTCGTCGAGGAAGCCGTGTCCCCGAGAGGTCCAGGCGAGTGCTAGAAGCGCCTGGCTGGCGTCATGCCCATCAGCACGTTCGCGGTCTCCCGCTCGATTTGAACGCGCTGATATGCGGCTAAATATCCTGCAACTGCTCATCGATTAGGCGATCCAGCCCGATCATCATTTCCACGACAATGCCGAACGCAACAACGTCGGGCGCGAACAAGGCTCGGCCGGCGGCGTAATCACGGGTGTTGATCGCGCGTTCCCACGCGTCCGGCCATTCGGGAGATATCCGGCGACATTTCCACCCCAAAAGCGGCTTGCGAGTATGTCCTATTCGAATACGCCGCTGCCAACCCACGGCTTAGGCGCGTGCGGCTCATTAGTCCCGCCGCGCCGGGCCCTTACAGAGCGCAGCGCCCAGCTCCATGCCGCTCCCCAGGCCCACCTGCGCTGCGCGCCTCGACTCATCCAACCATTTCCTCCGCATCCGCGTAACCACGACATTGCCAGGATTGCCAGCAGCGGACCGTTGCCACCAAATCTACGATGGGTCGCCATCATGAATGCCGATCAAGGGAGATCCCTCTTAGTCAGCGACTGATTTACGGGAACGCGGCGATCGTAATCGTCCGCCAAGGCGCGCAGCTGCCCCGCCCGACGAGCGGCTAGGCAGCGTTCCGGCTGAGCGCCGCCACCACCTTGGCGATGGTTTCCGGGTCGAGCGCGTTTCCGTCCGCCGTCGCGCCCGCTTCCTGCCGCGCCCTTAGGTGAGCGAAGATTTCCGCCTAACGATGACCGGGAACGGCGCCGTAGCTCGTGAAGGTGGTGGCGACGTGCGCGTGGCCGAGATTCTGGCTCCACGCGTTGAAGGCTTCCGGCGTCGGGCAAATCCGCTCGCCCAGCATCGCCAGCGTGTTGCGAAACGAATGCGGATTAAAATAGGGCAGTCCCGCCCGCTCGAACGCCGCCTTGAAAATATTGCGAATCGCCGCTGCGCTTTTCCAGTGATGGCGCGCCAGCCCGCCATTCTCGAAACGGCCGTCCAGGCCCAGCGCCACCTTCGTCGCCGGAAACAGCGGATCGTTTGGACCCCATTGCTTTTCGCTTTCGAGCCAGTCGATCCATTCCACCACGATGGCTTCGACATCGGCGCCCGCTGGAAAAAACCATGTGATGAACGTCTTGCGGTTCTTCGTCCGCACCTCGCGCGCATCCTGAAATACGGTTCTTGTTGCGGGATCGACATGCCTGATCGACATCGAGGCGATGGCGTTGTCGCGCGCGCCGGTAAGAAGCGTGAACGCGATCAGCGCCCGGTTGCGCTTCTGAATGTCGGTCTCGCGCGGCATGGAATCGATCACGCGGCGAATTTGCTCGATACTGGCGACCGGCTTTTCGCGCACCGCCCTGGCGATGCGATCGTCATTGGCGGACGGATTGAAATATTCGGTGTCCGAATAGGTGAGCTTGGACCGGAACCCCGGTTGTCCGGCCAGCCATTGGAAAAACGCTTTCAGCGCCGCCAGCCGCGAAGAGATCGTCGCCTTAGCCAGCGACTTTCCCGTTTCGGCGTTGCTCCGTTCCGCCAGTTGCCGTTTGTATCTTTGCGCCCATTCGATGCGGAACTGCCGGAAGTCGCGATGCCCGGTTGCGACTTCGAAATCGGCTATCGCCGCTGCCACCTGATCGACGCTCAGTTCCGAAAGCCGCCTGGCGTGTTTCAGGAAATCGAAATAGCGGCGCTTGGTCCGCTCGTTTTCGGGATGGTGCTTACGCATAGGTTTCCGGCTCCTTTCGCAAGCGATCATTCGTGGAG
>JBKJVQ010000231.1:0-9435 GCA_046717125.1 Methyloligellaceae bacterium
GCCCTGTCCTTCTCAAAGTGCTGCCGATATTCCTTGTAGGTTGTTGAACCAATGCAACGAAAACCACCACTCGCAAGGGCTGGTTTTAGCAGATTTGAGGCATCCATTGCGCCGCCCGACGTCGCACCAGCACCAATGACCGTATGAATTTCATCGATGAACATGATGGCGCCGGGCTTCTGCTCGATCTCCTTCATCACGGCCTTGAGCCGCTCCTCGAAATCGCCGCGATAGCGCGTGCCGGCGAGCAGCGCGCCCATGTCGAGCTGGAAGATGGTCGCGTCGGCCAGCACGTCCGGCACATCGTTCTGAATGATGCGGCGCGCCAGCCCTTCCGCAATGGCGGTCTTGCCGACGCCGGGGTCGCCCACGAACAGCGGGTTGTTCTTCTGGCGGCGGCACAGGACCTGGATAGTCCGGCTGATTTCGGGGTCGCGCCCAATCAGGGGATCGATGCGGCCCGCGCGGGCCTTTTTGTTCAGGTCGATGCAATAGGTGTCGAGCGCGCCCTCGCCGCGCTTCTTCTCCTCGCCCTCGACCGATTCCTCGTCGACGCCCCGAACCGAGCGCGCCTCGGACAGCCCCGCCCGCTTGGCGATGCCATGGCTCACATAATTGACCGCGTCGAACCGCGTCATGTCCTGCTCCTGCAGGAAATACGCGGCGTGGCTCTCGCGTTCGGCGAACAGCGCCACAAGCACATTCGCGCCCGTCACCTCCTCGCGACCCGACGACTGGACATGCGCGACCGCACGGTGGATCACGCGCTGGAAGCCCGCCGTCGGCTGCGCCTCCCCGCGCGTCTCGAGAATGAGGCTCGCGAGTTCGGTGTCCACGTATTCGGTCAGCTTCTCGCGCAGATTGTCCATGTCGACTTCGCACGCGCGCATGACTGCTGCGGCATCGCGGTCATCCAGCAAGGACAAGAGCAGATGCTCGAGCGTCGCATATTCATGGCTGCGCTCGTTCGCATACTGAAGAGCGCGCCTCAGAGCCTGTTCGAGATTTGTCGAGAACGATGCCACGGGATCAGACTACTCCTTTTCCATCGTGCATTGCAGGGGATGTTCGTGCTGCCGGGCGAAGCTCATGACCTGCGCGACCTTCGTTTCGGCGACTTCGAACGTGTAGACGCCGCAAATGCCCACGCCCTTCTGATGAACGTGCAGCATGATCCGCGTTGCATCCTCGCGGGGCTTGTTGAAGAAACGCTCCAGCACGTACACGACGAATTCCATCGGCGTGTAGTCGTCGTTCAGAAGGAGCACCCGATACAGATTCGGACGCTTCGTCTTGGGGCGCGTCTTCGTGATGATCCGGGTGCCCGTGTCACCGCCCCGGCGCGGTTCGTCATTGCGCGCCATTCAATCCAGTCCTCACCTCCTCGGCAGGTCGAGCCACAGGGGCCGCCCACCTCGCCGACCCGACTCGCGGGTAGAGCGCTTCGGGCATTCTAAGGGGATGAGAGGCTGGGCTGCAAACCGTGTGGACCGTTAGATAGTCACGATCCGCGGAAGGGCAAATGCCGGACAAAGAAAAGGCCCGGCGTTTCCGCCGGGCCGCATCAGGCTCGCAAGTGGCGACGAACCAAGACGCTATTGCGCCTTCGCGTAGGCCTTTTCGACCGGCTTGTACGCTTCCTTCGCCAGATCGGCATACATCTCGCCGAGCTTCGACATCTGCGCGACGTAATCGTCGTAAGCCTTGCGGGCATAGCTGCTCTGGACGTCCACGGCCTGCTCGATCGACTTGCAGCCGATAAGCTGCTCGAACGTCTTGGTTCCGTCTTCGAACGCCTTCTTGCCGTAGTCCGACATTTCCGAGGCGATGGCCTGGAAGCCGCGATTGACCTCGCCGAAAGACGCAACGGCGGTGTCCAAATTTTCACGTCCCATTTTCTGAATTTCGTCAAAACTTTTCATTATGCTGGCCTCCTGAGCGGGTGAGAATGTCAGAGCGCTACCATAAAAAGCGCATGAATTGCTGCGATGCGAAGATTGTATAATGCGTCGCACAAGCGCAAGTCAACGTGCATGCTGCGTCGCAACAGGAATATTATGGCCGCCGTTAATCGGCCGGTAATCGGGGGTTTTTAACTTCGAAGGTCATTCGTCCACGCTGGAGGGCTGGCGCCCTCTGGGGCACGCGCTGGCGAGCGGAGAAGAGGGAGGGGTCCGTAACGGGGCCTGAAGACTGCGTGAAAAATTCGCATCTCAACCGCCTGCGCTTGAAGTCTTGGCGTCCGGGACCGGCCTTTGCGCTCGCTGTTTTCGCCATGTTTTTGACACCAATCGCGGCGTCCGCGCAAAACGACGGCAAGTACGCAGCGATGGTGATCGACGCGCACACGGGCAAGGAGCTGTTCTCACGGAACGCCCATACGCCACGCTATCCCGCCTCGCTCACCAAAATCATGACGCTCTACGTTTTGTTCGATTTTCTGAAGCAGGGGCGGATCAAATTTTCCTCGCAGCTGGTCGTTACCCCGAACGCCGCGAGTCAGTCGCCATCCAAAGTCGGTATCAAGCCGGGCGAATCGATCGCTGTCATCGATGCGATCAAGGCGCTATGCACCAAGTCCGCCAACGACGTGGCGGTCGCGGTGGCGGAAAACCTAGGCGGGACCGAAGCCAATTTCGCGCGCATCATGACGCAGACCGCCCGCGCGATCGGGATGCGCAACTCATCGTTCAAGAACGCGTCCGGCCTTCCCAATCCCGGCCAGGTGACGACGGCGCATGATCTGATCGTTCTCAGCAGCCGCATCCAAAGCGATTTCCCAGAATTCTACAGCGTGTTCGCCACGAAGCATTTCGCCTATCGCGGCAAGAACTTCCGCAACCACAACCGGCTTCTGTTCGATTATCAGGGCACGGACGGGATCAAAACCGGTTACATCCGCGCTTCCGGCTTCAACCTCGCCGCTTCGGTACGCCGCAAGGACAAGCATCTGATCGCCGTAGTCATGGGCGGCAAGTCGGGCGGGTCGCGCAACGCGCACATGAAACAGCTTCTCGATCAATCCTGGGCCAAGGCCAGCCGCGGCGGACGCCGTGAGCCGTTGATCGCCAGCCTGTTGCCTTGGGCAAAGAAAAATGACGCTCCGAAAGTCGCCATGGCCGGAGCGGCCCCGCCCGTACATACGGCGGCAATCGGCCCGTCGCCCGACCTGCTCGCGGGCGGCGCCCAAGTAGAAAAGGCTGTTGCGTTGGCGGTCGCAGATGACGCGCCTGCTCCGGTTCGGCAAAAACCTTCCCGCGGCGGCTACCACGTTCAGGTCGGCGCTTACGGAAGCGACGGCGAGGCGCAGGCGCGGCTGTCGCAGATCAAAGGCTCCGCGTCCGACGTGATCAGCGGACACCAGCCCTTCACGATGCATTTCAAAAAGGGCAGCCAGGACTATTATCGCGCCCGCTTCGCCGGCTTCAGCAAGGACGCCGCCGACAAGGCGTGCACCTCGCTGAAAAAGAAGTCGATCGGCTGCGTAGTGATGCTGGCCGAATAGCTCACGTGCCGAGCAGAACGTCCTTCGCCTCATTCAGGCGGGAAGCGATCCAGCTCGATCCACCATGGTCGGGATGCAGTTTCTTCATCAGGTTGCGATGCGCGGCCTTGATGTCCTCGTCCGTCGCGCCTGTCCTGAGGCCCAGAATATCCAGCGCTTCGGCACGGGTCATCGCGCCTCCCTTCGGGCGCGCCCCTTGATCCGGAGGTTCGCGCTCCTGCCACTCGGGGTCGCGGCGGTCCAGATACGCTTCGAGCAACCTCAACCCTTGCGGGTCGACGGACGACAGTTCTGCAGCAAGCGCGAGAAGCTCGTCGATCGTCATCGCATCGAGCGTAAATCCCTCGAAGCGGCCCGCGACTACGCGACCTTCCATCCGACCGGAATCATGGTCCAGCACCATGGCGATATGAGACGTTTTCACTTCGGACCGGTTGCCGGAGGACCGTCGCGCGTCGCCCCCGAACAGATTGCCCACGCCGAACGGCAACCTCAGCCCGAGAAGAGCGGCCCCCGCCAAAGCGAGCGGAATCGCGAGCACGATGAGACCGCGGAGGAGCAGCAAGGCCGCCAGCAATAACGCCAGAATGCCGCCGACGCTACGCAGCACGGTCGCCAAGCTCCGAGGATTCGCCTTCGCGACGACGCTGCTGGTGTAAACCAGCGCCACCAGCGTCGCCAATCCCGCAAAAAACCAGACCATGACTTGCCGCCGTCACTCGAACTGTTCCAGGAGGCGGCGCGCACCGCCTTCCTTCCGCGACAAATCGGCCAGCGCCTTGTGCCCCCCACTCGCGTAGACCGCGACGGCGCGCAGCAGTTCGCGGAGCTGGCGCGCCGAGCCCTTGTCGAAGCGGCACCAAGCGCCGCGCGTCAGTCGCGCGATCTCGCGGAAAGCGGTTTCCGCGCGCGGATCGCTGCCTTCCTGGAACATGAACACTGGCACGTTGAGAAGCCCTAGCTCGCCGGCGCGGGCCGCGAGCTCGTCCACGCTTTCCTCCATGCAGTCGCCTACATAGACGAGCGCGTGCACCGGCGCCGCTTCCGCTTCGCGCTTCGCGTGGCTCAGGACCTTGCGGATCTGCGTGTGACCGCCGCGCACCTGCACCTGCGTCATGAGCTGGGCAAGCGCCGCGGGATCGCCGACCCAGCGGCTCGACCGGCACTCGTTGAATCCGCGGAAATAAACAAGCTGAACGTCAAGTCCGCCGACCTCGCGGACCGCATCGAACATCTCCGCCTGCTGTCCCAGCGCGAGGTCCCAGGTCGGCTGGCGGCTCATGGTCGCGTCCATCGCGAAAATCAGCCGGCCGCGACCCGCGGCTACGACCGGCATGCGCGCACGTACGTCGGCGAGGAAGGCGTCAATGTCGGTCGCGCTCGACTCTGCCTCAGCCATTTCCCCACGACCGGACCTGACGGGAGCCTTACTGGCGGCCATCGTTTTTCCTTGTGATCAAACGATCTTTACATGGTGTGTTTGCGCCGCCGCACAATGGAGTTACAGAGGTCCAACCGAAGCCCGAGGAGGATCATGGCGGCAGTACCAGTCATAAGCACCATCAAAAACCTGCGCACGCGCGTCGCGACGTGGAAGAAGGAAGATCAGCGCATCGCGCTCGTGCCCACGATGGGCGCGCTGCATCAAGGCCATCTCTCGCTGGTCGAGCTGGCGCGGCGCGAGGCGGATCGGGTCATCGTATCGATCTTCGTCAACCCGAAGCAGTTCGGTCCGAAGGAAGACTTCTCCGCCTATCCGCGCGACGAGGCCGGCGATCAGGCAAAGTTGAAGCAGGCCGGCGCCGATGTCATCTACGCGCCCGAGGCCAAAGAGATCTATCCGGACGGTTTCGACACCAAGGTGCATGTCGGTGGCGTAAGCGACGTCCTGTGCGACGCCTCCCGGCCCGGTCATATCGACGGCGTCGCGACCGTGGTGACGAAGCTCCTCATGCAGGCACAGCCGGACGTCGTCCTGTTCGGCGAAAAAGACTGGCAACAGCTTGTCGCGATCCGGCAGCTCGTGCGCGATCTCGACATCCCCGTCAAAATTGCGGCCGCGCCGATCGTGCGGGAGGATGACGGTCTCGCCCTGTCGTCGCGCAACGCCTATCTCAGCCCGAAGGAGCGCGAAGTCGCGCCCCTGCTCCACGCCATTCTTGCGGAAGCCGCGCGCGCGATTTCCGAAGGCCGCCCCGTCGACACCGTATTGAAGATCGGCGAGAGCACGCTGGCGAACAGCGGCTTCAGGGTCGACTATTTCGAACTGCGCGATGCCGAAACGCTTATCCCGCAGAAGGCGCTCGACGGGCCTGCCCGCGTATTCGCGGCCGTGCACCTCGGCAAGACCCGGCTGATTGACAATCTTCCCATTCCCGGGGTTGAATCAGCAGAAGCTCAGGCCGCGCCACAGCCGGTCAAGCCAGCCGAAGAGCGAACTCCGGACGCGCTGGTCAAAGCCAAAGCGGTCCCGCAGGTATCAAACAAGGCTCGAGCAGCGTCTCCGCAGGCGAAATCCGCAAAAGCGCAATCTCCTCAGGTAAAGGGCAAACCTCAAGCTGCGTCTCGGCAGGTCAAATCAGCTAAAGCTCGGGCAGAATCTCCGCCGGTCAAAGCAGACACAGTTCAAGCAGAGTCGCCCGCATCAGATCGTCCCCGGCGTCGTCGAGGCGGTGCGTGAGATCGCGCGGCGCATCGTCGCCGGTGAGATAGCGCCATCCCTGAAACGGCCGGCGCGGAAAACGCTGGGTCACGACCAGCCTTCGGTCGAACACGATGTCGCAGCGTTCGATGCCATCGTCCGATGTGACCGGTCTCAGATCGAGGATGCGCTGACGCACGCATATGACGCCGGCGATGACCCAGTAGATCGAGCCTTCGCCGACGATCTCCTCGCGCCGGCGCGGCATATGACGCGTCGTATGAACAAGTGCACCGCGCGATTTCCGCCGCCGCTCCGTCTGCCACTCGGCCAGATCGGAAACCGACGCCGCGCCGACGCAGAGTTTGATGAGATGAAGCGTCAGGGTTTCGCTCCTTTCGGCGTCACGCCCTAGCCGAAATGATCGTAGGCGCGGCGGGCAAAGCGCATCGGAACGCCGCTGTCGTCGAGAACGATAACACCGTGCTCCGGCTCGACAAGCCGGCCGATCGCGGCAAACGGAACACTGGCCGACGCAAGCCCCGCCTCAAAGGCGTTTGCCTCATCCGGATGAACCGCGAGCAGGAGTTCGTAATCGTCGCCACCGGTCAGAAGATCGGCGATCAGGCCCGGCTGCGCCTGGCACGCGCGGGCGGCCTGCGAGGATAGCGGCACGCGCCGTGCCTGGATCACCGCGCCGGTTTGCGAGGCGTCGCACAACCTGTCGAGGTCGCCCACCAGCCCGTCGGAAATGTCGATCGAGGCGGCGGCATGACGGCGGACGGTTTCGGCCGCGGCTATGCGCGGCGTCGGACGGCGGTAGCGCTCGGCGAGAAAGCGTGCCGCATCCTCATTCACGGCCCATTTCGACGCCTGCGCGGCGTCCCGCAAAATGCCCAGCCCGAGCGCGGCATCGCCGATCGTCCCGGTCACATAGATCGTGTCGCCCGGCCGCCCTCCCCTGCGCATCACCATCTCCCCATTCGGCGTGACGCCCAGCGCAGTGATCGAAACCGAAAGCGGCCCCGGGGTCGCCGTCGTGTCGCCGCCGAGCAGCGCGATCCCGGCCTCATCCTGCAACGCGCCGAGGCCGGTGACGAAGTCACGCAGCCAGACACGGTCCGGACTCCCCGGAAGCGACAAAGTCATGAGATAGCCGAACGGCCGGGCGCCCTTTGCCGCGAGATCGGACAGGTTCACCGCCAGCGCCTTGTGGCCGATCGAGTCCGGCGGATCGTTCGGCAAGAAATGAACGCCGGCAACAAGCGCATCGGCCGTCAGAACCAGCCCGCCTGGCGGGACCTCGATCAGCGCCGCATCGTCCCTCAGGCCGAACGCGCCGGGATAGCGCGCGAGCGGCGCGAAAAACTCCGTGATCAGATCGGCTTCGCTCAAGATGGTCAGGTCTCGCGATGAACTTGCGCGAGGCCGAGCTCCTCAGGCCGCAGCTCGCGCGCGAGCGCATCAAGGATGGCGTTCACGACCTTCGGCTCCTCGCTGTCGAAGAAGGCATGCGCCACGTCCACATATTCCGAGATGATCACGCGCGGCGGCACGTCCTTGCGGCTCATCATCTCGTAAGCGCCAGAGCGCAGGATCGCGCGCAATATCGAGTCGATGCGCCCGAGCCGCCACCCCATGGCCAGATGCTCATTGACGAGCGGATCGAGCTGCTTCTGCTCTCGCACGACACCCGACAGCAAATCCCGAAAAAAGGCGCGGTCAACAGCGCCATACTCTACGCCGTCGAGCTGCTCCTCAAACCTGTGCGCCTCGAACTCAAGGATAGCCAGATTGAGGTCGGTGCCGGCGAGATCCATCTGGTATAGCGCCTGCACCGCCGAGAGGCGTGCGGATCGGCGCGAAAGATGTCCGTGCGCCGTCATGACTCATGCGCGGTTGCGAAGGCTCCATCGAGCCGCATCAGAGCAATACAAGCCGCGGCAGCATGCCTGCCCTTGTTGCCCTCGCCCACCCGAGCGCGCTTCATGGCCTGCTCGCGGTTCTCGACCGTGAGGATGCCGTTGCCGACGGGAATACCCTCCTCGCACGCGACGCGCATCAAGCCCTCGGCGGATTGTCCGGCGACGATGTCGTAATGCGAGGTCTCCCCGCGGATAACGCAGCCAAGCGCCACGCATCCCTGGTGTGGCTCCTCCGGTCCAACCAGACCCTGCGAACAGGCCATCGAGAGCGCTATCGGAATTTCAAGAGCGCCGGGCACCGCGTAGCGAACATGCTCGATACCATGCCGTTCGAGCTCCGCAATGGCGCCTTCCGCCAACGCATCGGCGATGTCCTCGTAAAACCGCGCTTCGAGGATCAGGACGGACGGTTTGCGCATTTCTTCGCTTTTCATGCCATTCGCCTATGGCCGACGACCTTCAGCCCATAACCATCCAATCCGACGATCTTGCGCTTGGGCGCATTCGTCAGCAGCACCATTTCGCGCACGCCAAGATCGAGCAAAATTTGTGCGCCCACGCCGTACTCGACAAGGCGATGCCCACGCTCTGGCGCCGGGTCCGCCTTCTGGCTCCGCAAACGGGTGGAAAGTGCATTCGCGCTGGCGTCGCGGATCAGGACGAGAACGCCCCGTCCTTCTTCGGCAATCGCATCCATCGCCTTTTCGATCAGCGAATGGCGATGGCCGTCTGCGCCGAGTAAGTCCTCGATGGCGTGGACGGCGTGCACGCGCGCCAGCACCGGCGCGCCATCGGAGATGTCACCTTTAACCAGCGCCAGATGCTCCACGGCATCAACCTTGTTGGCATAGACCTTCAGTTCGAACTTGCCGCCATAGCCGCTGTCGATCTCGGTCTCGAGCACACGCCGCACCAGACTGTCGTGGCGGCGGCGATAGGCGATCAAATCGGCGATGGTCGCGATCTTGAGCTTATGGCGGTCGGCGAATTGCATCAGGTCCGGCAGCCGCGCCATGGTGCCGTCGTCGTTCATCACCTCACAAATCACACCCGCCGGATAGAGCCCGGCCAGCCGCGCGATGTCGACCGCCGCTTCCGTGTGCCCGGCGCGCACGAGCACGCCGCCGTCGCGCGCGACCAGCGGAAACACGTGACCGGGCGAGACGATGTCGCGTTTGTCCTTGGTCGGGTCGATCGCAACCGCGATCGTATGCGCGCGATCGTGGACGGATATGCCGGTCGAGATGCCCTCGCGTGCCTCGATGGAAACGGTGAAGGCCGTCTTGTTTCGCGACCGGTTCGTGCGCGTCATAAGTTCGAGGTCTAGCTCGGTCGCGCGCTCTGGCGTCAGCGCAAGACAGATC
>JBKJVQ010000232.1:0-3688 GCA_046717125.1 Methyloligellaceae bacterium
TGACACATCCCTCGATTGTTGCGGCGCAACATAGGCGAGAGTTGTGGCAGCGCCAATCCGTCAAATGAGTGGTTTTTTGCCGCAAGCGCATGATGATTTCAGGTCGAACCACGCGCTCCGCTACGTCCCCAAAATTTAATCGGCATATCCCCCATCGGTGGCCTTGGACGGCCCGGTCGAGCCGGGCCGCCTTGCAGGTGTGTGCGGCGAGATTACCGATAAAGCGGAAAGCGCTGGCACAACGCCATCGCGCGCTTTTTCACCTCGGCTTCCTTGGCGCTGTTGCCATCCTCGCCATTGGCAACGAGGCCGTCCAGAACTTCGATGATCATGTCGCCGACCTGCTGGAATTCAGCAACGCCAAATCCGCGGGTCGTACCGGCGGGCGAGCCCAGCCGGATCCCCGAAGTCACCGCGGGTTTCTCCGGATCGAACGGTATGCCGTTCTTGTTGCAGGTGATGTGCGCGCGGCCCAATGCCAGCTCGGCAGCTTTGCCTGTGAGCTTCTTCGGCCGCAGATCAACAAGCATCAGATGCGTGTCGGTGCCGCCGGAAACGAGCGCCGCGCCGCCCTTCACCAGCGTCTCGCCAAGCGCTTTGGCGTTGTCGATCACCGACTGGGCGTAAAGCTTGAAGCTGGGCGACAGGGCCTCTCCGAAAGCAACGGCCTTCGCCGCGATGATGTGCATCAACGGACCGCCCTGAAGGCCAGGGAAGGTCGCCGAGTTAATCTTCTTGCCGATCTCCTCGTTGTTCGACAGAACCATTCCCGCGCGCGGACCCCGCAATGTCTTGTGAGTCGTCGTCGTCACCACATCGGCATGGGGCAACGGGCTTGGGTGTAGGCCAGCCGCGACGAGGCCGGCGAAATGCGCCATATCGACCATAAAATAAGCGCCAACGGCGTCGGCGATGGCACGGAAGCGGGCGAAGTCGATGATACGTGGATAGGCCGATCCGCCGGCGATGATGAGGCTGGGCTTGCTTTCGCGCGCGAGGCGCTCGACCTCGTCGTAGTCGATGAGGTTATCGTCTTTGCGGACCCCGTACTGCACGGCATTGAACCACTTGCCGGACTGGTTAGGGGGCGCGCCATGGGTGAGATGACCGCCTGCAGCGAGCGACATCCCCATGATCGTGTCGCCAGGTTTGATGAGCGCGAGAAACACGGACTGGTTCGCTTGCGAGCCGGAATGAGGCTGCACATTGGCGAAAGCGCAATTGAACAGGCGCTTGGCGCGGTCGATGGCAAGCTGCTCGACGACGTCCACATTCTGACAGCCGCCGTAGTAGCGCTTGCCGGGATAGCCTTCGGCGTATTTGTTCGTGAGCAGCGTGCCGGCGGCGTCGAGCACCGCCTGCGATACGATATTCTCTGACGCGATCAGCTCGATCTCGTTCTGCTGGCGCTCGCGCTCGCCTTCGATTGCTTCCCAAACCTCAGGATCGGCGTCCTCGAGATGCTCCGTGAAAAAACCGGATTCCTTTCCCTCAACGCGCTTTGCCTGCTCTCTCGCCATGTCGGTCACTCCTGATTTCCAGATCCCTGTTCTTGAGCTCAATGGTCCAATCAAATCGGCACGAGCTTAATCCATGTGCTGGCCGCCGTTGATGGTGAGCGTTGTGCCCGTTATCCAGGACGACTCGTCGGCGGCAAGGAAAACCACGCAGCGGGCGACCTCGTCGGCCTCGCCGAGACGTCCGACCGGAATTTGGCCGACGATGGATTTCATCACGTCTTCCGAAACGCCGGCGAGCAGCTCAGTGTTCACGTAGCCGGGCGCGATGGCGTTGACAGTGATGCCTTTGCGCGCGCTTTCGAGCGCGAGCGCACGCGTAAAGCCGATCGCGCCGGCCTTGGCCGAGCAGTAATTGGCAAGGCCGATCTGCCCCTTCTGGCCGTTGATCGAAGAAATGTTGATGATGCGTCCGAAGCCCTTTTCGCGCATGCCGTTGATGACGGGCCGCGTCATGTTGAAGAGCGAATCGAGATTGGTGCGGATCACCTGCTCCCATTGCTCGTGCTTCAACTTTTGCATCATGCCGTCGCGGGAGATGCCGGCATTGTTGACCAGAACCTCGATAGGACCGACCTTCTGCTCGACCTCTGCGATGCCCTTCTCGCAGGCTGCGTGATCGCCGACGTCCCATTTGAACACGGGGACCCCGGTTTCCTTTTCGAAGGCCTTCGCAGCGTCGTCATTCCCGGCGTAACTCGCGGCGACCGTGTAGCCCGCCTCTTTCAATGCGCGGCAGATGGCGGCGCCGATTCCGCGTGTTCCCCCCGTAACCAAGGCCACTCTTCCCATAGTTTCCTCCGATCGGCGCACTCACGGCGCCTGTGTGTTTAAGAAACGAAATCGTCATGCCCTGCTGCCAGCCCAGGCATCCGCAGCGTCGGCAAACGGCTGGTCCATTTCCCGGAACTGCTTTGGTAGCACTTATGCCTGTGAACTCGGCAGTTTTGTATGTGACAGGTTGGCTGTTTGGTTCGGGCCGTGATGCGTTTACTGTCCTTGCAGGAGCCGCTCGGGCTGCAAGGAATGGGGATTTAGGGATGCAGCCAGTCGAGTTGCTGAAGGCGATGTTTCAGGCCGCGATTGACGCAGCGTTGCCTTCGATTTGCGTTCCTGCGCATCTGCCGTCCCGCCCGAAGGGCCGCACCATCATCATCGGCGCCGGCAAAGCGAGCGGCGCGATGGCGAAGGCCGTGGAGGATGCGTGGGAGGGCCCGCTCGAGGGGCTGGTCGTCACCCGCTACGGCTATCGCGTGCCGACCAAACGCCTCGAAGTCGTCGAGGCGGCTCACCCCGTGCCCGACGCAGCCGGCCGCGAAGCCGCGCAGCGCATTTTCGAGATGGTTCAGGGGCTCACCGAGGACGATCTCGTGCTTTGCCTCATCTCTGGTGGAGGCTCGGCGCTGCTTGCCCTACCCCCGGAGGGTGTCACGCTTGAGGACAAGCAGGCGGTGAATAAGGCGTTGCTCCGGAGCGGTGCGACCATCTCCGAGATGAACACAGTGCGGAAACATCTCTCCGCCATCAAGGGCGGACGGCTCGCCGCTGCAGCTTACCCGGCCAAAATCGTGTCGCTGATGATCTCTGACGTTCCCGGTGACGATCCTTCGATCATCGCCTCCGGCCCGACCGTGCCCGATCCGTCGACCAATGCGGATGCGCTGGCGATCATCGAAAAATACACGATCGACGCGACGTCGAGCGTGATGGAATGCCTGCGCACTGCGGAGGAGACGCCCAAGCCGGGCGATCCGCGGCTTGCCCGGATCGAGAACATCATGATCGCCACGCCACAAGCGTCGCTCGAAGCCGCGGCCGAGGTCGCGCGAAAAGCGGGCGTGACGCCGGTCATCCTCGGTGACTCGATCGAAGGCGAGGCCAACGATGTGGGTCTCGTTCACGCCGGCATCGCGCGCCAATGCGCCAAGCATGGGCAGCCCGCGCCTACGCCCTGCGTTCTCATCTCTGGCGGTGAGACGACCGTCACCGTGCGCGGGAAGGGCAAAGGCGGCCGCAACTCGCAGTTCCTGCTGTCGATGGCGGTCGCGCTGGATGGCGCGCCCGGCATCTACGCGCTGGCCGGCGATACGGACGGGATCGACGGCTCCGAAGACAATGCAGGCGCGCTGCTCGGGCCCGATACGCTAGCGCGCGCAGCTTCGGCAGGGATC
>JBKJVQ010000233.1:0-12202 GCA_046717125.1 Methyloligellaceae bacterium
CGCCGGTGATCCCTGGCCGCATCAATCGGCGCCGGCCGATCCAATATGACCGCCGCCGCTATCGCGACCGATGGCGCATCGAGGCCGCGTTCTGCCGGTTGAAGGACTTCCGCCGGATCGCCCACCCGCTACGACAAGCTCGCCGCCAACTTCCTCTCAGCCGTTGCGCTCGCCGCTATCGTCGCGTTCTGGGTGTGAATGAGTCCCGACCCTAAGCGGCAACCGCCTGAAAATTCGCGGGGAATCGCCGCGACAGATCGGACAGGATGGCCTCGACCGCTTCCGGCGTCCGCTCGTCCCGTGGAATTTCGATCGGAATCTCCTCCACGACATAGGTCGGCCGGGGCGCCAGCAGCACCAGCGTATCCGCGAGCTGGATTGCCTCGCGCGGATTATGCGTCACCATCATTGCCGTGGTCGGCCGGGCGGACCAGACCTCGATCAGCAACCGGCGCAGCCGATCGGCCGTCGGTTCGTCCAGCGAGACGAACGGTTCGTCCAGCAGCAACAGGTCGGGACGCGTGGCGAAGGCCCGCGCGATCGAAGCGCGGCGCGCGAGCCCGAGCGACAGTTCGAGCGGAAAGACTTCGAGCTTGTCGGTGATATCAAGCGTCGCCGCCAGTTCCTGCAGTTCCGGCTCCGCGAGCGCGTCGTGGCTGACGAGCTCGATATTCTGCCGCACGGTCCGCCAAGGCAGGAGACGCGGGTCCTGGAACACGAAGCCGATGCGCGCATGGGGAGGCAAATCGATCCGCCCACGGAATTCCTTGTCGAGGCCGCCGATGATCCTGAGCAGCGTGGTCTTGCCGCAGCCAGACGGGCCCATCAGCCCAGTCAGGCTGTACGGCGTAACATCAAGGTTGAAACCGCGCACTGCGGGCGTCAGCGTGCCGCCCGCGCCGACATGCACCTTCTCATCAACGCGGATGTTAAACGGGGCGGTTACGCCAGCGTGTCGTGTGTCGTTCAATGGGTTGCACCAGGAGGAGTTCGACGGCGAGCATGACGATGATGAACGCGAGCGTGTAGCCGAGAATGGCGGTCACGTCGAAAAGCTGAAAATTGATGTGGAGCTGGAAGCCGACGCCGTTCGAGCGTCCGAGCAGTTCGACGACCAGCACGATCTTCCAGATCAACGCGATGCCGGAGCGGGTCGCGGCGGCGAAATAGGGCTGGAGCTGCGGCAGCACGACATGGCGCAGCTTCTCCCAGCCCGTCATGCGGTATGCCCGCGCCATCTCGTCGAGGCCGGGATCGAGCGCCCGCGCGCCCTCTCGTATCGTCACCACGACGTTGGGGATCTTGTTGATCGCCACGGCGGCGATTGCGGCGACTTCGGTCAGCCCGATCCAGATATAGGCAAGGATGATGACGACCAGCGCCGGGATGTTGAGGAAGAAGATCAGCCACGGATCGCCGATGCGGTTCGTCAGCGCCGACTGCCCCATGGCTAGGCCGATGATCGTGCCGATCGCCATGGCGATGACGAAGGACGCGATCACGCGCCACAGCGTCATGCCCAGATGGAACAGCATGTCGCCATTCAACGACTGTTCGACGATGTAGCGGACGACGGCAAGCGGACCGGGCAACTCGCGGCTCTGCACGATTTCTGCCGCCACCGCCCAAACAACGATAATTGCGCCAACCGAGGCAATGGAAATAGCGCTGCGGCGCGCGCGGCTGGGCCGCGTGACATAATTCTCTGTGCTGGTCTCGGCTACCGTCACTCCGCGCCGCCGCTTGCCCAGAAGGTGCCGGGGGCGAGCTTGTCAGCGCCGCCCACGAGTTTCTCGCCGCCGAGCTTCAGCAGGATTGCATGGATCGTTTCGGCGTCCTTCGCATCGGCCGCGGCCGAGCGCTCAGGAACGCCCTCCCGGTAGCGCCGCTTCAGCGCCTGGAACGTCGCATCGTCTTCCGCGCGCATCAGTGGACGGATGCGCTTCCACTCCCCCTCGTCACTCGCGAGGATCTTGTTGGCCTCGTTCGCCGCCGCGATGAAGCCCTTGACTGCCTTGGGGTTGTCCTTTGCCCAGGCTTCGCGGAACGCAAATCCGACCATGGACATCTCGCCTTCCGCGCCGAGGCCCGTCGCAACTTCTTCCATTCCGGCAAGCTGCTTGAAGCCGGCCGCTTCCAGCCGGGCCGCATAGGGCCAGAAGACGAGCGCGGCATCGACCTCCTTCGACTTCGCCTTTTCGGTCAGGAGGGGCGACGCGCCGAAGACGGGCGTCGTCTCGGTGCGCAGATCAAATTCCGCGTTTTGCAGCACATAGGCCGTCAGCAGCAACCAGCTCTTGTCGAGCGGGCCGCCCGCAACAGCCAGCGATTTGCCCTTCAAATCCTTGAGCGACTTGATAGGGGAATCTTCCGGGATCATCACCGCGCCAAGCGCCGTCGTGAACGGGACGAACACATAGTCCGAACCTTGCGCGCGCTCACGCGACACCCACAGCCAGTCTGTTGTTATGATGTCGGACGATCCGCTCTGCAGCGCGATCTTGGTCGCGTCGGTGGCGGCGAGCGTTGTCTCCTCGATCGCTATGCCGTTCTTTTCGTCCAGCTTGTGATGCTTGATGACATCGATCAGCCATTGCACCGTGCCCGAATCGACCGAGCCCAGCCGCACCGTCTCGGCCGCGAAAGCGCTGGGAATGGGCGCAAGCGCGAGCGCCGCGAGCATGAACAGGGCAACCCAGCGCTTCAGCATCCGAAATCCTTCCTGCGTCCGGCATGTCGCACCGCGAGTTGTGTAATGCGGGGACATTGCCAGTGACTTGATAAGTCGACTCCAAACGAAAACGATCCCGAATCCGGCTCGCGTCGATTTACGCGGTGCGGCAGGGGATCGCGTCAGGTCTGACGTCGGCTACCGGATTATTCTAGCCATAAGGCGCGGCCGCACAACACAACCGCAGCGCTCAGGCCCCATAAATCAGCGGAATCCCGTCGAGTTCGTTCACTTCTTCGTCGGAAAACACCCGGCCGCGCGTAAGGAACCGTATGCCCTCCGGCGCCTCAAGCGAGAATCCGCCGCCGCGTCCCGGAACCACATCGACGATGATCTGGGTGTGCTTCCAGACATCGTATTGTTGCGCGCCGATATAAAACTCGGCGCCGGCAATTTCGCCCAGCTTCACGTCGGTCCTGCCGACACGGAACTCGCCCTTGGGGTAGCACATGGGGCTTGAGCCATCGCAGCAGCCGCCGGACTGGTGAAACATCAGCGGCCCGTGCATCGACTCGAGTTTCTCGACCCATTCTTCGGCTTGAGGCGTAGCCACAACACGATCGACCATCGCTTCTTCTTTCCATTGGGGAATGGCGCCGTGTTTATATCGTCTTCCCGTTCTGCCACTGCAAGCCGTTCGCTTGCGCCGCCCGCGCTGCACTCAGCTGGCGCGCCTACTCCTTCGCCCGCATCCGGTAGCCGTGTCCGCGAACCGTCTCGATCAGCGCCTCGCGGCTCTCTCCATCGACCTTGCGTCTCAGCCGCGCGATATAAACGTCGACGACATTCGTGAGCGGATCTTCCGTATAGCCCCAGATCTGGTTGAGGATGCGAGTGCGGGAAAACACGCGTCCCGGCGAACTCATCATCAGTTCGAGGATCGCGAGCTCCTTGGCGGTGAGATTGATGAGTTCGCCGTCGCGATGCACGGTCATGCAGTCGCGATCGAGCGTCAGATCCTCGACTGTCAGGACGTTGTTGCTCGGCGCGAAATTGGAGGCGCGCCGCACCAGCGCTTCCATGCGCGCAAGCAGCTCATCGAAATCGAATGGCTTGGCGAGATAGTCGTCCGCGCCGATGCGCAGTCCCTTCACGCGGTCGTCGGCCGTATCCATCGCGGTGAGCATCAGGATCGGCGTCAGGACGCTGGCCGCGCGCAAGCGGCGGCAAACCTCGAAACCATGCAGATCGGGCAGCATCAGATCGAGAATGATCACATCGAAGTCGCCCGAGGCGAGGTCGAGCCCCTCACCCCCGGTGGCGGCGCGGCTCACGCCGTGATTCTCCGCGCGCAAGCCCCGCTCGATAAAGTCGGCGACGCGCGGCTCGTCCTCGATCAGAAGAACGTTCATGCCGCCGCGCTGCTTTCCGCCGCGACCGTCGGCAGCGTGACGGTCACGCTCGTGCCCTCGTCAATCCGGCTGGAGACGTCGATCGATCCGCCATGCGCCTCGACGATCGCCTTGGCCATCGGCAGTCCAAGCCCAAGACCCTGGGAATCATGCCGCATGGCGTTGCCGCCGCGCCGGAACCGCTCGAACACTCCTTCCAGCTCATCGGCAGATATGCCGATGCCCTGGTCGGCGATCTCGACCACGGCCCTGCCGCCCTCGTTGCGCACGCTCAGCGTCACCTGCCCTTTCATGTGCGAGTAGCGCACCGCGTTGTCGACCAGGATGAGGAACAGCTGCTTTAGGCGCGCGACGTCGCCGATTATGACAAGGGAGGCGTCCGGCCTGCGGAAATCGACCGAAACCTTCCGCTCATGCGCCATGGCCCGCGCGTCCGCGGAAAGCGACTCCAGCACATCGCCCAGCGAAACCGGCCGCAGTTCGAGCTTCGCATCGCCAGCGCCATGCCGTGCGATGAACAGGAGATCGTTCACCAGCACCGCGGTGTGCTTGGACTGATCGACGATACGCCGGATCGAATCCTTGTAATCGGCGACTGGCTTGTCGCGGCCCCGCAGCGCGATCTCGCCTTCGCCTCTGATGATGGTCAGGGGTGTGCGCAATTCGTGACTGATATCGGCGAAGAAGGCGCGGCGTTCCTGGTCGCCCTTGCGTAGAGTCTCGTTCGCATGCTGCAGCTCCTCGGTTCGCTCGGCTACCGCCGTTTCGAGCCTTGCCTGCGCCGACTCGATCGTGCGCCGCTGCGCCTCGAGGTCGTCTGCCATGCGGTTGAAGTTCGATCCGAGATCGGCAAACTCGTCCCGGCCGGAAATGCCGATCCTGTGCGACAGATCGCCCGCCGCGAGCGCCCGTGTTCCGGCAAGCAGATCGGCCAAAGGGCGGCGGAGCTGCTGCAGCAGCACCCAGGTCAGAACGATCGTGAGGAGCACGGCGAAGCCCGCATGGGCCTGGCTGATCTGCTCCAGCCGCGCCAGCAGCAGGTCGGCCTGCGCATCTGTCTTGGTGACTTCAGTGAATTCATCTTTGACGGCGGTTTCGATCATGCTGTTCAGCCGCGCGTCGGTATTCGACCCAAGAAGCGCGCCCAGTGACTTCCAGGCGGCATCGCGCTCGCCCGTGCGGCTCAGTCGCTCAACTTCGGAGAGACTGGCGAGTGTCGCGCGCACCACGTCGTCAATTTCGTCCAGCCGGACGAGCTCCTTCTCCTCCTCTCTGAATTCCCATGCGGGAACGATGGTAAGTTCGTGCGCGACAGCGGTGCGGATGTTCCTGATGTCGGTCCGGAGCCTTTCGTCGATACGCAGGCTTCCGAACGGCCGGTCGATGACGCCGGTCAGGAGCGCACGGGTCCACTCCTTGAACATCCGGTCCGTGTGCCGGGAAAGCTGGAGATAATGTTCAAGCTGCTCGTGCGCGTACCGGGACCGCTGCAGATAGGCGTTCGACCGGTCGACGCCCCAATAGGCCATAGCCGCAGCGGTGAGCGACATCAGCAGCAGCAGGCCCGAAATAATCAACAGCTTGGTTTGAAATCGCATCTCCGGACTCCCGAAAAACACGTCCGCTGCACGAGTTGCGTCCACTTCTTAGGACGCAAGAACGATCATCTTGATACTGATCATCATGTTTTCATGAAATTGAAATCTGTCTTTCATTTTCGCGTCATGCCTGAACCATCGCGCGTCGTCCAAGATCGATGGGACATCTGGCGTCGTCGTTGGACGCGGTTTCCCTTGATTCACAAGGACCCTGGCTTTGTCGCACCGTGTGTTTGTGTCTGGTCTGGTTGCGTCGGCGATGCTGTGCCTGCCGATCCCGCTCGCGCATCAGGCAGCGGCGAAAGGGTTTCTCGCGACCAAACCCGAACAGCTTCCCGATCTCGTTCTCGGCACCGACGACGCAGGCTTCGGCCTCAGTCAAAAGGAATACAAGCTCGAGACCGGCAAATCCTATCAGCTCAAGATCGTCAGCACGGGCAAGAAGGAATACGCGCTGCGCGGGCCCGAATTTTTCACCTTCATATGGCTGCGCAAAGTCGAGGCGGGCGGCATCGAAATCAAGGCGCACACGCTCTACGAACTCGAGTTCGAGAACGAGGGCGAGGTTGAAATTTTCTTCGTTCCAATCAGGCCCGGCGCCTACACGCTTGGGGCAGCGGGCTTGGAGGACAAAGGCGTCGTCGTCACGTTCAACATCGAGTGACGCCGGAAAAGCTGCCGGCCGTGTTGTTGAGGCGCACGGCCAAGCAGCGGACGGACCGCATCGACAGGTGAATGCGCGCAGGGCACGACCCTGAAGATGCCGGTCCGTCCTGACTTCACCAAGCATCCGCTCCGTACTGCGCTCATTGCGCACCGTTTGGCGGAAAATCGCTTTTGCATGAGATGTCTTCTGTTGATCCCTCATTCATCTGAACGTTAGGTTTCCTTCAGACGGCGCGACCGGCCGCCCCTGGAGAATCTTCAATTGCGCGCATCACCGCAGCCGGCTTCGCAGGCACAGCCACTGCGCGCCGATCGGATCGGGCTGCGCGCCGCTGCCTGTGTCGCAGCAATCGCCGCACTGACCGTATCCATTCCGGCTTACGCGGAATTTGAACTCAAGGGCGCGCGCGTCGATCGCGGCGAGGTTGAGATCGAGTATCGCGGCTCGCTGCACGGAAATCTGCCGGAGGCGGACGAAGACGCGCCAGTCCGCCAGTCGCACGACATCGAATACGAGGTTGGCGTCACCGACATGTTCGCGGTGTCGGCCGTCGCCACTGTCGAAGAACTGGATGGACAGGCGTTCGAGTATGCTGCGACCACCGTCGAAACCCAGATCGAATTGTTCGAACGCAAGAATTTCGCGGTCTCGATCCTGAGCGAATATCAGGCGATGCGTGACGGAAGCGAAGCGGACGAGTTCGAAATCGGCCCCGTGGCGAATATTCTCGCGGGAAAATTCGATCTGCTGACCAATACGTTCCTGACGCGTGAGATGGGCCGGTTCGCCGAAACGGACTCATGGGGCCTGCAATACGATGTGAGGGCGCGCTACTGGCAAACACAGGGCTTCGCCTTTGGGATGGAATTCCACGGCGAACTGGAAGAGCTCGACAATACGGGCCCATTCTCCGAGCAGGAGCACTATCTGGGACCGGTACTTTACTGGAAGCTTGGCGATGACGCCGATGATGAAAAGGCCGGAGCCGTGCGCGGACCTGCCCCAAAATCTTATGGGCTGGCACTCGGCGCCATGTTCGGGCTGACCGATGTCACCTCGGAAGCTGCGCTCAAGGTGCAGGCCAATATCGAGTTCTGACCGCCGCGCGCTTTTTGCGCGGCATCGCGGCAGAACTTTTCAACCTGCGCCAAGATGACCGGAACTCGGGCGGCGAACGCGTAACCAGGCGAGTTGCCGCCCGAGTTGCAAAAACCCTACTTTCCGGCCATCTGTGTCCCACCGCAGCGATAGGCGGTTCCACGCACCGGGTCGACGCCGACCACATATCCCGGATGCTCGGAAATCCAGCGCGCCATTTCCAGCTGCCCGCGGAGCAGGCAGGAGTGGGCGCTGACCGGCCTTCCGTCGCCATCCCCTGTGAAAGTCAACGTTACCTCCTGGCAGGAGCTTGCGCTCAGTGACAGGCACGCCCAAAATACGAGGTTAATCATGGTCATAATTCCCTTCTGTCAGGGAGCGCGACCCTTCTTCAACCGCTCGGAGCGGTCACGGGGACGCTGCTCACACGGCTCACACTGCAATCGTCGGGCCAATAAGGTTAATTTTTCGTCGATAAGAATTTCTTTCGTGGGAACCCAAAAACCTCTCGACAGTTCTATAAGCATCGCTATGATCGGCAACCATTCTGGTCTAGCAAACCCTATCAACCTGATCTAGGAGGATCGATTATGAAGAATTGGCTCAAGCCCGAAGTTTCCGAGACGGATGCCGGCATGGAAGTCACCAGCTATCTTCCGGCCGAGCTCGACCGCGCTTAATTCGCGGTTTCGTTTCGACTGACCGAGAGGCGGTCCCGGCGTAAAGCGGGGCCGCCTCTTTCTTTTTGGCGTAGATTTCTTATGCTTATCAAGGTGCTGGGGGCTGCAGCCGGCGGTGGGCTGCCGCAATGGAACTGCGCCGGACGCAATTCGGCCGATGCGCGCTTGGGACGCGACGGGGTGAAGCCACAGACTCAAGCCTCGATCGCCGTCAGCGCCAACGAGCGCGATTGGGTGATCGTCAACGCCGCCCCCGAACTGCGCCAGCAAATCAACGACAATCCCGAGCTTCATCCCCGCCCCGAGGCGGGACCCCGTAATTCACCAATCAAGGCGGTCCTGCTCACAAACGGCGATGTCGATGCCGTGGCGGGGCTTCTATCTCTGCGCGAGGGTCAACCCTTTAGTCTCTACGGGTCTGATCGCGTGCTGGGCATTCTTGCCCAAAATTCCATCTTCAACGTGCTCAACCCCGCCAAGGTGCGGCGCATCCCTTTTTTGCTCGACACGCCATTCGAGATCGAAGGCCCTGACGGCCCGACCGGAATTGTGGTCGAGGCCTTCACCGTGCCGGGCAAGGTACCGCTCTATCTCGAGGACAAGGCGGCAGGTGCGGCCGGTGGCTTCGGCACAAAGGAGGGCGATACCATCGGGCTGCGCATCTCCGATCCGGTTTCCGGGGCACATTTCTTCTATGTTGCGGCCTGTGCGCGCATTGACAATCGCCTCGCGAAGCAACTCCGCGGCGCGCCGCTCGTCTTCTTCGACGGCACGCTATTCACGGACAACGAGATGATCGATCAGGGCCTGATGCCGAAAACCGGCACGCGCATGGGCCACATGAATATTTCAGGCGAGGATGGCTCGATCGCCGCGTTCGAGCCTTTGGGCGTCACGCGCAGAATCTTCATCCACGTCAACAATTCGAACCCGGTACACCATCCGGGCTCCAAGGCTCGCGCGGCGGTCGAAGCCGCCGGCTGGGAAGTCGCCTATGACGGGATGCGGCTCGAGGTCTAACCGCATCGCCATCTGGCGGCGGCTCCGTCCGATACTCGGTGACTTGACCGCGAAGCGCTTTCCGCTACGCACTGCCTCGCTCCAAAGGCGGAATCTTGTCCCTCGGATCCATCATGTGCGGTATCGCCGGCCTCCTCGATCATCGCCGAACGCTCTCGCCAGAGGCGCTGGCGTCCCATGCCGCCCTGATGAGTCAGGCACTGCGCCATCGCGGCCCCGACGATCGCGGAACCTGGATTGATGCAGACGCGGGCCTGGCGTTCGCCCATACGCGGCTCGCGATCGTCGATCTGTCGTTCGCCGGCGCGCAGCCCATGGTTTCGGCCTGCGGCCGTTACGTCGTCAGCTATAACGGGGAAATCTACAACGCGCCTGAGTTGAAGGCGGACCTTGAATCAGTGGGCGTGAATTTTCGCGGCCATTCCGATACCGAAGTGCTGGTTGAAGGCTGTGCAGCCTGGGGAGTTGAAGCCACTGTCTCCCGCATGATCGGCATGTTCGCCTTCGCGCTGTGGGACCGGCGCGATCGCGTCCTGTCCCTCGTGCGCGATCGCCTCGGCATCAAGCCACTCTATTGGGGCATCCAGGACGGGCGCCTTCAGTTCGCCTCCGTACTCGGCGCACTGGAGTGCCTGCCGGATTTCAGGCGCGAGATCGAGCCCGATGCCGTTGCGGCCTATTTGCGTTTCGCCTACGTGCCCGCGCCGCTGTCGATCTATCGCGGCATCGGCAAGCTCGCGCCTGGAGCGATCCTGACACTCGGGCCGGACGGCGCGCCGCGCGAAACGCGGTTCTGGACCATGGAGGATGCGGTCGCGAAGGGCCGCGCCAACCCGCTCGATGTCGATGACGACGAAGCCGTGTCGCGCCTCGATAATTTGCTTGGCGATGCGGTCGCGCGCCGGCTGGTGGCGGACGTGCCGGTTGGCGCGTTCCTTTCGGGCGGCATCGACTCCTCAACCGTCGCGGCGCTGATGCGGCGCACGAGCAATGGTGTCGTGCGCACATATTCCATCGGCTTCGACGATCCCAAATTCGACGAGGCGCGCTACGCCAAAGAGGTCGCGGCGCATCTCGGCACCGAGCATACGGAGATGCGGGTCACGCCCGACGACGCGCTCGGTGTGATCCCGGACCTCGCCACGATTTACGACGAGCCGTTCGCGGACTCATCGCAAATCCCGACCGCGCTGCTCTCGCGCCTGACCCGGCAGCATGTGACAGTCGCGCTGTCGGGCGACGGTGGCGACGAGCTATTCGCTGGCTACAACCGGCATCGCGCGGCGCGGCTCCTGTCGCGCGTGCCGCAAGGCGCGGGGCGAATGGCGGGACGCGTGCTCGGCATGGTCGGCCCCGCGTTCTGGGATCGCGCCTTCGCGATCGCGCCAAGACGCTTCGGCCTCTCCCAGCCCTCCGAAAAGATCGGCAAGCTCGCCGTAGCGCTAAGCGCCGGACCCGATGCGGCCTACCGGTCGGCCGTGAGCCAGTGGGACGAGCCCTCGCGCCTCCTGCTCCGGGGCCGCGAACGGCCAGGGTTGATGGACGATCCTGCCGTCGCGGCGCTCGCGCCCGAGGCCACATCGCGCATGCAATATCTCGACGCGCGCACCTATCTGCCTGACGACATTCTGACAAAGGTCGATCGCGCGACGATGGCGGTCGGACTCGAAGGCCGCGTGCCGATCCTGGACCACCGCGTCGTCGAGTTCGCGTGGCGGCTCCCCTTGCGGTTCAGGCTGCGCGGGGGCGAGACGAAATGGATCCTGCGCCGCGTGCTCGACCGCTATGTACCCCGCCATCTGGTCGAACGGCCCAAGAGCGGCTTCGGCATTCCGCTTGCCGACTGGCTGCGCGGACCGCTTCGTCCGTGGGCGGAGGAAACACTTTCCGCTGCACGTCTCGAATCGGGCGGGTTGCTCGATCCCGCGCCCATCCGCGCGGCCTGGGACGCGCATGTATCCGGCCGGGCCGATCACGCGCATCGGCTGTGGGCTGTGCTGATGCTGCAGGACTGGCGTGCGCGACGCGGGCTGTAAGGCTAAGCTGGAGCGCCCGCGCCGACTTTCCGCCCCTGAATGCCCCGCGAAGGATCGTAGGCCCAGATCGCCAGACCCAGGAACAGGGTGAGCGACCCCGCCACCACGCCCAGCGAGAACCAATCCACCTGCCCGTATAGAGCAAAGCGGATCAGCTCGACCGCATAGGTGAACGGGTTGACGCTGCAAACCTGATAG
Organism: Methyloligellaceae bacterium; assembly: GCA_046717125.1. Taxonomy (GTDB): domain Bacteria; phylum Pseudomonadota; class Alphaproteobacteria; order Rhizobiales; family Methyloligellaceae; genus JBKJVQ01. Next base: position 11,381 of record JBKJVQ010000233.1, read on the forward strand.
AGCGTCAGGCTCGATTCGCGCAGCTTCCACAGCGGATAAAGCGCGGACGACGCGAAGAACATCGGAAAGATCACGAAGTTCATGACGCCCGCGAAATTCTCGAGCTGCTTGACGGTCGAGGACAGAAGCATGCCGAGCGCGCCGAGCATCATGCCGGTGAGGATCAGCGCGGGTAGCACAGCCAGATAACCCCAGAGCGGCAGATCGACGCCGAAGAACCAGGCTACGAGGAAGAACGTGTAGACCTGCAGGAGCGACACGACCACGCTCGCGAACAGCCGCGATATCAGCAGGAACCAGCGTGGCAAGGGCGTCGTCAACAGCACGCGCATCGAGCCCATTTCCCGGTCGTAGACCATTGAAAGCGAGCTCTGCATGCCGTTGAAGAGCTGGATCATCGCGACGAGGCCTGGCGTGATGTAGACGTCGTAGGTGATGTAAGTCTCGTAGGGCGGGATGATTGAAATGCCGAGCGCGGCGCGAAATCCGGCCGCGAACACGAGCAGCCAGATCAATGGACGGACGAGCGCGGCGAAGAACCGCTCGCGCTGTTGCAGGAAGCGGAGCAGCTCCCGGCTGACGATCCCCCAAAAGGCGCGAAGCAGAATCATGGCGCTCATGCCGCGGCCGCGCCTTGCCGCCCGCTCCGTTCGATCAACTTCTCGAAGGCATCACCCAAATCGTCCGTTCCGCTGCGGGCGATGACCTCGGCGGCCCTGCCCCGCTCGACGATCCGGCCCTGATCCATCACGAGGAGGTCGTCATCCGGTTCGACCTCATCGAACAGATGCGTCGCCCATAGTACGGCGACGTTATCTGACC
>JBKJVQ010000234.1:0-2698 GCA_046717125.1 Methyloligellaceae bacterium
GCGGCTTATGTTCATGCAATCGTCGGGCGGTCTCACCTCCGCCGCGCTGTTCCAGGGCAAGGACGCACTGCTATCCGGGCCTGCAGGCGGCGTCGTGGCCGCGACAGAGACGGCGCGCCGCGCCGGCTTCGAGACTGCCATCGCCTTCGACATGGGCGGTACATCGACGGACGTCGCCTGGTGCGACGGGACGTACGAGCAGAGCTTCGAGAGCGTCGTCGCCGGCGTACGCGTTCGCGCCCCGATGCTCCGCATTCATACGGTCGCGGCAGGCGGCGGCTCGATCCTCGTCTATGACGGCGCGCGCATGCGCGTGGGGCCGCGATCGGCCGGCGCGGATCCCGGCCCGATGAGCTATCGGCGCGATGGCCCGCTGACGCTGACCGACGCGAATATCATGACCGGCAAGATCGACCCTGCGCATTTTCCGGCGATTTTCGGCCCGAACGGCGACGAACCGCTGGATGCAGCCTCGGTCAGCGACGCATTCGAACAGCTGGCCCGCGAGATCGGCGACCGGCGCAGCGCCGAGGAGACCGCAGACGGCTTCATCCGCATCGCCGTCGAGAACATGGCGAATGCCATCAAGGCCGTCTCCCTTCGGCGCGGGCATGATCTCCGCAGCGCGGCGCTGGTCTGCTTCGGCGGCGCGGCCGGTCAGCACGCCTGCCTTGTTGCCGACGCGCTTGGCATGAAACGCATCCTGATCCATCCGCTGTCAGGTGTCCTGTCAGCCTACGGGATGGGTCTCGCGCCGCTGACTTCCATGCGTATCCGCGCTGTCCTGCAGCCCTTCGACGAGACGGCTTTGTCGGAAGTCGGCGATCTCGCGCGCGACCTGGAGTCCGAGACAAGCGATGAATTGCAGGCCCAGGGCATGGCAATTTCAGACATCGCCACGACCGTCGAGACGCAGCTCCGCTACGCCGGATCGGAGAGTGCAATCCCGGTTCCGCTGGGCAGCGTGGCAGGCATGCGGGCGCTGTTCGAGCTGGCGCATCAGAAGCAATTCGGATTCACCGATCAGGATAAGGAGATCGAGATCGAATCCGTCGTGGTTGCGTCACGTGGCCGCGGCGAGAGTGTCGAGGCGCTGAAGCTCGACCTTGCCGATAAGCCGACTCCGCAGGATGAGGATGAGACTCGGTTTTTCTCCGGCGGGTCATGGTATCAGGCGCGCCGCCTCCCGCGCAGCGCTCCGGCCGAGCCGATCCAGGGCCCTGCTCTGATCGCCGAGCCGCACCAGACAATCGTGGTCGAACCGGGCTGGCGGGCGGAGCTCCTGAATGACGGCCAATTGCTCCTGACCCGCATTGCGGAACGCTCGCGCAAACGCAAGGTGAGCGTCTCGGCCAAGCCCGATCCCGTTCAGCTCGAACTGTTCAAGAATCTGTTCACCTCGATCGCCGAGCGCATGGGCTATGCGCTGCAGAACACGGCGCAGTCGGTCAACATCAAGGAGCGGCTCGATTTCTCCTGTGCCCTGTTCGACGGCGAGGGCGCTCTCGTGGCCAACGCCCCCCATGTGCCGGTGCATCTCGGCTCGATGGACCGGAGCGTCGAAGCCGTGCTCAGCGACAATCGGGGCAAGATGCGGCCGGGCGACGTCTACATGCTGAACGCGCCGTACAATGGGGGCACGCACCTGCCGGACATTACCGTCGTCACGCCCGTGTTCGACGAGGCTGGACGCGACATCCTCTTCTTCCTCGCGAGCCGCGGCCATCACGCGGATATCGGCGGTGTGTCCCCGGGTTCGATGAGCCCTAACGCCACGACCATCGAGCAGGAAGGCGTCTATATCGACAATTTCAAGCTCGTCGAACGCGGCCGGCTGCGCGAGCGCGAGGCCTTGCAACTCCTGACCGGCGCGACCTACCCGGCCAGGAACCCGAAGCAGAATCTCGCCGACCTCAAGGCGCAAGTCGCCGCCAACGCGCGCGGCGCCGAGGACATCGCGCGCGCCATCGCCGAGCATGGCTGGCCGGCCGTGCGCGATTACATGGGCCACGTGCAGGACAACGCGGCCGACAGCGTCCGCCGCCTGATCGAACGCCTGAAGCCCGGCGCGTTCGAGGTCGAGACCGACCAGGGCGCGCGCATCAAGGTAGCCGTGCGGATCGACCGGAAGAAGAAGCGCCTGACGATCGACTTTACCGGCACAAGCAAGCAGCAGCCCGACAACACCAATGCGCCGGAGCCTGTTACGCGCGCGGCCGTGCTCTATGTCCTGCGCACGCTGGTCGACGACGACATTCCGCTCAATGCGGGCTGCCTCCGCCATGTCGATCTGATTATTCCGGTGGGCTCGATGCTGTCGCCGGTCTACCCGGCCGCCGTCGCGGCGGGAAATGTCGAGACCAGCGAGGTCGTCGCCAACGCACTGTTCGCCGCGCTGGATCAGCTTTCCTCGGCGCAAGGGACAATGAACAATCTCACCTTTGGCAATGCGCAGGTTCAATATTACGAGACGCTGTGCTCCGGCGCGCCGGCGGGCCCCGGCTTTGACGGCCCGGATGCGGTCCACGCCCATATGACGAACTCGCGCCTGACCGACCCGGAGGTGTTGGAGACCCGGTACCCCGTGCTGGTCGAGCGCCATGAAATCAGACGCGGTTCAGGGGGTCGCGGCCGCTGGCGCGCCGGCGACGGCATTCTGCGTCGCATCCGTTTCCTGGAGCGCATGGAGTGCGCGATC
>JBKJVQ010000235.1:0-4710 GCA_046717125.1 Methyloligellaceae bacterium
GTGCAGTGTCCGGCCAGAGACACGTTGTTGGCAAAAACCACACGATCGCCGACGACACAATCATGTGCGACGTGGCTGCCAAGCATGAAGAGGCAGTCCGAGCCGACACGGGTCACGAGACCGCCGGAAGACGTTCCCGGGCTCATCGTCACGCACTCCCGGATCATGTTCCTTTCACCGATGACGAGCGTACTCTCCTCGCCCGAGAATTTGAGATCCTGCGGGCGGTGGCCGATCGAGGCGAACGGAAAAACCTGCGTGAGGGCGCCGATCTCGGTCGCGCCTTCCACGACCACGTGGGAATGGAGCCGCACCCCATCTCCAAGCACCGCGCGCCCGCCGACCACGCAAAAGGGACCGACCGTTACGCCCTCACCCAGTCGCGCCTCTTTCGACACGATTGCCGAAGGATGAATATCCGTCATACAGGTTCGGCCGGAAGGTCGTCGCGCTTGACAATCATGGCTGAGACCTCCGCCTCGGCCACGACTCTCCCCTCGACCCGGGCGGCAGCGCGGAACCGCCACACGCGGCCCCGGTTGCGAATCTTCTGCACATGGAAATGCACTTGGTCGCCCGGCACGACCGGCCGGCGAAATCGCGCCTTGTCGATCGCCATGAAATAAACCAGCTCCGGCTCGTACTTGGCGTCGAGGTTGGCGATACAGAGCGCGCCTGCGGTCTGCGCCATGCCCTCCACCAGCAATACGCCCGGCATCACCGGGTACGACGGAAAATGGCCCTGGAAAAAGGGTTCGTTGTAGGTGACGTTTTTGATGCCGACAGCTGAACGGTCTTCGTCCATGTCGATAATTTTGTCGATCATGAGAAACGGATATCGGTGGGGCAGCAGGTTCAGGATTTTCCTGATATCGGCGGTTTGCAGCTCTTTCTTCGAGACGCTGTCGTTCATGATAGGCTCCCGCGTCCTTCCCCGCCCGCCGACGGCGTATCATCGCCCCGATCGCTTCCTTGTTCGGCCATTTTACGAAGCAGAGTCAATTCCCTGAACCAAAGCCGGATGGGCTTTGCGGGCGTGCCGCCCCAGCGCGCGCCGGCCGGGACGTCGCTGTTGACGTTGCTCGTGGCGGCGATCTGGGCGCCCTCACCGATCTTCACATGGCCGACAACTGCAACTTTGCCGCCGAGCACGACAAAGTCAGAGAGTTCGCTGGACCCGGAGATGCCGGCCTGGGCGACGATGATGCAGTGACGGCCGACGACGACGTTGTGCCCGATCTGCACCAGATTATCAATCTTGGAACCCTCGCCGATGATCGTGTCGCGCAGAGCCCCCCGGTCCACCGTGGTATTCGCGCCGATCTCGACGTCGTCCTGGATCACGACCCTGCCGACCTGCGGCACCTTGTAATGGCCGGTGGGCGCCATTGCGAAGCCGAACCCGTCCTGCCCTACCTGCACGCCCGCATGCATGATGACGCGGTTGCCGACCAGGGCATGGGTCACGCTCGCTTGAGGCCCGATATAGCAATTTCGGCCGATATGAACCCGAAAGCCGATGACCGCTCCCGCCGATATCACTGTCCCGGCGCCGATCGCCGCCTCCGGCCCGACGATCGCTCCTGGTTCGATGCGGACGCCCTCCTCGAGCTGCGCGGAGATATGCACGCCGGAACGGTAGTCGGACTGCGCTCCGGACGTCACAAGCGGCTGGCCAGCGTCCGGGTAGAACATGAATAGCGCTTCGGCAAAGCTGCGATAGGGATGGGGCGAAACGAGCGCGACCGTATGGTTCGGCACGCGCGCGACCGACTTTCGCGCGACGAAACAGGCCGCCGCGGATGTCTGTTTCAGCCGGCCGGAATATTTTGGGTTTTCGAAAAAGCTGACGTCCATCCGCCGTGCGACGTCGAGCGGTCTGACATCTTCGATCGCGATGTCCAGATCGCCGGCCGCTTCCACGCCGGTACGGGCGATGATGTCCCCCAGCGGAATGGGGCTGACGCGCCTGAAGAAGCCCGGATGCTCCATGGCGTCCTTTAGAGCATGATGCCGAAAAGTGTGAAGCGCTTTTCGGACAAACTCATGCTCAAACCAATGAATTCGATCGTTCCGGTCAGCGAAACAAATCGTTGGTCTATGCGCAAAACGATAACGGCGTCCAACGCGGACGCCGTTTTGCAACTCTGAGTGTCGATCGAGCTAGAACTGCGTCGAAGCGCCGAAGCGGAATACCTCGATTTCGTCGAACTCCGCCTTGCTGAGCGCATGCGCGATGTCGGCGCGAAGCGGCCCCAGCGGCGACTGCCAGATGATGGAGAAACCAACCGAGGTACGGATTTCTTCGCTGTTGAGGACGCCAGCAGGCGACGGAGCAACGAGGAACTGTCCCGGGTTTTTCGGATCCGGAATGCCGTTGAGGATCGAGCTCACAGCCGAGTCAGACGGCTCGAACAACGTTCCCGCATCGACGAAGAAGGCGCCGGTAAAGCCGAGATTCTCTGGCACGTACGGGATCGGGAAGCGCACCTCCGCCGTCGCCGCCGCGAAGAACTTGCCGCCGATGGCGTCCTCTGTTCGCGCGTCGCGCGGGCCGATACCGGCGCGATCGAAGCCGCGCACCGTCTCGCCGCCCTTGAAGAACAGGTCGATCAGGCGAACGTCCTGGCCACCCCAGCCTTCGATGTACCCGCCCTGGAGACGGCCAACCAGCGTGATCTTGTTGGTAATCGGATAGTAGCCGCGGGCGTCGCCGCTTGTTTTGACGTAGTTCACATCGCCGCCGAGGCCGGCGAAATCCTGCGAGAACGCCACGTAGAGACCCTGGGTCGGGCTCTTCAGATTGTTCCGTGTGTCGTAGGCGATCGTGTAGCCGACCAGCGAGACGTTGGTGATGCCCTGAGCGGCGACCACAGCCGCGGATGCGCCCCGCTCCACGTCGTAAATGTCTTCGCGGATGAACTGGTAGCGCACCTGCCCCTGCACGTCGCTGACGATAGGGAAGCCGAGCCGGATGCCGCCGCCCGATTCCCGGCTGCGGAACGAGGCTTCTCGCGTAAAGTCCACTTCCTTGTGGAACAGATCGAAGCCGGCGGCCAGGTTGCGGCCCAGGAAGCGCGGTTCGGTGTAGCTGAAATCGACCTGGAAGCGCTCTAGGCTGCCCGACAGGCGCAGGCGCACATACTGCCCCCTGCCCATCAGGTTGCGCTCTGCGATGGATATGTCGCCGATGACGCCTTCGTTGGTCGAGTAACCCGCGCCAAGAGAGATTTCGCCGGTTGGCTGTTCGGTCAGGACCACGTTGAGAATCACGCGGTCGGGCGCGCTGCCCGGCTCGTTGTTGATCTCGACATTCTTGAAAAAGCCGAGGTTCCGCAGCCGCCGCTTGGCGGCGTCAACCAGCAGGCGGTTATAGGCATCGCCTTCCGCGAGGCGGAACTCGCGCCGGACAACTTCGTCGCGCGTGCGATAATTGCCGACGACGTTGATGCGCTCGATATAGACGCGCGGCCCTTCCTCGATCACGTAGACGATGCCAATCGTCTGCGTGTATGGGTCGCGCTCGGCGCGCGGCGTCACCTGACCGAACGCATAGCCCTGCGACGCCACTTCCAGCGTCAGGTTTTCGATCGTCTTGTCGACCTTCTCGGCGTTGTACCGGCGGCCAGAGCGGGTCTCGATCTTGCGCTTCAGCTTCGCCGGATCGAGCGACGCCAGCGATGTCTCGATGTCGATATTCCCAAACGTGTAGCGCGGGCCCTCCTCGATCACGAAGTTGATGATGAAGCCCTTGCCATTGGGGTCGAGATCGGCGTTTGCGGCAATGATCCGGACATCGGCGTATCCGCTCTTGAGATAATGCTGCCTCAGCAATTCGCGATCGAGACTGAGCCGGTCGGGATCGTAGATATTGGTCTGCTTGAAGAAGCTCAGTATATTCGTCCGCGTCGTCGTGATGACTTCCCGCAGTGCATAATCGCTGAATGCCTGGTTGCCGTCGAAGTTGATGCGGCGGACCTTGGTGGTGGCGCCTTCGGTGATCTCAAAGACCAGGTCGACGCGGTCGTATTCCTGATTGATGATCTTCGGATCGACGCTCACGGCGTAAAAGCCCTGGCGGCGGTAGACGTCGAGAATGCGCTGTACGTCGGCCTGGACGCGCGCCCTTGTATAGACCGCGCGTTGCTTGGACTGGACTTCGGCCGCAAGGGTTACGTCGTCGACTTCCCTGTTCCCCTCGAAGGCGACGCGATTGATGATCCCGCTCTCGACGACCGTGATGACCACGGTTGAGCCTTGCAGGCGAATATCAACGTCAGTGAAAAGTCCGGTCGCGAACAAAGCCTTCAGCGATTCGTCGACCTTATAGGGATCGTAAAAGTCGCCGGGCGAAATCTGTAGATACGAGCGGACGGTTTCCGGCTCAACGCGGCGGTTGCCGCGCACTTGCACAGAACGCACGACACTTTGCGCGCGCGCCTCCGTGCCTCCCGACGCAACGCCGAGGACCAAACTGGCCGGCGCGGAGCCGGCAACGATCAGTGCCGCAAACGCGACCCTAGCCCAAAAAACCCGCATCGTACTTGTAGTCCCCCTCAACGCATCCCCCGATACGCAACAATATTCGGGCGAACGTGGCCAGCGTTTTTGGCCGATTTGTGTTTTGCCCCCGGCCCCCTGTGGCCCTTGCGCAACATCGGCCCCCGGCCGGTTGCGCTTACAGAAACTTCAGATGCATCAAATCATTCC
>JBKJVQ010000236.1:0-19543 GCA_046717125.1 Methyloligellaceae bacterium
TGCAGCGGCGAGGTGCCGATGAAGGTGTGGATGCGGGACCGCTCCGCGCCCTTCAGCGCCTCTCCTGCCCGGTCGATATCCTTGTAGCTCGCGCGCGCGAGCCCGCAGATGACCGACCGGCGCGCGATCTTTCCGATCTCCTGCACCGCCTGGAAATCGCCATTTGAGGCGATGGGAAAGCCTGCCTCGATCACGTCGACGCCCATCTCATCGAGCAGGTCCGCGACTTGGAGTTTTTCCTCGAGGGTCATGGACGCGCCCGGCGACTGCTCGCCGTCGCGCAATGTCGTGTCGAAGATGATGACGCGGTTTTTTTCGTCGCGCTGTCCCGCGCCGGCGCTCATATCGGAAGTCATGGATCCGTTCCTCGAATCGGCCGCCAGTCTAACATGCGACCGCGGCGTGCATTTCGCTCTTGGTGACACTCGATCCCCTGACGGCCTGTCCTTAAGGACAGAAGCGATCAGGGGCCGGTAAGGAGCAGGAGGAACTGCGCGCGCGCCGCGACGCCCGCCCGATCGGGGCGGTCAATCACGTCGTTCATGGACGATCGCAGGCGCACGAGACGGCTCCACGCAAATGCCGATTCTAGGAATAAGCGAAATCCCTTGCGATGAAAAGGGATGGCGCTCTTGGAGCGTCTGATGGGAACGGCGATGGCGGCTGTGCCAGTATTGTCGCCTCGATCTGCCTGCGACATTTTTTCGTCGTCGCCGAACCATTCGCCTGTTTCAGGGTTCAACAGGTGCAATTCCAGTACGCGGCGAACCTTCCGGAGACATGGCGTGATGGTCAGAACCCTCGCACTTGCAGCCATGATCTGCGCGTCCTTGACTACCCCGACGGCAGCCTGCACCGATGACATGGCGGCTCTATCGCAGGCGTTGAGTGCTCCGACATTGACATCCGAGTTCAAGCTTCGGTTGCGCGGCCACATGGTCCAGGCGCGCGAACGTCAGAGCGTCGGCGATATCGCAGGATGCGTCAGCGCATTGACGCCGGCGAAAAGAATGCTCGGCTTGCCGGTCGAGGCTCTGACCAAGCCGGTTGCCTCGCCAACCATGCGCTCGTAGGTGATCCGGCGGTCGGCCGGACACGTATTGTTCGTTTCGTAACGCGTTTTCCGTCAGTTCAATGGCAGTGTGCGTACAGTAACGCTTGATGCGTAACAGTCGCGCTTGCGGGACGCGCTGGAGATTACGATCTCCTCTCCAGCCGTTCACGGATGGAAACAGCCGTCTCGCAAGCGCGGATTTCTCTGATCAGTTTTTCGCCTTGTCGACCATGGCGGACTTCTTGATCCACGGCATCATGCCGCGCAGCTTCTTGCCCACCTCTTCGATTCCATGATTGTCGCAGCGCGCGCGCATGGCCTTGAAACTGGTCTGGCCAACGCGGTTCTCCAGCATCCAGTCTTTCGCGAACCGGCCGCCCTGAATGTCGGCGAGCACTTCCTTCATGCGCGTCTTGGTCTCGGGCGTGATGATGCGCGGACCTGAGACATACTCGCCGTATTCGGCCGTGTTCGAGACCGAGTAGTTCATATTCGCGATACCGCCCTCGTAGATCAGATCGACGATCAGCTTCACCTCGTGCACGCACTCGAAATAGGCCATTTCGGGTGAGTAGCCTGCCTCGATCAGCGTCTCGTATCCCGCGCGCATCAGCTCGACCAGGCCGCCGCAGAGCACGGCCTGCTCGCCGAACAGATCGGTCTCGCATTCCTCGCGGAAATTCGTCTCGATGATGCCAGCGCGCCCGCCCCCCATCGCCGAAGCATAAGCCAGCGACAAATCGTGCGCGTTGCCGCTTGCATCCTGCGCGACCGCGATGAGGCAGGGCACGCCCGCGCCGCGCTTATATTCTGCCCGCACCGTATGGCCCGGCCCCTTTGGCGCAACCATGCACACATCCATGTCGGGGCGCGGCACGATCAGGTTGAAATGGATGTTGAACCCATGCGCGAAGAACAGGGCCGATCCCTGCTTCATGTTGGGTTCAATCTCATTCTTCCAGATGTCCGACTGCAGCTCATCCGGCGTCAGCAGCATGACGACATCGGCCCACTTGGCGGCGTCGGGCACGCTCATGACCTCGAGCCCCTCGCCTTCGGCCTTCTTTGCCGACGCCGAGCCGGGACGCAGCGCAACGACCAGATCGGTGACACCCGAGTCGCGCAGATTCAGCGCATGCGCATGGCCCTGTGAGCCGTAGCCGACAATCGCGACCTTCTTCGACTTGATGAGGTTGAGGTCGGCATCCTGATCATAATAGACGCGCATAGGCGGTTCCTTCGGCAGTATGGCGGTAATGAAGCGGGAGAACCGGCGCCGGACGGCGCACCACCCGTTCCTATCCGGGATCAGTCGGCGGAAGCAAGCGACTACATCGCGTCCTTCCCACGCCCGATAGCGGCGATGCCGGTGCGGGCGACCTCGACCAAGCCGAGGGGCTGCATCAGGCCGATGAAGGTCTCGATCTTCGTCATCTTGCCCGTGATCTCGAACACGAAATGCTCAGTCGAGGCGTCGATGACCTGCGCGCGGAAGGCTTCGGCGAGACGCAGCGCCTCGACCCGCTTCTCGCCCTTCCCCGCGACCTTGATCAGCGCCAGCTCCCGCTCAATCGGATGATGCGAGAGCGTGAGGTCCGTGACGCTGTGCACCGGCACCAGCCGGTCGAGCTGGTGCCGGATTTGCTCCAGCACCATCGGCGAAGCGGTCGTCACGATCGTGATGCGGGACAGGTGCGACTCGTGCTCAGTCTCCGAGACGGTGAGCGAGTCGATATTGTAGCCGCGCCCCGAGAACAGGCCGACGACACGCGCAAGCACGCCCGGCTCGTTGTCAACCAGCACCGACATGGTGTGGGTCGCGACGCCCTCGCTGCGCTTCTCGATGATGTAGGCCGAGCCAGGCTGCGCGTTCAAATCACGCTCTCCTTGTCGATGTGTTTGGGCGCCTCCGGGTCGTTCGCCGGAGTGTCCGGCCCGATCCGCATACGCCCCTCATGCCCGCGCTCGAGCAGGAACAACGCGGCGGAAAGCAGCAGGATGGAGATCGGCAGCACCAGCATGGTCCATTCGAGGCTACCGTCGTTTTCTTCCACGATGATGCGCGCGAAGATCACGATCAGCACAATAATGACGACTTCCGCCAGGAAACGCTTGAGCTGACTGATGTCCTCGATTTTCATCCATTGCGGCATCGTCCGCGCAGTCTCGTCCGAGACCTTGATGACAAAGCCGACCGCGATGCCGAAGGCGAAAATCACAAGTACGACGCCGAACAGGAACGAGTCGATCGCCTCGAGCACCGGCACCGTGACCTGCTTTGCGGGCGACGCGCCTTCGGCGAGCAGGATCGCCGTCGCCTGAGCAAGAAAGAGACAGCCCTGCAGGAACATCAGGATCGAGCCGAAAAGCGCGCCCGCCGCGCCGATCAGCATGATCCCGCGCAGGCCGAACAGGATGCGTTCCAGTGTGCTCATGGGCTATCCCTCACGTCGTCTACCCAGAGCGTCATTGCGAGCGGAGCAAAGCAATCCAGTCTTGATTCGCTGGATTGCTTCGGCGCGAGGCGCCTGGCAATGACGTCCGAAATTAAACCAGAACCTTGCCTTCTTCGGAGATCGCGCGCTGCAAATCCTCGTCCGTCATGTCGGCGCCCATCAGCATGTTGTTGTGGGCCTCGCCCGACGGGATCATCGGGAAGCAGTTCGCGTGCTTATCGACACGGCAATCGAAGATCACGGGCTTCTTGACCGCAATCATTTCGCGGATCGCATCATCTAGCTCGGCGGGCTTTTCCGCGCGAATGCCGACGGCGTGGTACGCCTCGGCCAGCTTCACAAAATCGGGCAACGCTTCGGAATAGGAATGGGAATAACGCCCCCCATGCAGAAGCTCCTGCCACTGGCGCACCATGCCCATATACTCGTTGTTGATGATGAAGATTTTGATCGGCAGATCGTGCTGAACCGCGGTCGAAATCTCCTGCATTGTCATCAGCACGGATGCTTCGCCGGCAATGTCGATCACGAGCGAATTGGGGTGCGCCGTCTGCACGCCCACGGCCGCCGGCAATCCGTAACCCATCGTGCCGAGCCCGCCTGACGTCATCCAGCGGTTCGGCTCCTCGAACTTGAAGAACTGCGCGGCCCACATCTGGTGCTGGCCAACCTCCGTCGTGATGTAGACGTCCTCGTCGCGGGTCAGCGCATACAGCCGCTCGATCGCATATTGCGGCATGATCACGTCGTCGCGCATGCGGTAGCGCAGGCAATCGCGCGCACGCCACTGCTCGATCTGCGCCCACCACTTACCCAGCGCGGCCTTGTCGACCTGCGGCGCGCGCGCCCTCCACACACGGAGCATTTCCTCAAGCGCGTAGGCGCAGTCGCCGATGATCGGCAGGTCGGCCTTGACCGTCTTGTTAATCGACGAAGGATCGATATCGATATGGATCTTTTTCGAGCCGGGGGAGAAGGCATCGAGCCGGCCGGTGATGCGGTCGTCGAACCGGGCGCCGATGCAGATCATCACGTCGCAATCGTGCATGGCATTGTTGGCTTCGAACGTGCCGTGCATCCCGAGCATGCCGAGGAACTGCTTGTCGGACGCAGGGTACGCGCCGAGCCCCATCAGCGTTGACGTGATCGGATACCCGGTCAGCCGCACTAACTCGCGCAACAGCTGGCAAGCGACCGTGCCGGAATTGATCACTCCGCCACCGCTGTAGAAGACGGGCTTTTTCGCGCCCGCGATCATCTCGACCGCGGCGCGCACGGCGTTCGAATCCGGCTTCATCTTCGGCCGGTACGTCTTGTGCTGGACGTTCGACAGTCCGGTATATTCGCCCATCGCAAACTGGACGTCCTTGGGAATGTCGACCACAACAGGTCCCGGACGTCCCGACCGAGCGACATAAAACGCTTCGTGCAGGATCCGGCTGAGATCCTTCACGTCCCGGACGAGGTAATTATGCTTCGTGCACGGACGGGTGATGCCGACCGTGTCGCATTCCTGGAACGCGTCGTTGCCGATCAGATGCGTCGGCACCTGGCCGGTGATGCAGACGAGCGGGATTGAGTCCATCAACGCGTCGGTGAGGCCCGTGACTGCGTTCGTCGCGCCCGGGCCCGACGTGACCAGCAGCACGCCGACCTTGCCGGTCGAGCGCGCATAGCCTTCGGCCGCATGCGCCGCGCCCTGCTCATGGCGCACGAGGATATGGCGCACCCTCTCCTGCTGGAACAGGGCGTCGTAGATCGGCAGGACAGCGCCGCCGGGATAGCCGAAAATATGCTCGACGCCCTGATCCATCAGGGCCTGCAGCACCATCTCCGCGCCGGTCATTTCGCGCGCCATGTCTCGAACTCCGCACATTGCCGACCCGACGCTCGTCCGCGGTTACGGTCGGGCCAAAAAATTCGTAACCAGCACAATCGATTGCGCCGCCCGTCGCGATTGGTGCGGGGGGCAGCGGCGCCGAACCTACTCTGGAGGCCGCGACGGCGTCAACACGTCACCGATAACACTTGCAAAAAGATTGACCAGAGCTGTTTCGGGTTTGCCAAAAGTTGGGCCCATAATCGAAATTTTATTGCGTCAGGAAGCGCCGCATTCCACGCAACCATAATGCCGCAGGAAGAGTTATTAGCACCTGCGAAAGGGCGTGTTAGGTTCGCGCCGATCCCCAACAGATTCTGATCAAATTCATGTCGACCGAAGCGACCCTCGCGACGGCCCAACCCACGAGCCAAACGACCCACGGCGCGGGTTTCGGGACCCTCCTCCTCGGCTCGATCGGCGTCGTTTACGGCGATATCGGCACCAGCCCGCTCTATGCGTTTCGCGAGGCCACCGTCGCGGCTTCCGGCGGTCCCGGTCAGGCCGTGAGCGAGGCCGCCGTGCTCGGCGTGCTGTCGCTGATCCTGTGGGCGCTGATCCTGATCGTGACGGTGAAGTACGTCTTCATCCTGCTGCGCTGCGACAACAACGGCGAGGGCGGCACGCTCGCCCTTGCGACCCTTGCCCAGCGTGCGATCGGCACTCCCTCGAAAGTCGTGCTGGTCATCGGCCTGATCGGCGCGGGCCTGTTCTATGGCGACGCCATGATCACGCCGGCCATTTCCGTCCTGTCCGCGGTCGAAGGTCTGAAGATCGCGACGCCGGTGTTTGAGCCGTACGTCGTGCCGATCACCGTTGTGATCCTCGTGGCCCTGTTCACGATGCAATGGCGCGGAACGGGAAAGGTTGCGCAGTTTTTCGGTCCCATCACCACGCTCTGGTTCGTCGTCATTGCGCTCATAGGCGCCATGCACGTGGCGGACGATCCCCGCGTCCTCGAAGCGCTCAATCCCGCATACGGCTTCTTCTTCCTGATGGAAAACGGCCTGACCGGCTTGTTGGCGCTCGGTGCTGTCTTCCTCGCGGTGACGGGCGCGGAAGCTCTTTACGCCGATCTCGGTCATTTCGGGCGCAAGCCAATCCAGTACGCGTGGCTGTTTCTGGTTCTGCCGGCGCTGGCGCTCAACTATTTTGGGCAGGCAGCGTTCGTGCTGGCCAATCCCACCGCAATCGAAAACCCGTTCTTTCTCATGCTGCCCAACTGGGCACTCCTGCCGATGGTCGGACTTGCGACGGTCGCAACCGTGATCGCCAGTCAGGCTGTGATCACCGGCGCATTTTCGTTGACCAGCCAGGCCATCCAGCTCGGGCTCCTTCCTCGCCTCGAGGTCAGGCATACGTCGCATTCGCAGGCGGGCCAGATTTACATTCCGCGCGTGAACGCCATCCTGCTGGTGGGCGTGCTTCTTCTCGTCGCAACATTCGGAACGTCGAGCGAACTCGCCGGTGCTTACGGCGTCGCCGTAACGGCGGAGATGGTCGTCACCGCGCTCCTGGCCTTCGTCGTGATCTGGAAAGGCTGGGGCTGGGGACTCGCAGCCGCCGCAGCCCTGATGATGCCGTTCCTTGTTATGGATCTGACATTCCTATCGGCGAACCTCCTCAAGATTTTTCAGGGAGGTTGGGCGCCGCTCACAATCGGCGCGGCCGTCGTGACGCTGATGCTGACCTGGCGCAAGGGCGTGCAAGTCCTGCGCGCCCGCACACGGCGGCAGGAAATGCCGCTGATGGATCTGGTCGAATTATTGGAGGCCAAGCCGCCGGCGCGGGTCGAGGGCACAGCGGTCTATCTCACATCCGACCGCGACTATGCGCCGACGGCTCTGCTCCACAGCCTGAAGCACTACAAAGTGCTGCACGAAAAGAACATTATCTTGACCATCGTGACTGAAGACACGCCGCGCGTTCTGTTGCGGCGGCGGGTCTCGGTCGAACCCGTCAGCGGCACCTTCTCCCGCCTCATCCTGCGTATCGGTTTCATGGAAATGCCCAACACGTTCCGCGCGCTGGAACTCGTCCGCGAGCTCGGCTGGGACTACAATCCCGCGGCGACGTCGTTTTTCCTCTCGCGGCGCACCCTGCGGCGCGATCCGAAATGCCGGCATATGCCGTTCTGGCAGGCGTCCATCTTCTTGACGCTGGCGCAGAACGCCGACGATGCGAGCAACTATTTCCGGTTGCCTTCCGACCGCGTGGTCGAGATTGGGACTCAGGTAACGCTCTAATCGAGAGTTGCACGCCTGCCACCGGCGTCATCACGGGCCGCGTGCGCAGCTGTCATCCCCTCCTCCGGCGTCTCCACCCAATTCCAGTCGCGCATGAAGCGCCGCAGCCACGTCATTTGCCGCTTGGCGTAACGCCGGCTGTCGGTCTTTGCGCGGACGATGGCATCGTCGAGCGACATCCCTCCCCGCACATGCGCCATAAGCGGCCGGACACCCAAGGCGCGCGCGAGGGGTAGGCTTGGATCGAGGTCCATTTCCGCCAGAGCACGCACCTCGTCCAGCGCGCCGGACTCAATCATCGCATCGAAACGTGCATCGATCCGCGCGTACAGGACATCACGCGGCGGCGCGACGACGATGCGGATCGCGCTTTGTAGCGGGATAAGGGGCACGGAGCGGGCAGACTGCCATTCCGCGAGCGACCGCCCGGTCCCATCGATCACTTCCAGTGCCCTGATGATGCGCTGCGTATCTGAAGGCCGCAGCCGGGCTGCCATTTCAGGATCGCGACGCGCCAGTGCGGCATACAGATCGACACCCCTGTCAGAAGCAGTACGCCAGCGGGCACGCACCGCCGTCGGAAGGTCAGGAATTTCCGCAAACCCTTCTGTCAACACGTTGAAATAAAGCCCTGATCCACCAGCGAAAATAAGCGGTGCATCCGTCGTCGCTAGAAGATCGGACACATCGCCGAGCCAGCGTCCCACCGAGTAGGCTTCGATTGCCGGGACGAAGCCGTATAGACGATGCCGCGCGCGCGTAAGGTCGTCCGCCGTCGGGCGGGACGTAAGGACCGGGGCGGCATCATAGATCTGCATCGAGTCCGCGTTGACGATCGTGCTGCCGTTGCGTGCAGCCAACGCCAGTGCAAGCGCCGACTTACCGGAAGCGGTTGGCCCGGCGATGAGGATGGGCATCGGTGTCATCATTCCGAGCGGAGCAAGCATTCCAGATGAGACAAGCAAGGCTCTGCATTGCTTGGTCGCCGCGCGACTCGCAATGACGAAATGAACAGGCTATGCGAGCGGCATTGGGAACGCGGACTTAGAGGGCTCTTCTCATGCCGATATTCATGCCGTTTCGCGCGCTGCGCCCCGCCCCCGGCCGCGCCGGCGAGGTGATCGCCCCGCCTTACGACGTGCTGTCGAGCGCCGAGGCGAAGGCGCGGGCTGACGGGCGGCCGAACAGCTTTCTGCACGTCTCGAAGTCCGAGATCGACCTGCCCGATGGGACCGATCCCTACGATGCCGCCGTCTACGCCAAGGCGTCGGAGAATCTCGAACGCATGAAGCGGGACGGCGTCCTGATTCAGGATGAGAGCCCAAAGCTCTATGTCTATCGTTTGACTCGCGAAGGCCGCGTTCAAACCGGCGTCGCGGGCGCAGCCTCGCTCGCCGACTACGCGGCCAACCGCATCCGCAAGCACGAGTTCACGACCCCCGTGAAGGAGGACGATCGGGTCCGCCAGATCGAGGCGCTTTCGGCTCAGACCGGACCGGTGATGCTCGCTTATCGGGCAACGCCTGCAATCGACGACATCCTGGCGGAAGCATCGTCGGGCGCGCCGGATATGGACGAAACTGCCGACGACGGCGTCCGCCACGAAATGTGGACCATGCACGATCCCGGCATGATCGGCCGGCTGGTGGTCGCGTTCGAAATGCAGCCTGCACTTTATATCGCCGACGGCCATCACCGTTCAGCGGCGGCGCTGCGCGTCTCGCAGGCGCGGGGCGGCCCGAAGGAGGATGAAGGCTTCCTCGCTGTCGCCTTCCCGCACGATCAGATGCGCATCCTCGACTACAACCGCCTCGTCAAGGATCTGAACGGCCGGAGTCAGGGCGAATTCCTGACCGAGATCGGTTTTGCGTTCGACATGTTTCCATCGGAGACGCCGGTTCATCCCCGCGCACTGGACGAATACGGCATGTACTTGGCGGGGGGCTGGTTCCGCCTGATGCTGAAATCCGGAATCCGCCCGGACAACGATCCGGTCGGACGGCTCGCCGTCAGCCTGCTTGACCGCAATCTGATCGCGCCAATTCTCGGCATAACCGATCCGCGCCGCGACAAGCGAATCGATTTCGTCGGCGGCGCGCGCGGCTTGCCAGAACTGGAGAAGCGCGTGAATCAAGGCGACGCGGCCGTGGCCTTCGCGCTCTTCCCTACGTCGATGGATGAACTGATGAACGTCGCCGAGGCCGGGGAGGTCATGCCGCCGAAATCGACCTGGTTCGAGCCGAAGCTCGCGGATGGTTTGGTGTCGCTGGTGCTCGAGTAGAGCGTGATGCGTCTGTGTATCGGTCCACATCTCTACGTCCTACGGTTTAACCGGGGACCCATGAAAGATGGATGGCTCGGTCAAGCCGGGCCCCGTCGCTGAGTTTGGATCGGCGCGTTCGATAAAATCGCGGCGCCATCCCGGGCCGCCTGCGCGAAGCGCATCCCGAGACCTCGGACCAGCGCAAGACTCTTCATCCGATTTCGTCGGCCATCCGCGTCGGCCGCCACGCCCTACCCCCCAATCGGTACCGCCACGAAGCGCTGCCGTTCGCCCTTCTTGTCTGACAGAAGCATCGGCACAAACTTCTTGCCTGCCGCGCGTGCCGCCTCGAAGCGGGTGAGGACGTCCGCCGGCGTCTTCACCTCGTTCCGAGTCACTTCGACGATAACGTCGCCGGGCTTGATCTCTTTCTGCGCGGCAAAACTGTCGACACCGACATCGGTCACGACCACACCATTGACCTTGTCGTCGATCCCGAACTTCTTGCGGAGTTCGGCGGTGAGTAGCTCGATCGACAGGCCGAGCAACTCGTCCGGCGGCGAATGGGCCGACGGTCCGCGCTGGCCGCTTTTTCCGCCTTGCCCGCCCTCTTCCGATGGCGGTTCTTCGGTGCCTTCCGGCGGCGGCGGGACGGCGGGCGTCTCCTCTGATTCCGGCAAGCGCCCGATTTTCACCTGCACGGTCTGGCGCTCGCCGTTCCGAACCAGTTCGATATTGACGGTCGCGCCGATGGGAGCGCGCACCACCATACGCGGCAGATCCCTCATGGTTGCGATCGGCTTGCCGTCGAAGCTCAGGACGACGTCGCCAAGTTTGATTCCAGCCTCCGCCGCGGGGCTTCCCTCGGCGACGCTGGCGACCAGCGCGCCTTTCGCCTCCGGCACCTGCAGGCTTTCCGCAATGTCGTCGCTGATCGCCTGGAGATGGACGCCGAGCCAGCCGCGCCTTGTCTCACCGAACTCCTTGAGCTGATCGATCACCTGCGCGGCGTTGTTGGCCGGCACCGCGAAGCCGATGCCGATCGAGCCGCCCGTGGGTGAGATAATGGCCGTGTTGATGCCGATGACGTCGCCATACATGTTGAACAGTGGTCCGCCGGAATTGCCCCGGTTGATGGCCGCGTCGGTCTGCAGGAATTCATCGTACGGCCCGGAATTGATGTCGCGCTTCATCGCCGAGATGATGCCCACGGTCACGGTTCCGCCGAGGCCGTAAGGGTTGCCGATCGCCATCACCCAGTCGCCGACGCGCATCACGGACGAGTCGCCAAACGACACGGCCCTGAGCGGCTTCTTCGGTTCGACCTTGAGCACGGCGAGATCGGTTTTCCTGTCGCTTCCGAGAATTTTGACGACGGGAAGTTTTGAGCCGTCGGTGAAATTAATAATGATCTCCTCCGCGCCTTCGATGACGTGGTTGTTGGTCACCACGATGCCGTCAGGATCGATCACGAAACCCGACCCGAGCGAATTCACTTTGCGCGGAGGACCCTGCGTGTCGGGCTGGAAAAACTCGTCGAAGAACTCTTCGAAGGGCGAACCTTCGGGCACGTTCGGCATCGGCACGCCTTCAGGGTCTTTCGGCATGCCTTCAGGGCCTTTCAGCGTCTGAGCGGTCGAGATATTGACCACGGCGTCCTGAAGGCTTTCGGCGAGATTGGCGACCGACTCCGGTCCCTGCTGGGTGCGGTGCGGCCGATTCGTATCGGGAGCAGGCGCGGCCTGCTCTTCCAGAGCAGGTGCAGGCGCGGCCGCCGGCGGGGCGACCTGCGCCAAGGCCCACGCCGGAGACAGGCCGATCATGACAGCGAGGCTACAGCGGATAAATCGCCAGCGTCCGCCAGACACGAAATTGGTCCGGGCCTCATGCCTCATTGGTACGCTCCTGAGAACTCAAATTCACGATGACTTGGCGTTGACCGAAGTCATAAACGTGATCGATTCTAATAGGTTGAGCATGATGTCGTCCAAAAAACCGCTTCACACTTTTCGGCATCGTGCTCAAGTCTGTCGCGGCGCACGATCCACGATGCGTATGATACAGGATCGCGGCGGCGTCGAGGATGGCGATGATGATGTCTTGTCTATCCTCTCACCATCCACACGAGCGCGACCCCGGCAAGCACAGCGACCGCACCCGACATGCGCAACTGTCCCTCGGGCATCTCCGACGCCGCTTCGAGTGCGCGGCGGCCGATCGAAGGCGCCAGAGCCCACAGGATTCCTTCGATCACCAGGACAAGCCCGATGCCGACGAGAAGGTCGCTCATTGCGCGGGCGGTGCGTCCTGCGGAGCCGCATCGGGCGCAGGCTGAACCTGGGGCGCGGGATCGAGTGGGGGGGCGGCGCCGGTGTCGGGCGCGGGCGGCGCCTCTTGCGGCGGAGCCGGCTCCTGCGGTTGCGCCGGAGCTGGCGCAGGTTCCTGCGCTGGCGGCGGAGTCGGCTCCTCTACTTCAGCCGATGGTGAGGCCGGCTGCTGAGGTTCCGGCTCCGGCGCCGCCCCATCCGCCCCTTCGCCCGGCACAGCACCGCTATCCGAAGGCGATCCGGGCTGGCGTAAGGGGGGCGTATCGGGCGTGAACGGACCGCCCGCTCCCGACGGATTGTTGAAGTACCGGAAAAATTCCGTGTCGGGCGACAGGACGAGCCGCGTTCCATCGGGCTTCAGCCCCGTCTCATAAGCCTGCATCGACCGGTAAAACGCGAAGAAATCGGGGTCCTTGCCAAAGGCATCGGCATAGATCGCGTTCCGCTGCGCATCGCCATCGCCGCGCAGCCCTTCAGCCTTCTGCGTCGCCTGCGCCTTGAGCACCACGACCTCACGGTCCGCGGTAGCGCGGATGCGGCGTGACGCCTCTTCACCCTGCGCACGAATCTCCGCCGCTTCCCGCTGGCGCTCCGTCTGCATACGCCGAAAGATCGCGAGGCTGTTTTGCTCCGGCAGGTCGGCGCGCTTGATGCGGACGTCGACGACTTCCACGCCGTAGCCCTTGGCTTCCTCGTTCACCTGCGCACCGATCAGACGCATCAGCTCTTCGCGCTGGTCGCTGACGACAGCCGCGAAGCTGGAGGCGCCGAGCACACGGCGGAGCGCCGCCTCGAGAATCGCGCCGAGCTGTGAGCGCGCGCCCTCCTCGTTATTGACCGTCTGGTAGAACAGGAGCGGATTGAGAATGCGGTAGCGCGCAAACGCGTCCACCACGAGCCGCTTCTGGTCGGCCGCGATCAATTCCTGCGGGGACGTGTCGAGATCGAGCAACCGCTTGTCGAAGAAAACGACATTCTGGATGAATGGAATTTTCCAGTTAAGGCCCGGCGTCGTGATGATGCGCACGGGATTGCCGAACTGAAGCACGAGCGCCTGTTGCGTCTGTTGGACGCTGAACAAAGTCAGCCATGCGACGACGCCCGCGATGACGAGGATAACCACGAAGAAGCCTAGATAAGTCCTGTACATTTACTGGCTCCGGTCTTGGGGTGCGGCGCCGCCCTGGCCGCCCTGACGGGGCTTCAGCAGCTCGTTCAACGGAAGATAGGGGACGATGCCCTGCCCCTGGCCGCTCTTGTCGTCGATGATGATCTTGTCCGTGTCTCCCAGTACCCGCTCCATCGTCTCCAGATACATGCGCCGTCGCGTCACGTCCGGGGCCTTCGAATACTCGTCGAAAATCTTGGTGTAGCGATCCGCCTGGCCGCGCGCCTCGGCCACGGTCGAGTCGCGATAGCCTTGCGCCGCCTGGAGAATGCGCTCCGCCTCGCCGCGCGCTTCGGGAACCACACGGTTGGCGTAGGTCTGCGCCTCGTTCTGAAGCCGCTCCTGGTCCGCGCGCGCGGCCTGCACGTCGCGGAATGCATCGAGCACCTGCTGGGGCGGATCGACCTTCTGCAACTGGACCTGACGTACGAGAACGCCCGCCTTGTAGGAATCGAGCGTCTTCTGCATGAGCGCCTGCACGGCGGTTTCGGTTTTTGCCCGCTGCTCGGTCAGGATCGGCTCGATCTCGTTCTGGCCGACGACTTCGCGCATCGCGCTTTCGGCGACTTCCTTCACCGTCTGCTGAGGATTGGCGATGTTGAACAGGAAGCTCGCCGCGTCCTTGATCTGCCAGAACACCACGACGTCGACATCGACGATATTCTCATCGCCGGTGAGCATCAGGCTCTCTTCCGGAATATCGCGCGCAGTCGCGCCCGTAAGCCGATTATCGACCGCTGTCCGCATGCCGATTTCGACCCGGTTCACACGCGTAACCTGCGGCAGAAAGACCTGCTCGATCGGATAGGGCCAACGGAAATTCAGGCCCGGCGGGAGCTGGCGAACAAATTCGCCGAACCTCAAGACCACGCCCAGCTCATCCGGATTGACCCGAACCGTGAAGCCAAAAAACGCAACGATCGCCGCGACGGCGAGCGCCGCGATGCCGAACAAGGGTCCACCCATACCGCCAGGCAGCGCCTGGCGCAGACGGTCCTGGCCGCGCCGGAGAAACTCCTCGAGATCCTGCTGCGAATTGTGGCCGCCACCCGAAGGCGGGCGCTGACCCCACGGGCCGCCGCCACCGCCGCCCTTCCAGCCGCCGCCACCGCCGCCGCCGGTCTGATTGCTCCAAGGCATATCCGCAACGTCCTTCGCATGTCGAGCTGGGGGATACGGAGCAGCACAAAGCGCGCGCGTCCGTGCAGGCGGGCCTAAGGACGCCGCTCTGCGTGCCGGGTTTATAGGCGGTCATTCCTGTCGGTGCAACGCGCGGGGTACTTAGGGATTGGTAATCTCGGACCACGTGCTCAAGCCTGTAGCCCGGATGGAGCGCAGTGTAATCGGGAGATCGAAGCAGTCCGCTAGCGAGCTCAAAGCCTCGCCTCACACCTCTCCCTCCTGGCACCGCCCCGGAGGCGCCGCAGGCGCTGTGCGGGTGGTGAAGTTTGCGGCGGCATACGCGGCTTGTGGTTCCTCCACTGTCGCATCACGACGGGAGGAGCCAAATGGCACGCCACTCGGCAACGAATGCGTCATCCCGCGAAAGCCGGATCCAGCGGAGTGCAGATTAAGATGAGATTCAGCTGAAGACTTGGACGCTGGATTCCGTGTCTCGCGGTGCGTTTCGCGCACGCAATTCGGGAAGACGCCCGTCAGACAACGGAGCGATAGACCGCGACCCTGTACGGACTGAACAGATTGAGGCGCGTCCGCTCGCGCGGGGGCAGCGGCAACGGACGAAAGATGCCACTGTCGCCGACAATATCGGCGAGCACCGGATCGACCAGCACGAGATAAAGCCGTCGCGGGTGCGCCCGATAGGACTGCACGATTTTGTCGATCGCGTCCTGAAGGATGGCCGGCCCGAACGGATTGAAGAAATAGTACACCGAGGGCTCGTCGGGCGGGACGAACCGAACGACGTCGTCCAGGATGCATTCTACATCGCGGCACTTCATGCGCGAACGCGGGAACTGCTGGATGTTCATGATCGCGTCGTCGTGCAGCTCCGAGGCGAATTCGATGCCAATCACGCGCTTGAAATCGTACTCCGAGGCCAGCATCAGCACGCGGCCTCGACCCGCTCCGTAATCGATGAAGGTGAAGTTGCGCAAATCATCGTCGAGCGCGCGCATCGCCCAGGCGAATACGAGCGTGGGCGTCGCCTTGTAGTCGGATCCCGACAGCCGGTTGATGCTGGCCACGTGGAGCCGGCGCAAAAGCGCAACCGGAGCCGTCTTGGCGAAAAACAGGGCGTCGAACTTTCTGTCGAAAACGCTCCGATGCACCGTCTTCAAAAATTGCCGCCAGTCCCGATCGAGCGCCGCCACGCCGCTGCGTGCGCGCAACTTGCGCAGAAAATTCGCGGCGCGTGGTGACACATGGGTAATCGCAGACACGCCCGAGCGCTTGAGCGCTGTTTTACCGCGCGAGGCCGAGCGCCGGACGATTTTCTGGGCGCGATTTTGGACGCGATATGCATTGGAGCGCCATTGGGCGACGACCGAACTGGCGCGCCACCGGGCAAGGGTAGCTTCAGCCCGGCGCAGACTCTGGTCTGCCTTCCGATCCGCAGTAAGTTCCGCCGATTCCGGTTGGTCCGTCACACCGATGCCAAGGAGCCACACATGATGTCTGCCTGCGAAGTGGGCAGGATGCGCGCGTCTGGAATTCAAGCCAATTCGTTGCATAACGCACTGGAGATAGCACTTGTTCGGACGGGCCGCGCTGTACCCGTCCAAATCCGTGCTAGGATGTGATTCGTTCGCAATCTCAGGTGCTTGGCTGCAGCTGCACCGTGCGGCGCTCGCGGGCTCCGGGATTCTTGCCGAGGGGTGGAGGCGGGGCCGTGCGGGGCGATATCCTGGTGCAGTCCATCAGAGACGATCTGGTCGCGCTGTTGCCGCGAATGCGGCGCTTTGCTTTCGCGCTGTGTGGCAATGCACAGGCGCGCGACGTTCTCTTGCGTTTGGCGTGCGTTGCGATGATGGACAATGCGCACCGCTATCGGCGCGGCACGCCGTTCGACCGGTGGGCTTATGGCGAAATACATCGCGCATGGCTCGCCTTGCTGCGATCGAAGGACGATCCATTCGGACAGACGCGGCAGGATGGCGCTTTCGCTGCGCGGCTCTATCGGGACGACGGCGCGTTCGATGCGGCCGCGCGCTTCATCGATGGACTGTCTCCGCCGCAGCGGGCGGCGCTGGCCCTCATTCACGGCGAACACTTCACGTATGAGGACGCAGCGGCCGTGCTCGACACGACAGAAGGCGCGGTGCGTGCGCGCGTCATGCATGCGCAGACCGGGCTGGCCGATAGATTGTCCGGCAAGACTCAATCTAGGATCGCGCCGGTCGAAAACCTGTTCCCGCCTCAACCTGACGGCATAAGCCCATGACCGAACTCAGCGACGAGCTCCTGCTTGCCTATGTCGATGGCCAGCTCGCGCACAAGAAGCGCGAAGCAATCGACCGCGTGCTCAAGCATGACGGCGAAGCGGTCCTGCGTGTGGACGCACTGCGACAGGCCCAGCAGAAGCTCGAGTCCGCGTTCGACGAGATGCTGCGCAGCGAATGGGCGGAAATCGAGGCTCGGCCCGACGACAGGGCGCTGCTCGACTATGAGGCGCTCGCACGCAAATATGCGCGCTGGAGCCGTGGCCGCATCGCCGTCGCAGGCCTTGCGTTTCTCGCGCTCGGAGCGGCGATGGGTTACACAGCCGCAAGACTGGATCTGGCGGGTTGGCTGAAGCCTGTCGTGTCCGCCATGATTGCTGGCGGTTGACCCGCCTGAAGCATGGATTACCCGGGGGCGTATGGACCAGACACTGATCGCACTCGCCGTTTTCTCGGCGCTCTATGTCGGCCTGATCTTTGCCGTGCATCGCGGCGTGTCCGCGCGCGACAATACGCTGGAAGAATTCCTGGTCTCGGGCCGCAATCTCAGCCTGTCGACCACGGTCGCGACATTGGGCGCGACCGAGATCGGCCTTATCACCATCGCCTACAACGCACAGAAGGGCTTCAACGACGGCTTCGCCGCGTTCCATATAGGCCTCGCCGCGCTGATCGGCTGCGTCCTGATTGGCCTCACCGGCTTCGTCGTCCGGCCCATGCGCGCGCAGGGCGTGCTCACCCTCCCCGAATATTACGAGAAGCGCTTCGGCCGTGACGTGCGCGTGCTCGGCGCGCTTGTGATGGCGTTCGGCGGCATCCTCAACATGGGCCTGTTCCTGAAGGTCGGGGCGTTCTTTCTCACCGCGATGTTCGCGCCCAAGGGCGTGGTCGTCGATCCGACGCTGCTCATGGTCATCCTGACCGGCGTCGCCGTCGCCTACACGGTCTACGGCGGCATGCGCTCGGTCGTTGCGACCGACGTGTTCCAGTTCGTGCTGATGCTGATGGGGATGCTGGTCGCGCTCTGGTACCTCAACAGCGTCGTTCCGTTCGATCAGGCGGTTGCGACCGTCCAGCGCGACAAGGGCGAGGCCGGATTCAACCCTCTCGTCAGCCCCAGCTTCGGCTGGGTCTACATGCTCTGGATGGTGTTCGTCGCGGGCATCGTCTCGTCCGCCATCTGGCCCACCGCCCTCACCCGCGCCATCCTGATCGCAGACCAGCGGCAGGTGTCGAACGCCTATTTAATTTCGTCGGTCATTTTCATGGCGCGCATGGTGATTCCCGCGTTTCTCGGCGTCCTCGCATTCGCTTATTTCGCCGATGGCGGGCCGGGCGCGGCATCAACCGAGACACTGCTTGCGCCCTATGGCGACGATTCCGACCTCGCCGCAACCGCCGCCATGCTCGGCCATGCCCTGCCCCCATGGCTGCTCGGCTTCATCGCCATCGCCATGTTCTCATCCTTCATGTCGACCCAGAGCGGCTATTTGCATTGCTGGTCTTCCATCCTTGCGCGCGACGTGATCGGCGCGCTGACGGGCAAGGCGGACGAGGCGCGGTTCCAGATCAGGACCGCACGCATCCTGATCGTGGTCATCGCGCTCTATGAACTCTACTGGGGACTCGTTTATCGGGGCGGCGAAGACGTGTGGGACTATCTCGCCATCTCGGGCTCGATCTATTTCTGCTCGGGGGTCGTGCTGCTCGGCTGCGGGCTCTATTGGAAGCGCGCAACCCGGCGCGGCGCGCTGCT
This sequence comes from Methyloligellaceae bacterium, assembly GCA_046717125.1. GTDB lineage: Bacteria > Pseudomonadota > Alphaproteobacteria > Rhizobiales > Methyloligellaceae > JBKJVQ01. The sequence continues at coordinate 18,551 of JBKJVQ010000236.1, forward strand.
TGCGCTGCTGTTCGGTTTCTCGGCAATTTTCGCTTTGCCGGGTTTGAAGAGCGCGGTGGGTCTCGACGGGCTGTCGAGCGCCGCGATCGGCTTTCTGGCGGTCGGCCTGTCGCTGGCGGGCATGGTATTCGGATCGCTCAGCGAACGCCCACGCGCCGCCGAAGCTGAGGAAGGGAGCGCGGCATGAGCCAGGATTTCTGGATGATGCTCTGGGACCTGACGTTATGGGGCAGCATCATCGGCGTGGCCGGCGTCACAATCTTCGTGCTGTGGGGCATCTGGCGCGGAGGCCCGGCTTGAGCAGGACCCGCGCCTACTCCTCCTCAACCGAAGGCGGAGGGCCCGGAGAATAGTCGCCCTCCATGTGCCGGTTCAGATCGCGCCGCGTCTCTGCGATCCGAGCCTGGGTGCAATATTTCGGGTTCTTGGCAAGCGTGGCCTGAAACCGTCTGAACGCGAACTCGTAGGCTTGGCGGCGCGCGCCGACATCGCCGCCGGTGCGGCCTTCCTGATTCACCCAGTTCGAGACGAGCATGTTGGGCTGATAGACGAAGCCGCATTTCTCCGCCCGCGCAGAGGTCCAGGCGAGCTGCACGGCGGTATTCGATCCTCCACCAGCCGGATTTTCATCCCTGCTCGCGCCGCATGACACAAGCATTAGCGCCGACAGGATTAGGACCGCGAGTCGGGTTTCGCGCCCCGCCAATCGATATGAACATTCCCCCATGATGGGCAGCATCCTAGTGGGTGTTTGTCTTGATTGGAACCGGACGCGTCAACGTCATGCGCGGGTTTACCCGCGCGCATCCACGGCTTTCCGGGTTAGCGAGCAGTGGATGGCCGGGACAGGCCCGGCCATGACGACATCATTTAACTACCACTGCACCCTGAAGCCGCCCGAGGTTATGTAGCCTTCGGCGTCCTCGCCGAAGATCAGGTCGACCTTGGAGAAGGCCGAGACCGCGTTCGAGCCGAACAGGAACGTGTTGGTGC
>JBKJVQ010000237.1:0-6411 GCA_046717125.1 Methyloligellaceae bacterium
GTGCGGTTGCGGTTGTCCGTCAGCGCCTCGACGATGATGCCGACGCCGCCTAAGCCAAAACCCTCGTAGCGCATCTCGGCATAGTCCGCGCCGCCCGCCTCCTGGCTCTTCTTTATCGCGCGCTCGATATTGTCCTTCGGCATGTTCTGCACGCGCGCCGCCGCGATCGCGCCCCTGAGCCGCGCGTTGGCCGCAGGGTCGGGCATGCCCAGCTTGGCCGACGCCGTGATCTCGCGGGCGAGCTTGGAGAACAGCCTCGCGCGCTTCTTGTCCTGCGCGCCCTTGCGGAACTGGATGTTCTTGAATTTTGAGTGGCCGGCCATGGCGGTCGTTATAGATTTGCCGATCTGGCAAATCCAGAGTTGCGCGTTTTGCGGACAGAGTTAGCGCCCCGTTTACCACCTCGCGCGCAAATTGGTGATGTTCCCGGCATGCCGGGCGTGGACCGGAGGGGTGTGATGGCTGTCGCGCAGCAGATACGAACCGTGGCGATCGAAATCACGGAGGAGGTCACGCACGCGACGGCATGCGACATGGACCGGACGCGCATGCTGCTCGAAGTCTCGCTGCGCTGCGCCGAAGCCGCCGCGCACATGGCCGGCGCGACCGAGGCCCTGTCGCTGGAGCACGCCGACGCCGAACGCGCGCTGGCGCATCTGGATGCGGCTATCGCCTGCCTCAAAAACGCTTAGTCTCGGCCGCGCGGCAAGACGCCAAGCCATCTGGACCATTGCCCCCTCGAATCGCTAGCCTCCGCCATGGCAGACCGTGGATGCGCGACGCGCTCCCGGCCATGGGCGGAAGGGCTTGACGATGAGACGCGCGATCGCGACCGCATTGATATTCTGCGTGGGGTTTGCCGGCGGGGTGGCCGGCGCAGGCGAATCGCAACCGTCGGAAAGCATCCCCCGCGCCGTGAAGGTCGCGCGAGCGACGGCCATCCCCAAATGCACGCTGTTCGCGGACGCCGCGTCGCAAGGCGGCGAGGGATCGGCGCAAAGCCCGCACGCGACGATCGCGGCGGCGGTGGAGGCCGCGGAGCCCGGCGCGGTGATCTGCGTCGCGGAAGGGACGTACGCGGAGCAGATCAAGCCGGGCGAGAAGCATTTCACCCTCTCCGGCGGTTTCCAGTCGGGCAGCGGTTTCACCGTCCGAGACTCGGCGAAATATGTAAGCCATGCAAAGGGGAATGGCGGCGGCTCGTTCATCCACATCGTGGACCCGGGGCCGAAAGGCGATCAGCGCACCGCCATCAACGGCTTCGAGATCTAGAACTATGCGCGGGCGATCGTCCGCGAGCACTGGGAGTCGCAGCATTTCGACGTCACCAACAATTTCATCCACGACAATGACTGCAAGGACATGGCGCTCGCCGGCGCGGGCCTCGCGCTGAACAACGTCTCGGGGCGGATCGCCGGCAATGTGTTCGAGGGCAACCGATGCGGGCGCGGAGGCGCGGTCTTCATCAATGACGCTGTCAACCAGAACAGCGTCGTTCTCCGCCGCAATCGCGTGCATGACAATCACGGGCTGGAGCCCGGCGCCTCGCATGGCGGCGCGTTCTATCTGTTCGGCAACAAGCTCGAGATCGTCGGCAATCTGTTCACGGACAACAGCGTGACGCAGTGGGGCGGCGGGCTCTTTATCGGCGAGTATACGCCGGGCGGGCAGGTGACCACCGCGACGCTCTCCTGGAATGTCTATCGCGGCAACCGCGCCGGCGATTCAGGCGGCGGCTTCTTCTGCGACGAGGGCGCGGACTGCTTCGCCTCGCACGAGATCTACGACCGGAACTGCGGCGGCAATATCCTGGTCGATGGCGGAGCCGGCGGCTCCGGTCCGACGATCACGATTTTCGACCGCATCACCAATGTCAGCGCGCTGACCCCGGCCTGCGACGGACCCGGGATCGGCCTCTTCGTTGACACCTATGAAGGCCTCGCGCCGGACAATCACCGCATCACCAATTCGATTTTCTGGGGCAATGGGGAGGGCGCCGACTTCGCCGTGTCCTGCGGCTCAGGCTGCGACCAGCTCAAGGTCAGCGTCGATCACAGCCTCGCGCAAGAGAAGCACGCGGACGGCACCATCAAGATCGTGTTCGGTAAGGGCATGGTCGCGCCTGCCGACCCATTGTTTGTGGATGCGGCAGCGGGGGATTTCCGGCTTCGGGAGGGGCCCGGCGGCCGATGATGAGGAGATCGGGTTTATGGGGGGAGCGGTGGGGCTTCTCGGGTGCAGTGAGCGTGCCGAGAGTTAACGAAACCTTGGAGAGATCAGAGTAATGAGGCTATGGCTGATAAGATCGCCGTCACTTCACGCTTCGCGGGCCAGCGAGTGAGATCATGCAATATACGGGCGTTCGCTTAACAGTCGGGATGGTGAGCCTCTTCCGCGAGCCTTACTTGCACCTGGGCGTTCAAGTGAGCGACGTGATGCAGCAATTTTATCGCGCCATCCACACACCTGGTCGACTTGGTACCGCAGCTTGCGGCGTGGCCCGACCTTACCGGCGAAGACTACAAATTTTGCAACGCGCTCGGCAAAGAGGCGCACGACATGGGAATCGGCGGCTTTCTCTCGCCGTCAGCCCGAAATGCTGGGGGAACAACCCTACCAACATTCGATCGCAACGCTCTCTCAAATCCCGTGGTCGAAGCGACGGCGCGGCTATCATACGACATGGGCGGCACGGTGGTGGAGTACCTAGAACTTGAGTAGCCCCTCATTAATTCGCAGTTCACCGTGATGCCCCTCCTCCAGGCCCAGGTATTCTCCGCATCGGTCCAACACTGCCCACTCTCGTCCTTGAGGAGCGTGAAGCCATGACGGTCGACATCGACAACGCCGACCGTCACCTCCGACTTCACGATCCGGCACGCGTCGCTGCCCCTCACTCCAACTCGATAGGCCCAAGGTCCACCGCGCCATCCCGCGCCACGCCGTTGCGGTCCGCCGGGGCATCCTCCAAAACCTCGCCCTTGCCGAAATAGGGCGAGGCCTTCGTCGGGGTGAAATCGTTCGCGTCGTGGGTACCGGGGCCAAAAGCCTTGAACCAGCCCGGCGAGAAGTTCTCGATTGCCGTCTTGCCCCTGCCCGGCGTCCGGCCCTCCATCTTTCCGGCGACACATCCGAGGGTTGCGTGGGAACTCTAGCGTTCACCCCTTCTTCCAAGCCTTGACCTTCGCGGGCGTGTCGAAGTAGCCCCAGATATTCTCCGCGTCGGTCCACCACTGCCCGCTCTCGTCCTTGACGAGCGCGAAGCCGCGCTGGTCGACATCGACCACGGTGACCGCCACTTCCGACTTGACCATGCGGCATGCGCCGCTTGCGACTTGCGCTTCGACGAACGCGCGCAAGCCTTCGGAGGTCGGCTGCCGGACAATCCGCGCATGTTCGATCGTCGGCTCGATCGCTTTGCACAGGAGCGCGCCCATCGGCATGGTCACGCGCTCCTCGGCGGCAAGGGGCGCGCAGGCGAGAATGGTGAACGCCGCCGTTAGAAGGAGATCGCGTTGCGCCCTGACGATGCCGTCTCTCATCTGCTCTCCCCCAGTTTACCGCGACGTCCCCCGGCTTGACCGGGGGACCCAGTCCGGCGTCTGGATGGCCCGGTCAAGCCGGGCCACGTCGCATCAATGTACTCACTCCACCTCGATAGGCCCGAGGTCCACCGCGCCATCCCGCGCCACGCCGTTGCGGTCCGCCGGGGCATCCTCCAAAACCTCGCCCTTGCCGAGATAAGGCGCGCTCTTCGTCGGGGTGAAATCGTTCGCGTCGTGGGTCATGCCCGGGCCGAACGCCTTGAACCAGCCTGCGGAGAATTTATCCATCGCCGTCTCGCCCTCGCCGGCCTCCCGGCCCTCCATCTTGCCGGCGACATAGAGGTTCCCGCGATAGACGTTCTCGCCGACCGTATCGTCTACCCCCATCAGCATCGCATAGGGGCTCACGGTCAGCTTGCCGGCCTCGTCGACGCGCGTGCCGAGGAGGACGTTGTTGGCGAATTCGTTGCGCGTCGAATGGTTGATGAACTGCACCGCGTGCTTGTCGCGCGTGATGAAGATGTTGTGCAGGATCTTGTTATCGGATGAGCCGAGCTTGGGATTTTCCGTCTCCTGCCAGAAGCTCACATTGTGCCGCTCCTGCGGGCCGAAGACGTTGTTGCGGATGACGCTCCGGCGCACGGATGTGAAGTTCGGGCCGACCGCCGAGCGGTGGAAATAATTCCCGTCGACGAGGAAATAATCGCTCGCGCCCTGGCCGCCTTCGCCCTCGCCCGCATAGGCGTCGCAGCGCGGATCATCATGCTCGATGCCGACTTGCGTGCAGGTCGAGGCCGGGTCGGCATTGATCTGGAAATCGCTCGATGCATTCGAGTGCGTTTCGTTGAAGCGCACGATGTTCCAGTCGCCGCCATTGCTCAAATACATGCCGTGGCCGTCGCCTTTCTTCGCCCCATGGCCGACGTTGTTCTCGAACACCGCCCAATCGGAATGGCCGGTGAAGAACGGGTCGCGGTCCTGGTCATGGCCGTCGCAGTTCATCACCGCGATGCCGCGCGAGTGCTTGCTCGCCGCGTAGTCCGCGCCCACCGCGCGCACGCCGAAATTGCCGCCGATCAGCTCGAAGCCGTCGACGGCGATGTAGTTGGCGTCCTCAAAGTTGAAGCAGGTCGCCCGCCCCTCGTTGCAGCAGGTGATCTGTACGCCGATCGTCCTGTCCTTGTTGCGCTCGGCATAGAGCACGATCGGCTGATCGTAGGTGCCGCTGTTCTCCTTCTCGAAGCCGAAGCAGCCATCGTATTTTCCGCGCAGGAAATAGATCACCGTGCCGGGACGCGCGGCCGCGATCGCCTCCTTGACAGACATGGGCGTGTTGAGCGTTGCGCCGTCGCCGCCGCCGTCCGGGCTCACATAGATGATGCGCGAGGCCTGCCACGCCGGGTCCGTATAGTAGCGGTTGAACTTCTCCGGGAAGCCCATGAAGTCGCCGCCCCGCGTGACCGCAGGCTCCCTGCGATCGGCCGCGATCGCGCCGCCCTCGCCGTCGTCATCCTCAGCGGCGGCGGCCGGGGGCTCTTCCTTATCCTCGGTTGCCGCAGGCGCGGTCTCGTCCTCGCCCTCCTCGGCGGCGGCTGGCGCAGTCTCCTCCTCGTCGTCCTGCGCGGCGGGCGCGGGCCCCCCGGTCGGACTTGTCGAGGAGCGGCCCTGTTTGAGCTTCCTGACGTGGCCACGCGCGAGATCGGCGTAGAAACCGTCCGGATGGCGCGCGAGAAACGCCTCCCACGCCTCAACCGTGCCAAGGTCTTTGGCGGCTTCGAACGCGTCCTTCGCGCCCGCTTTTTCCGCGTGTGCGCTGGCGTGGCGCATCGGCGATAATTTGAGAGACCCCGTATCGACCGGAAGGACGATCAGCGCGCCGACGAGAAGGGTTCCGAAACACAGGCGGCTCATGATCCCTCCGTTGGCTTGCAAACTAGCGGATAGGCTCCCCAAATTAGGGCTTCGTTGCAAGCCGCTATTTCCACAAATCAGGCGCTGTGGCGCGCAATGCGCCGCCGATGCGCAAGGGCGCGATCCAGCGGGCGAGGCCGGTCGCATCGTCGGTCTCGATTGCGAAGGCGGAAAGGGTGCCCTGGCCTGACGCCGTCTCGAAGCGGCTGCCCGGCAGTTTCGTGATGAAGCGGCGGATCGGCTCGGCCTTGTCCATGCCCAGCACCGAATCGTAATCGCCGCACATGCCGGCGTCGGAGACGAAGGCCGTCCCGCCCGGAAGCACATGATCGTCCGATGTCGGCGCATGGGTGTGGGTGCCGATCACGGCGCTCGCGCGGCCGTCGACGAAATGGGCGAGCGCCTGCTTCTCGCTGGTCGCCTCGGCATGCATGTCGATCAGGATCGCGTCCGCGCCCGATTTGAGCGGGCAGGCATCGAGTTCCCGGTCGATGGCGCGGAACGGGCAATCGATGTCCGCCATGAACACCCGCCCCATGACATTGACGACCAGCACCTCCGCGCCGTTCTTCGCGGGGTAGAGGCCAGCGCCGCGGCCGGGCGCGCCGGGCGGAAAATTCAGCGGACGGAGCAAGCGCGGCTGGCGGTCGGCGAAGACCAGCGCCTCGCGCTGGTCCCAGACATGATTGCCGGTGGTGACGACATCCGCGCCGGCTTCCAGCAGCTCGTCGCAGATGGCTTCGGTGATGCCGAAACCGCCGGCCGCGTTCTCTCCGTTCACCACGACGAAATCGAGAGCATAGCGCTCGCGCAGCTTCGGCAGGTTTTCGAGGACTACGTTGCGGCCGGCGCGGCCCACGACATCGCCTAGGAAGAGGAGCCGCATCAGTGATGATTTCTTAGTGAATGGCCCCCCACCCGGCCCTTCGGGCCACCCTCCCCTGAAGGGGAGGGA